>CAREUR010000075.1 GCA_948968885.1 uncultured Eubacteriales bacterium | reverse complement strand
GAGGCCGCCGCCCGGATGGCCCTGGACGAGATGCGGGCAGACGGCCGCTATTCCCAGGCCAGCCTGTGCTATGTGGAGGGTGACGAGCCCGCCCGGCTGCTGTATGAAAAGCTGGGCTTCCGCCACACCGGCGAGGTGGACGAAGTAGACAGCGACGAGATCCTCATGGTCCTGGATCCGCTGTAACGGATAGAAACCCCCTTTTGCGGAAAAGCTACCGCAAAAGGGGGTTTTTCCATGACTGAGGAGACCAGACCGGCGGAAAACGGCGAAAAGCGTTCCGGGGCCAAGACCACCAAGTACGAGCACATCCTGCCCTTTCTGGCCAGCCTGGAGGAGAGCGACGAGGCGGACGGGCTGCTCATTCTGCTCAACACCATGGGGGGCGACATTGAGGCGGGGCTGGCCATCGCGGAGATGATTGCCGGCATGTCAAAGCCCACCGTTTCCCTGGTGCTGGGGGGCGGGCACTCCATCGGCGTGCCCCTGGCGGTGGCGGCCAAGG
>CAREUR010000074.1 GCA_948968885.1 uncultured Eubacteriales bacterium | reverse complement strand
TCGGGGGATTAGCTCAGCTGGCTAGAGCACCTGCTTTGCAAGCAGGGGGTCAACGGTTCGAATCCGTTATTCTCCACGATGCCGTTATTACGGCAATAGATCTTTGACATTCTGACACAAGCAAGACTGCAGCCTGTCTATAAGGCAGGCTCACTCCGGAACAGAAATCCGGAGTAAAACAGAAAACTGAAGTATGAGCTCCCGCGGCGAACAGAGTAGCCGTGTGGAATAATCAGAGGCGAAAGTAAGAAAGGGCGCATGGCGGATGCCTAGGCTCACGGAGGCGATGAAGGACGTGATAAGCTGCGATAAGCCGCGGGTAGGTGCAAATGACCTGTGATCCGCGGATTTCCGAATGGGACAACCCGACAGCGTGAAGCGCTGTCATCCACACAAGGGTGTGGAGGCAAACGGAGGGAACTGAAACATCTTAGTACCTCCAGGAAAAGAAAATAAACAATGATTCCCCCAGTAGTGGCGAGCGACCGGGGAAGAGCCCAAACCGCGGTTGTGGCAACGCATCCGC
>CAREUR010000073.1 GCA_948968885.1 uncultured Eubacteriales bacterium | reverse complement strand
CCTCGTGATTTTCTCATTCACGTAGGTATCAATGAGCGGCGATACAACGTACTTTTCCGGCAACTTCAAAAGCGTCTGACCGTCTTCTTTAAGGCCCGTCGGCATAATCTTCGTTGCAACGCCGGATAAATCAGTTACAAACCGCAACCCAGTGAGGTTTTTGCGATATCGAATCGAAACCCCGCGGTCGGCTCCAAGCCGAGACTTCATCCGCACCGTGAAGTTATCGCGCTCAAGTTCGCCGCCCCAGACCGTTATGAAGGAGTTGTCCGCGCCCAATATAGCATTGACGGGGTTCATCATCTGATAGTAGGCTGTGCCTTGCTTCGTGATATCCGAATCGCCTGTAAACGGCGTCCCATCTAGGATCCTTGATATCGCAAGTGATCCATCCCCGGTAGGTCGGGTGTCTTCGATGAAATAATCCAGCAAATCGTAGAAAATATGACGGCAATAAAACACCGGGTTTCCCAGCATATCGATATCCGTGTTGTAAACCCTGAAGAGCTGCGGGTTCTTGGGCGTTGACGCCTTTACAACTTGCTCAATTTCAATG
>CAREUR010000072.1:339-577 GCA_948968885.1 uncultured Eubacteriales bacterium | reverse complement strand
AATTTTTACAGTCATATTAAAAATAATAGACTTATTGATATTATGTCACAAAATTATGCGGTTATAAACATATTTTTTATTATTCCAAGAAAAAACGATTAAGATTTTAATTTAAAAGTTGACGAAAATGACGAAATTTATATGATACATAGCCTTCAGATGCGTGTCCATATGAGACTGTTTTACTTCCATCAGAGTTTTCAATAACTTTTATATACATTCCATATTGGGAAGGGCG
>CAREUR010000072.1:0-267 GCA_948968885.1 uncultured Eubacteriales bacterium | reverse complement strand
ACTGCCAAAAATTCCAACGTTGCCACCATCTCTACCGTCAGCGTCCATTTTAATATGCTTAAGTTCATTTTCAGAATTCATAGCTAAAAAGTTTGCATCATCTTTATTTTCAACAACAGCGCAAGAGCATATTCTATACATAAAAAAATCTTTCTGTTGCTCAATATCATTTGTAAACGCAGCTATCTTTTTATAATTATCTTTTGGGTTACCACTTGCTTTTATTGTTACGTTATTGTTCACCCAAACGTTAACATACCCATCATA
>CAREUR010000071.1 GCA_948968885.1 uncultured Eubacteriales bacterium | reverse complement strand
GATTGTGCTATCGATCTCATCAATCTCAGTTTTGCAATCGTTAAAAGCCTTGATTTCATCAGGGTTCATTGCGCGTTCCTCCTTTTTTGCCAAATTCAAAATTTCCTGCATTTTGTCCTGCTTTTCAGCCCTTTTTTCTGTCAAATACTTCAGTTCCATAGTTTTATTCTCCTTTGATTTTTTCTAAGATTTTTTCGTAATCCGAATAATCAATATTCGGTTTTTGCCGCGTATTATCGATGATTTTTGCTTTAAAGTCTTCGCCTCGGTATTCAAGTTTGCTGGTTTTATCGGCCCTTGTCTCAATCGATGTTCCAACATAGCACGGGATGCGCTGTTCATCGATTATCGAAACTTCGGCCAGGTTCATTTCATCAACAAACCGCCGCTTAAAGCCATCTGTAATCGGCTCCTCGTGCTCTTTTAAAGCCTCAAAGCCAAAACTCCAGCCGCGAAGCCGGTTCGCCTTAGCTTTTTCAATAACTTCAGCGTCCGTAATCTTGCAGATAGCCCGCAGGCCGATATTGTCCTCAAAAAGCTCGATGTTGCCTTGCTTCGTTGAACCTAAAACCCTTGA
>CAREUR010000070.1 GCA_948968885.1 uncultured Eubacteriales bacterium | reverse complement strand
CGGTCCATCTTCTGTAGCAACGATATAACGACAGCGCACAGACGCCATTCCGGAATCTCCCGATAGGGATGCGGACATAGCGGTGTCGGCGGGTCGGACGGGGGTTTAGCTCAGCTGGCTAGAGCACCTGCTTTGCAAGCAGGGGGTCATCGGTTCGAATCCGATATCCTCCACCAGAAAAAGAGAACAATGACAAGGCTGGAAGCATGACCGCTGCGAGATAAGAGCAGAGGTCAGCGAGAAGACACAGAGTAGAAAACTCAAAATCACAAGAGTAATCGAAAACTCTAAACGAGCGCTTCCATCAGCCTGAGGGCAGATGGAGGTAAAAGTCAAATGGCAAACAACAAATGCAGCATAGCTGAGGAAGTTAAAGAGATAACGGAATCAACTAAGGGCGCATGGGGGATGCCTTGGCTCTCGGAGGCGAAGAAGGACGTGACAAGCTGCGATAAGCCACGGAGAGGAGCAAATATCCCGAGATCCGTGGATTTCCGAATGGGGCAACCCGCCGGAAGCGATTCCGGCACCCTCCCGTGAGGAGGGGGCGAACGCAGGGAACTGAAACATCTAAGTACCTGCAGGAAGAG
>CAREUR010000069.1 GCA_948968885.1 uncultured Eubacteriales bacterium | reverse complement strand
AACAACCGCGCGCAGGACGTGCAGGCCTTCGCTCAAGAGCTGGAGTTCTACTCAAGGCGCAGCAATTTTGCATATGGTTAAAAATTTTCACATAATTGCTTGACAAAAAAATATTAAAGTATTATAATAAGACAAAAGGATGTTACCGATAGACGGTACTCCCTTGATGGTTAAAAGAAATAACCACGTTTTGGAAGTTGGCGGTTATTTCTTTTTTTATGTAACTATTTCTAAATAGCTATAAAAAAAGCAATTTATCTCTTGTTAATTGTATGTACAAGAGAGATAACACCTATAATTACTAAGGCGAATTGCAATAATTCATCTAACGTAATGTACGTGCGCTATCACCTCCCTTGCTGGGAGGACCGCCTACCGTTTTTGGTAACATCCGAAAATTATTATATAAAACTTTAGTTATTTTGTCAAAGACGTTCACTGGTTCGCAATAAATAGCCATAATCTCAAAAGGATTAGGGCTATTTTTATTTTACAAAATGGAGGTGGTTGGCATTAATTATTGCATCTTCAAAGACATAGATTCGCGTGAGCTCGGGCTTTACATGGAACGCTGCCCTGAAAAAGTCAGTCC
>CAREUR010000068.1:356-596 GCA_948968885.1 uncultured Eubacteriales bacterium | reverse complement strand
GTCAGGTTCATGCAGCAATAGTCGGACATGGAGGTGGCGACCACAGTCCGGCCCTGGCTCTCGAGGTATGTCTTGAGCTCGGCCACCTCCTTCTCGCCGCCGGTGGCGCAGGCGGTGGCGCAGCTGCCGCAGCCGATGATGGCAATCTTCTTCGCGTCGCCGAGCATACCCATCAGCTCGTCAATGGGCTTTTTTTGCGTTACGATCATGACATTATCTCCTTTTTCCAAAGGTTTTCCT
>CAREUR010000068.1:0-252 GCA_948968885.1 uncultured Eubacteriales bacterium | reverse complement strand
GAAACAAAAATCATGCCCGATTATTTTCAATATTAGGTCCGCAACAGCAAAAGGACGCAAACGACTCACTCGCTTGCGTCCCTTTGCTGCTATTTTGGAGCGGGTGACGAGGCTCGAACTCGCTACCTCCACCTTGGCAAGGTGGCGCTCTACCAGATGAGCTACACCCGCACGTCCAACGCGCAAGCATATTATAGCATTTTTTTTCCGTTTGTCAAGAGGTCTTGAAAATTTTTTGTTCCTCTGGCGTAT
>CAREUR010000067.1 GCA_948968885.1 uncultured Eubacteriales bacterium | reverse complement strand
TTCTGGATTAAACAGCACATCTTGAAGCCCGAGTTTGATGAAGTTAAGGCCCAACGGCTCTAAATCCTCAAGATAGCGCACTTCGTCAATCTGCATCAAGTTCGAATCGAGGGCGGTCTTATATGCCTCAAAGCGCGTCTTTATGTCACCTTTGATGATTTCCTTTGCGTCAAAGGCAAAGTAAAGGGACTTCTTCTCCTTTTCAAGAAGCAAGTCCCGGTTTAGCGCACATTCAATTGTCTTTAGAATCGGTATTATAGCCGTCTTTATGAAGGTTTCCCAGTCCCAGGTTGTAGGCACTCCGAAAATGTCCAAAATCGAATTATTTATCGAGTTTTTGTTCTCGTTCAACTGCATCTCGACGCTGGTATTGCTGGCTTCTTGGAAGGTCAGTCCGTCTTTTAGAATAATCATTTTTTCTTCGTTATTCGAATAAAACTTATCCCACGCAGTTTTTAATGCGTCTATGGCCTCCTTAGTAAGCCGGTTCTTGGCGTTTATAAAGCCCTTCTTGTTGCCGCCCGTGGATACTAGGTTTTGCTCGAACTTCAGCGTCGTATATGCAACTTTTAAGAGCTCATTGTTTTCTTCAATAATCCCAACGCC
>CAREUR010000066.1:356-612 GCA_948968885.1 uncultured Eubacteriales bacterium | reverse complement strand
TGCACCCTGGAATTTAATTTAGGCTATGGACAGGAGTATCATTAATATGTTGCTAGATTCATTCTCAGCCAAATTTTATTTTTAAGTCACTTTTTTGTAACGAAAAAAGTAACCAAAAACGTTCAAAGGGGATTTCGATTCCCCTTTGAAACCCCTAACCGACCAGCGTCCCGCTGGACCATGAAAACCTAAAGTTGGAGGCAAAATCTTAATTTCCTAAAAAATTTTGTCTTTGCTGATTTCTACATTTTTAGTT
>CAREUR010000066.1:0-287 GCA_948968885.1 uncultured Eubacteriales bacterium | reverse complement strand
CCAGTATATTCCATGGTTAGTGGGAGCGGTAGTGCTTTCGTTGCCGTTCGAATCAACATATATTGTGAGGGTAATCTCGCCCATGCCGATTATACCGTCTTTCGGCCTTATTATGACTTGCTTTTCTGTGCCGTCTACCCCAAACTCGCTGGCAGAATGCAGTCAAAGTCGGAACTTGTCGGTATTTTTAGGATTTTAAAGCTCAAAGGCACCGCGGGGAAAATGTTGCCGTAGGAGTTGGTTTGAGTTATTAAGACATCATGCGTGGCGCCGGGAAGACCGCTTAG
>CAREUR010000065.1:378-624 GCA_948968885.1 uncultured Eubacteriales bacterium | reverse complement strand
CAGCTGGGATATGCCACCCAGGCAAAATTCTAAGGATAATGGCCGCTCTCTAAAAATGAAGCGCTCTCTCGCACATCTGGGGTAGTACCCCAGATGTGCGGGAGAGCGCTTGAATGGCATTCAAGAGGTCAGCGGTTCGATCCCGCTTATCTCCACCAAAGCAACATAATCCGAACTTGTTTCCCATCGGGGACGGGTTCGGGTTTGTTGTCTATCTGGACAATATCAGCACATAGGAAAGCGGCC
>CAREUR010000065.1:0-230 GCA_948968885.1 uncultured Eubacteriales bacterium | reverse complement strand
CCCCCACTTTAACTACTTCCATATTGGCGGGAATCACCTCTGCAAGAAGAGCAGGAATGCCAGCTTCCAGGCGAAGGCAAACGGCATTGATATCATGTGCAAAAAACATCTTGCTGACCCATTCACCACTAACTTCATCACGGGTGCATAACTCTCCAATCGTGTTGTCTCTTTCGAGGCGATATGATGGAATATGTTCATAATCTGCGCTGTTCATGGTTATTTACCTC
>CAREUR010000064.1 GCA_948968885.1 uncultured Eubacteriales bacterium | reverse complement strand
TGAACATCGATTTAGTTACAAAGGTCATCGGATTCGAGTTTGACGCGCTGTCAAAGCGATACAATAAAGTCACACTGGGCAACGCAAACCCTAAATACGGCGACGTCCAGCGGCAATACACGGATAAGATCGGCGAAGAGGCAAAACTTGCCGTCAACACTGAGATTTCGGGCACTGAGACGAGGGTCACGCAGGAATTCAAGGCTGCGGATGAGGAACTTGCGGCAAATATCGAGGCTACGTACGTCAAGAAGACCGATGCGGCCGGCACTTATGCTACAAAGAGCGAGCTGAGACAAACCACGGATGCGATCAGCACTGAGGTTTCGAAAAAGCTGAATAGCTCTGAGCTTAGTGCGAAAATTGCGCAGAACGTCGAGAGCGTACAAACTGCGTGGAATGGCATAAGTGAAGATATTGAGATTGCCGATGATTCCTTGAAGGTCAAGGACAATGTGATTGGGCCCGATGACATCAACTTTAACACCAACTTGTACATGAATAATTGGCCGATCTTCGATACTACAATCCAGACTTCATCGGATGAGCGGCTGAAAGAAGAAATTAGTGACAGCAACGTTGACGCACTTGCGATAATCAAAGCGCTGGCTTGCAAGGAGTTCAAAT
>CAREUR010000063.1:378-642 GCA_948968885.1 uncultured Eubacteriales bacterium | reverse complement strand
AGCCTCGACCGATGGAGTGGTGAATTCCAGGTTATTCGCTCTGTTTTCAAGCTTCTCACCGTGCTCAGAAAGCATAGGCCGTGAATCCCGCGCCACGGCGTTCACGTAGCCATCTATTAGCACGCTGTCGTTTCGTATTTCTATTCGCAATTTTTATTCACCTCCTATCGACTTTTAGTTAACCTTAATTATTAAATTTTATTTTTAACTGATTCTACTTTTGATAAATTGTTTTTTTACATTGTTTATGGTATAATGCTGTCC
>CAREUR010000063.1:0-236 GCA_948968885.1 uncultured Eubacteriales bacterium | reverse complement strand
TGAGGAAATTTCGACTCACGCCTCCGGCGGAGACGCCATGGTAACGGTTCTTGAAGGAACGGGAAGGTTTACAGTTGACAATGACATTTTCATCCTAAATGAAGGCGAAACCTTGATTATGCCTAAAGATATACCACACTCAGTATTTGGTGAGGAAAAATTCAAAATGCAACTTATCGTCTCGTTCTAAAAATTTATACGCGATTGTTTTAACTAAAACAATCGTTTTTTATTTT
>CAREUR010000062.1:361-646 GCA_948968885.1 uncultured Eubacteriales bacterium | reverse complement strand
ACGTACCCGGGCCTTGTACACACCGCCCGTCACACCATGGGAGTTGGTAGTTCCCGAAGTTCATGACCCAACCTGAGAGGGAGGGAGTGACCGAAGGAAAGATCAGTGACTGGGGTGAAGTCGTAACAAGGTAGCCGTATCGGAAGGTGCGGCTGGATCACCTCCTTTCTAGGGAGATAAGCGGAAAACAATTATTCAGTTTTGAGTTTTTATAATTGATATTAGAGAAAATCTGGTGACGATACGCTTATGGGAAACACCTGTAACCATACCGAACACAGAAGT
>CAREUR010000062.1:0-245 GCA_948968885.1 uncultured Eubacteriales bacterium | reverse complement strand
CCAGATTTTTTGATGGGCTCATAGCTCAGCCGGTTAGAGCGCACGCCTGATAAGCGTGAGGTCGGTGGTTCGAGTCCACTTGAGCCCATGGTAAATGTGAGAGGGGATATAGCTCAGCTGGGAGAGCACCTGCCTTGCAAGCAGGGGGTCGCGAGTTCGAATCTCGCTATCTCCATTAAGATTAGATTTCTTATTTACTTTTTTCTTTTCAAAGAAAAAAGTAAAACAAAAAAGAAACTTTAATA
>CAREUR010000061.1:413-647 GCA_948968885.1 uncultured Eubacteriales bacterium | reverse complement strand
AATTCTAGGTTTGCAGCATCTCTCAAAGCTTGCAGTGCCTGGGATTCGCTCATTTCATCTCCAATTTTTATCTCAGAATAGTGAATCCGCGTGACTTTCTCATTCACGTAGGTATCAATGAGCGGCGATACAACGTACTTTTCCGGCAACTTTAAAAGCGTCTGGCCGTCTTCTCTAAGGCCCGTCGGCATAATCTTCGTTGCAACGCCAGATAAATCTGTAACAAACCGCAGC
>CAREUR010000061.1:0-295 GCA_948968885.1 uncultured Eubacteriales bacterium | reverse complement strand
AGACCGTTATAAATGAATTGTCCGCGCCCAAGACAGCATTGACGGGGTTCATCATCTGATAATAGGCTGTACCTTGCTTCGTGATATCTGAATCTCCTGCAAACGGTGTATCATCTAAGATTCTTGATATTGCAACTGCACCGTTGCCGGTAGGCCGGGTGTCTTCGATGAAATAATCTAGTAAATCGTAAAAAATATGGCGGCAGTAAAACACCGGGTTCCCCAACATATCGATATCCGTGTTGTAAACTCTGAAAAGCTGCGGATTCTTGGGCGTTGGCGCCTTTACAACTTG
>CAREUR010000060.1:348-662 GCA_948968885.1 uncultured Eubacteriales bacterium | reverse complement strand
GTTTGAATTCATTCAGCGCTCACTCTTATCGGCAGTCGATAAATGAAAAGACGATGGGTCTTTAGCTCAGCTGGTTAGAGCACCGTCTTGATAAGGCGGGGGTCGATGGTTCAAGTCCATCAAGACCCACCATAGTTCTGAGACGGGGGTATAGCTCAGCTGGGAGAGCACCTGCTTTGCAAGCAGGGGGTCAACGGTTCGATCCCGTTTACCTCCACCAACAAGAGACAAGATGAAAACGCGTTTGACGCGCTTTGATATTGTCTTTTGACAATACGTTCTTTAACAATTCGGAAAGATTGAAAAATCTAACG
>CAREUR010000060.1:0-325 GCA_948968885.1 uncultured Eubacteriales bacterium | reverse complement strand
AGTCAGTCAAGACGGGTAGTGATTGGAAATCAAGCAAAGTTAAAACTTTGAGATTTCTCAAGCATGAGACATTGACAGCATATGGGCACAAAGAACCAAGTTACTTGTGACCCGGCCGGGCAATAGGCGGCAGGGTTATAGGATCAAGTGACTAAGTGCATGTGGCGGATGCCTTGGCGATCACAGGCGAAGAAAGACGCGGCAGCCTGCGAAAAGCTGCGGGGAGCTGGCAAACGAGCATTGATCCGCAGATATCTGAATGGGGGAACCCACACCGCAAGGTGTATCTGCATCTGAATACATAGGGTGCAGAGGCGAACGAGGA
>CAREUR010000059.1:325-666 GCA_948968885.1 uncultured Eubacteriales bacterium | reverse complement strand
AAGGCTTAAAGTTATCTTTGATAAATGAATTTATAGGAGTACACCCTGCTGGCGAATTGGTAAGGGAATACCCAGGGGTAGCGGAAAAGGTTTGCGAAAAAATTGAGCAATACCAAAAAAGAAAAGGAAGAACTAGTGAGGCGCTTTCTTCATACTGTAATGAAATTCGTTCAAAACTAGAAAAACTTAATAAGAAAAAAGTAAAATTTGAATTAGAAAAAAATCATAAGCAAATTGATGATGACGACGATGACATACTACAAATTAGTGTTGGAGAATTTTTAGCCCGCAAATCTTTGAATTTACATTTGGTATATGGTTTTATAGAGACAAACCTTGAC
>CAREUR010000059.1:0-254 GCA_948968885.1 uncultured Eubacteriales bacterium | reverse complement strand
CATTCTGTGAAAAAATTCGTCCAGAACCAAAAGAACTTAAGCAGGACAACAATAATAATTACCAAGACGACGATGAAGATAAGAAAAAAGAAGCACCTAAAATAATTAAATCTGGCGACTGCAGCGCAAAAGGAAGTAATGTTAAATATATGCTTTTTGATAACGGCATAATGGTTATTCCTGGCAAAAGAGCTATGAAAAATTACGATAATGTAGCTGATGTACCATGGGCTGGGCAAAAAGAAAACATAAAA
>CAREUR010000058.1:365-694 GCA_948968885.1 uncultured Eubacteriales bacterium | reverse complement strand
GAATAAAACGGAACCTACACATCGGAGAAACTTTGTTTAGTTTTGAGAGGTTTACCTCTTAAAATTTTAACCTATAAGACGCTTATTTGGGCCTATAGCTCAGCTGGTTTAGAGCGCACGCCTGATAAGCGTGAGGTCGATGGTTCAAGTCCATTTAGGCCCATATGGGGAATTAGCTCAGCTGGGAGAGCACCTGCTTTGCAAGCAGGAGGTCATCGGTTCGATTCCGTTATTCTCCATTATCAACCGGAAGGTTGATAGAGTTTGTACTTTGAAAACTAAATACTATCTAATTTCTTTATTAACAAAACAATAAACCGAGAACACCG
>CAREUR010000058.1:0-288 GCA_948968885.1 uncultured Eubacteriales bacterium | reverse complement strand
AGGTTAAGTTATGAAGGGCGCATGGTGAATGCCTTGGTACTAGGAGCCGATGAAGGACGGGACTAACACCGATATGCTTCGGGGAGCGGTAAGTACGCTTTGATCCGGAGATTTCCGAATGGGGCAACCCAATCAGCTTAGTCGCTGATTACTTGACTAGTGAATACATAGCTAGCAAGAGGTAGACGCAGTGAACTGAAACATCTTAGTAGCTGCAGGAAGAGAAAGAAACATCGATTCCCTGAGTAGCGGCGAGCGAAAAGGGAAGAGCCCAAACCAACGAGCTTG
>CAREUR010000057.1:490-724 GCA_948968885.1 uncultured Eubacteriales bacterium | reverse complement strand
CTGGCCCTCCCCGCCGGCCTGGTGGAGGAACAGGTCACGGTGTACCGCCGGGCGGTCCCCTGCTGCCTCTATGAGCTGAAGGTGAGCGAGGAGACCTACCTCCGTCTGCGGCAGAGGCTGCGCTCCATGTATGTCCAGCGGGAGGAGTACCACTACAGCGTGCTGGGTGTGCTGGCCTGCTGGTTCAACCTGTCCCTTCAGCGGCGGCACCACTACTTCTGCTCTCAGTTTGTG
>CAREUR010000057.1:0-424 GCA_948968885.1 uncultured Eubacteriales bacterium | reverse complement strand
CGTCCACCAGGGGGCGCTGGAGGGCATTTTGTCCCAGCCGGCGGCCTGAAAAATTTTTTCCGTTTTTCCAATTTAGGGGTTGACTTTGGCCGCAGTTCTGCTATAATACCATTTGTCGCTGCGAGTGTAGCTCATCTGGTAGAGCGCCACCTTGCCAAGGTGGAGGTAGCGAGTTCGAGCCTCGTCACTCGCTCCATAAAAATTTCAAAAAGAAGTGCTAAAGCACTTCTTTTTGAATATAATATAGTGTTCGGCGCCATAGCCAAGTGGTAAGGCAAGGGTCTGCAAAATCCTGATGCCCCAGTTCAAATCTGGGTGGCGCCTCCAAAACGAGTGGGCGGGCTGCGGCCCGCCCACTTCCCTATCTGCTTTACAGTTTTTTAACAGAATATCCGGGTGTAGCGCAGTTGGTAGCGCGCTTGGT
>CAREUR010000056.1 GCA_948968885.1 uncultured Eubacteriales bacterium | reverse complement strand
ATTTTCAAAGTTTAAATAGAGAAATGAAAAATCCCTCTATATATAAAGAGTCTTTTTGGGCCTTTTTTTATCCGTGAAATTTGTCGATAGAATTATTTCTCCCTATTTAACAAATTATGCTTTAGAATTCTTAATATTTTATTATGTAGCTTAGAAAAACCTGGTCATCAATTGATAAATTTTTTACAGCTTCATATAATTTGGGGTTCTCAATCGACTCAATCCAATTAAGTAAGTTCTGTTCTTCTAAATGCTTGTCCATATCTTCTGTAATAGAAAATTGGTCATACAAAATTTCATCCAGTGATATTTCGTATTTATTTATCTTTGACTGTTTAATAAGGTCCTTTTTATCCATATTTTTTATCACTGCATAAAAATAAGCTAATTCGTTTTTTACGTTTTTATCGCGATTGTTCATTATATTTCCTCCGAATTATGTTGATTTTCCTAATAGTTCGGAGGTTTTTATGGATATCGGATGTAATAAAAGAAAAATTGCTGCATATGGTGTTACCTAAAAAATAGAAGCAAGACCCGAGTTACCTCAAAAATCTTGCTTCTATGGCCTTTCCCGACATGCCGCAAAATTCAAATTATTCTTTTAATTGCCGCTAATCTGCTATTTATTAAGCTTTTTGAACCTAACCGTTGCTATTTAGCTTTTTGCGACTGCGAATTAAATAATTGCTTATTTACTCTCAATTTTATCCAAATTATTCCAATTAATTTGTCACTATCCACTGCTGTTTATTGTTGGTATAAAGCTTTGTTTGTTAAAAAAGGTAAA
>CAREUR010000055.1:331-883 GCA_948968885.1 uncultured Eubacteriales bacterium | reverse complement strand
AGATAGCCCAGCGCATGGGCAACTTCGATGCCTATGGCCCCATCCTGCTGGGCCTGAACGCGCCCATCAACGACCTGTCCAGGGGCTGCAACGCCATGGAGGTCTACTCCATGGCCATTATCACCGCAGCGCTGGCGGATTAAACCGGGGTTTGCTCCCGCCTGTTTTGTGACGGGAAAGTGCGGGCGGACAGCACAGCTGCCCGCCCGCACAAAAACCTGCATTGAATTTAGAAAAAAAGGTTGACATTTTAAGCGAGATGGGTTACACTAAACCTTGCCCCTGTCAGGGCGAATCCAGTCGCCGCTACCATCCCGAAGAAGCGGCGATGGCCGCTTCTTCGGGGCCCGCTCTGATTCCGCCCGCCTCGGGCACCACGGCCCGGTGGTCAAGCGGCTAAGACACCGCCCTTTCACGGCGGTAACACGGGTTCGATTCCCGTCCGGGTCACCATATATGGAGGCTTAGCTCAGCCGGTAGAGCGCTTGCTTCACACGCAAGAGGTCACAGATTCGAGTTCTGTTGTCTCCACCAGCCGAAACCCCTTGAACC
>CAREUR010000055.1:0-264 GCA_948968885.1 uncultured Eubacteriales bacterium | reverse complement strand
TTGGGGGCACGTTGTTGCAAATCTGTTGCAAATTTTTTTGACCCCTTGTGTCACGCGTTTTCCCGCATAGCTTCTCTCACTTTCTCGGCGGTCTTCCCTTCCCGGGAGCGCCGGTCGTAATGGGTGTATACCCGGAGGGTCATGTCCACGGTGCTGTGGCCCGCCAGGTACTGGATCTCCTTGATGTCCAGCCCCGCCTCAAACAGCCGGGTGACATAGGTGTGGCGGAGGACGTGGGCCGTCACATGAGTGTCGGGCAGCTCC
>CAREUR010000054.1 GCA_948968885.1 uncultured Eubacteriales bacterium | reverse complement strand
GTTCTCCTCAGCATGTATATCCGACAACGTGGTCCTACAACCCCCGTCATGCCTCGACATCACGGGTTTGGGCTCTTCCCCGGTCGCTCGCCGCTACTGGGGGAATCATTCTTATTTTCTTCTCCTACGGGTACTAAGATGTTTCAGTTCCCCGCGTTCGCCTCCGCTATAAGCGGATGACAGGCCTTCAGCCTGCCGGGTTTTCCCATTCGGACATCCGCGGATCAAAGGTCATTTGCACCTACCCGCGGCTTTTCGCAGCTTATCACGTCCTTCTTCGCCTGTAAGAGCCTAGGCATCCACCGTACGCCCTTCTGTTCTTGTCATGGCCCGATACTTCCCAAACAGGAAAGTACGGACATCCACACACGAAAACTATCTCGCGCATGGGCTTATTTTTCTTTTTCAGAACCTTGTTTTCCTTCGTTGCTTGTCAGATTGTACATTATGTCATGGAGCGTGCCGCAAATAAAATTGCGGGAAGTGGAGAATAACGGATTCGAACCGTTGACCCCCTGCTTGCAAAGCAGGTGCTCTAGCCAGCTGAGCTAATCCCCCCTTAGCACGGGTAGTCCCAGGCAGAGTTGAACTGCCGACCTCCACATTATCAGTGTGGCGCTCTAACCAACTGAGCTATAGGACTGGCAGAACGGCCTGAAACGGGCGGAACGCCCAGCTTCAACGTTCCCTCTATATACAGATTCACATACTTGGCAGAGAAAATGCCACACGGACAGGGACAATTACCATTAAAGCAACCTAAGACTCCCCTATAAAAGCAGACCATAAGGCATGCCGTCCAGAAAGGAGGTGTTCCAGCCGCACCTTCCGGTACGGCTACCTTGTTACGACTTAGCCCCAATCACCGGTCTTACCCTAGGCCGACCCTCGCGGTCACGGCTTTCAGGTACCCCCGGCTTTCATGGCTTGACGGGCGGTGTGTACAAGGCCCGGG
>CAREUR010000053.1 GCA_948968885.1 uncultured Eubacteriales bacterium | reverse complement strand
ATTTTTACCCATACCGCTTAAATAATTTTCAAAAATCATTTTTACAACTTTTGCTTCTTCTGGGATGACTTTAAAAATTCCATTGACTATTTCGTATCCTAAGATAGCATTATTTGTAGGTATACCCTGCTTGAATTTATCTCTAATTCGCCATTTGCAATTTTCACTTACAGAAAGACTTTCTTCCTGCGCAAATGAAGAGAGGATGGTAAGCATCAGCTCGCCATCCCCTGACATACTATGTATATTTTCTTTTTCAAAATACACGTCAACTTCTATAGCTTTAAGTTCTCGCACAATTTGAAGTATCGCCACGGTGTTCCTTGCAAATCTTGACACTGATTTTGTAATAATCATATCTATTTTTCCTAATTTACAATCCGCAAGCAGTCTTTGAAACTCTGGCAAATAGCAAGAGTACTGCGCAAAAATCTTACACAATGCCCTTAATTCGTTGATATTTCTAGAAAAGCCGCTAACTCTTATACGCTGTACTTTTTTCCACATAGCGACCTTGCTAATATCTTTTCGTCTTGCATATTCAACTTGTGTCATCGGATGCTTGTCCAAATAAAGTTTATGTATTAGCTTTTGCTCTGCGGGTTTAAGTTTTGATATTGCTTCATATAACTTGTCCACCTCAACTCTTTTTAAAAAGTTTTCCTCAATATTCACATTTTTATCTATGAGCATATCACTTTTGTTTTGCACCTCACTTAAGCTTTGATGTCGTCTGGTTTCACGTTTATCCTTGTTTTTAGCTTCTTTATCAAATTGCAATATAACTTGTCCAAGTTCTGTTGATACCGCAATCTCTATCTTTTTTCCGTCTATAAATTCATATTTTATTATCATTTCGTTGTCTCTCCGTATTTCTAAAATCTCAAAAATATGGAGAAACAGGGTGGTGCTCTTGATAAATAAAATATGTACATGCAAAATGCCGCTTTCTGTTTTACGGGAAGC
>CAREUR010000052.1 GCA_948968885.1 uncultured Eubacteriales bacterium | reverse complement strand
AAGGAAATCACGGGCGAAGACTTAAGCAATTAACCGGGCCATCGGCAAGAATATAGATTTGCTGCCTTGCAAAGGGCAACAAGTCTATATTTTTTTGCTTTAATTAGAAAATGGAGGTATGAAAAATGTTCAAAGGAATCGATGTGAGCGCCCATCAAGGACGAATAGACTGGGAAAAAGTCAAGAACACCGGAATTCAATTTGCAATTTTGCGGCTTGGAATCGGCAGCAATATAGCCTCGCAGGACGACGCCTTTTTTGAGGCGAATGTGCAAGGTTGCGAAAGCATCGGGCTTCCGTGGGGGGCCTACCTTTACAGTTACGCATTAAACCTGGAAGACACCAGAAGCGAAGTTCAACACGCACTGAGACTGCTAAACGGCAAAAGGCCGGAGTACCCGGTCTTCTTCGATATGGAGGACGCCGACGGGTACAAAGCGAAGCACGGAATGCCAAGCAACCAGGGCCTGATTGACATCTGCAAAACCTTTTTGCTTGAGATTGAGGAGGCCGGCTACTATGCATCGCTTTATGCGAGCCTTTCGTGGCTCAATAATCAGCTGAATTCCAGTGAGCTCGACCGTTTTGATAAATGGGTAGCGCAGTGGAACACGTCCTGTGCGTATAAAAAGCCGTACGGGATCTGGCAGTACATAGACAGCGGCAAGGTTGACGGCATCAACGGCAACGTCGACATGAACATAGCTTACACGAATTATCCAGAAATCATCAAAAGCAACGGCCTAAACGGCTTTACAGCGGGCACAAGTTCACCTTCAACGTCTGAGTCAGACCAAGGCACGCGGACTTATACCATCAAAAAGGGCGATACGCTATGGGATATCTCAAAAAAATATTTGGGCACAGGCACGAGATACCCCGAAATCATGAGCTTGAATGCTCTTAAGTCAACCACAATTTATCCCGGCCAGATTTTAAGAATACCGAATTAACGAGGTGCAATATGGAGAATA
>CAREUR010000051.1 GCA_948968885.1 uncultured Eubacteriales bacterium | reverse complement strand
GCCTCTGTTACGATTTTTTTGGCTTTTTCTTGAATCCTATTTTTTAAAACAGCATTCGAAAATATTTTTTTGTAAAATTCTGCCATATCTTTTTTTATCTTTTTCACTAAAATCAGCCCCCTTTAAACTTATTGTTGATATTATACAATAAATTTGTCTAAAAGTCAATATTAGCTGTATCTTTTGCGAGGATCAGTTAAAAAACTTGTGCGTAAATGGCAAAAATTGTAATAACAATAAATAATTATATTATAAAATAATTGGCACAAATTCGCAATGTTATTAAGTACAAATCTTTCATGCTTGCTTATGCACATATCCATTCATTGACTAAGATTTCTCGTAATTATTGGTCACATTTGCAAGTAAAGTACAATGTCAACCTTTATTCAGGGGTTTTTATTTAGTTAGCAATACTTTTGTAAAAATCGAATTTAAGTCACTTTTTTGTAACGAAAAAAGTAACCAAAAACGTTCAAAGGGGATTTCGATTCCCCTTTGGAACCCCTAACCGACCAGCGTTCCGCTGGACTGGCATATCTTAAGGCCTTGTGTAAAAAGTAATGGCCAAATCCGTCGAGAAAAGATTGATCACAGTTGCGCAATACAAGGAAATTACGCGCGAAGATTTGAGCAACTAAACAAATCACAAACAAGAATATAGATATGAACATTGCATAAGCTTTGTATCAAAAGTTGAGTGATTAGACATATTTTGACTCGACTATTGATACAGTGCCTAGTATGTCGCGATTTTTTATATTAAAATAAAAATTCTTGATTTTAAAAGAGTAGGGCAACCTGCTTTTTTTGTTTGTCCAAAAGCTCGCGAAAAAACATGACATAACTGGAATGTGAGGCAGGGATATTTCCGGACGACGATTTAATCGGCTTGCAAGATTAGTCTTGGATGTTCATCAATCCGGCGTGGTTTCCATAATGAACAAAGCCACTCGGATCCTGGTCAAGGATGCCCTTGT
>CAREUR010000050.1 GCA_948968885.1 uncultured Eubacteriales bacterium | reverse complement strand
GAAATCATCAAAGGTGACATAAAGACGCGGTTTGAGGCATATAAGACCGCTCTAGATTCAAACCTGATGCAGATTGACGAAGTTCGCTATCTTGAAGATTTAGAGCCGTTGGGCCTTAACTTCATCAAGCTGGGGCTTCAAGATGTGCTGTTTAACCCCGAAACCAAGCAGATTTACACTCCGAACACGAATCAAATAAACACTATAACGGAAAAAGGAGACTCAGAAAATGAACGAACTGACAATATTCAAAAATGAGGATTTTGGCGAGGTCCGAACGGTAACAATCAATGATGAGCCGTATTTTGTGGGAAAGGATGTTGCGTTAATTTTAGGATATAAAGACCCATCGGATGCTTTAAAACGGCATGTTGACGAGGATGATAAGCTGACCCGGTGTTTTACCGACTCAGGTCAAAATCGCGAAATGTACGTCATCAGCGAAAGCGGCCTTTACAGCCTGATTTTATCAAGCAAGTTGCCGAGTGCGAAAAAATTTAAGCGATGGGTTACGAGCGAGGTCTTGCCAGAAATTCGGAAGACTGGCGCATACTCCAGAATTCCCAAAAGTTATCCAGAAGCCTTGCGGCTATATGCCGACGAAGTTGAGCAAAAAGAGCTGATGCAAAAGCAGCGCGACGAGGCGATACGCACCAAGGCTTGGATATCGGACAAAAAGACGGCCACAGCCATGAACACTGCAAGCCAGAAGTCGAAAGAGGCGGAGAAACTAAAAATCAAGCTTGACCTTGAGATGTCCTACGCGACGGTAAAGAAGGTGGAACTCGAGACGGGCAGAAAATACAACTGGCAAGACCTTAAGAAGTACTGCCAAAGCGCCGGGCTCGGCTGGAACAAGGCTTTTGATGCAAATTACGGCAGCGTCAACAGTTATCCGGCAGAAGCCTGGAAAAACGTCTATGGAATCGAGCTTTAAGGGAGGTGAGTTTAGTGTGAGAATAGAAATACGAAACGACAGCGTGCTAATAGATGGCTACGTAAACGCTGTGGCGC
>CAREUR010000049.1 GCA_948968885.1 uncultured Eubacteriales bacterium | reverse complement strand
GCCATATGGCGACATAGAGCAGAACCTGAAAACCTGTCTCAGTTCGGATCGGAGTCTGCAACCCGACTCCGTGAAGCTGGATTCGCTAGTAATCGCGCATCAGCCACGGCGCGGTGAATACGTTCCCGGGCCTTGTACACACCGCCCGTCAAGCCATGGAAGCCGGGAGTGCCTGAAGTGTGCAACCGCAAGGAGCGCCCTAAGGTAAAACCGGTGACTGGGGCTAAGTCGTAACAAGGTAGCCGTACCGGAAGGTGCGGCTGGAACACCTCCTTTCTGGAGCCGACAGTGTTCCGTTCGGGTCCGCGAGGGCCTGTTGACAGGAACGACGACAGCAGGGATCCGTCCGAGAGACGGCTCAGGTACTGCTTCGCAAGTCTATTGACCTTACAACCGAGTTGCGGAAGCCGCAGCGGCCCACGGGTCGCGGTAATCCCGAAGGATTATGGCGCCGCCAACAAGGGAGGGGGGATTAGCTCAGCTGGCTAGAGCACCTGCTTTGCAAGCAGGGGGTCAACGGTTCGAATCCGTTATTCTCCACACGAAAAAGAGGACATTGACATATTGGAAAGCTGGCGTATCGAGACGCAAGTCGCGATGCGCAGGCAAATCAAATTGACACAACGAGAAATCTAAAAAGAATCGAATCGACACAGGCGAAGAGACTGGCGACAGACTCCGAGCAAGTATCATTCAGGAAGACCGTTCAGACAAAGAATGGCATGACTGCATGACACTGAGGAGACCGCGAGGATGTTCGTGACGAAGAACGATGAAGATCAAGAACAGATGCCGTGCAACAAGACATGGCATCGCCAAGGTCATAGAGAAAGGTGACAAGGGCACATGAAGGATGCCTTGGCTCTCGGAGGCGACGAAGGACGTGATAAGCTGCGATAAGCCGCGGGGAGAAGCAAATATTCCCTGATCCGCGGATTTCCGAATGGGGCAACCCGCCGGAAGCGATTCCGGCACCTGCTTTGCAGGGGCTAACCCGGGGAACTGAAACATCTCAGTACCC
>CAREUR010000048.1:786-1039 GCA_948968885.1 uncultured Eubacteriales bacterium | reverse complement strand
GAAGAAGCGGGCGGAGTTGTCTGCGGCATCCAGCACGGTCATCAGTCCGTTGCCCTGCTGCATGCTTTGCGCCACGCTTTTGCGCAGCCGCTCCCCGTCTTTTTCGTGTACCACGAGTTTGTCGATGACCACTTCGATGTCGTGGTTCTTGTAGCGGTCCACCTTCATGCCTTTTGTCACCTCGCGTATCTCGCCGTCCACGCGCACGGTGAGAAATCCTTTCTTGCGTACCGTCTCGAAGAGTTCCTTGTAG
>CAREUR010000048.1:450-703 GCA_948968885.1 uncultured Eubacteriales bacterium | reverse complement strand
GGAAAGGATGAGCCGGAGAATCTGTTCCTCCGTGTATTTCACCATCCGCTGTCCCGTGACATAGCTGTAGGCATCACCGGCCCGGGCGAAGAGCAGGCGCAGGAAATCGTAAATCTCGGTCACGGTTCCCACCGTAGAGCGCGGATTCTTGTTCGTGGTTTTCTGCTCTATCGAGATGACCGGGCTCAGGCCCGTGATCTTGTCTACATCCGGTCGTTCCAGATTGTCGAGAAAGTTGCGGGCGTATGCGGAG
>CAREUR010000048.1:0-330 GCA_948968885.1 uncultured Eubacteriales bacterium | reverse complement strand
GTGATGACGGACAGGCTGTGGCGGGGCAAGGTCACGTCCACGTTTTTCAGGTTGTGGACGCGGGCCCCGAATATTTCTATCTTTTCATCTTCGTTTGTCTTCATTCCTCTATTATTCCGTCAGTCCTCCTTTGTCGCTGAAGCCGCGCAGGATGTTGATCACTTTCTTCACGTCATAGTTTTTGCCGTCGGCACCGCGCGCCTTGACAATCAGATAATAGGCGCCGTCGGGAACATTCTTCCCGCCGCTGCGTCCGTCCCAGCCGCCTTCTATGTCGTTCCATTCATAGAGCTTCTTGCCCCAGCGGTTGAACACCTTGGCCTCGAACGA
>CAREUR010000047.1 GCA_948968885.1 uncultured Eubacteriales bacterium | reverse complement strand
ACCCCGGCATTGCGTTGACACAACGCCGGTTTGGGCTCTTCCCCGGTCGCTCGCCACTACTGGGGGAATCATTGTTATTTTCTCTTCCTGCAGGTACTAAGATGTTTCAGTTCCCTGCGTTAGCCTCTTTGCATTCGCAAAGATGTCAGTCCGGCTGACTGACGGGTTGTCCCATTCGGAAATCCGCGGATCAAGGGATATTTGCTCCTACCCGCGGCTTGTCGCAGCTTATCACGTCCTTCATCGCCTCCGTGAGCCAAGGCATCCACCATGCGCCCTGAACTACTTGCTTTCATGCTGTCATACTTATAAAGCACGACAGACGCTTTACTACAGATACCTCTCCTTCAAAAAAAAGAAAGGCATTTGCTATGAGTTTCGTACTCATGTATTGTGTGTCAATATGTCAAAGAACGTCTGGAAAACGTCACCTCTCCGACATGCGGAAAGGCGAGTCCCAAAAGTGGAGAATAACGGATTCGAACCGTTGACCCCCTGCTTGCAAAGCAGGTGCTCTAGCCAGCTGAGCTAATCCCCCGAATACGGAAAACACCGGCTCAGGAACCTGACTGTAGTCCCAGGCAGACTTGAACTGCCGACCTCCACATTATCAGTGTGGCGCTCTGACCAACTGAGCTATAGGACTATGCCGACGGTTGCCGCGCTTACGGAACCATACGTGTCATCACGTACCTGCTTTCCTTATATTTCACAAACAGACTTCAGCACAAGAGCCGGACATGACAACAAACCGTAAAAGAAACGTCCGCTCCAGAAAGGAGGTGTTCCAGCCGCACCTTCCGGTACGGCTACCTTGTTACGACTTAGCCCCAATCACCGGTTTCACCCTAGGCCGACCCTCGCGGTCACGGACTTCAGGCGCCCCCGGCTTTCATGGCTTGACGGGCGGTGTGTACAAGGCCCGGGAACGTATTCACCGCGCCATGGCTGATGCGCGATTACTAGCGAATCCAGCTTCGTGGGGTCGGGTTGCAGACCCCAGTCCGAACTGAGGGACACTTTCATGATCCGATCATGCTTGCGCATGACCAACTCTCTGTATG
>CAREUR010000046.1 GCA_948968885.1 uncultured Eubacteriales bacterium | reverse complement strand
TTCTTCTCCAGCGCAGCTCTCCGACTCCACATCGCCGCCAAGAAGCTAACCGGCCGTCACACCATGGGAGTCGGAAATGCCCGAAGTCAGTGACCCAACCGCAAGGAGGGAGCTGCCGAAGGTGGAGCCGGTAACTGGGGTGAAGTCGTAACAAGGTAGCCGTATCGGAAGGTGCGGCTGGATCACCTCCTTTCTAGGGAAGGAACGAGTAGGGAGTTGCATTACTGTTTATCTGCCAGGGGCAGAGACAATTTCCGGTGGCGATGCGTCCGGGGGAGACACCCGTGGAACTTTAGTTCCATCACATCCCGAACACGATGGTTAAGACCCAGACGGCCGATGGTACTATATTGGAGACGATATGGGAGAGCAGGTGGCTGCCGGATTATAAAAATGGGGGCGTAGCTCAGCTGGGAGAGCACCTGCCTTGCAAGCAGGGGGTCAAGAGTTCGAATCTCTCCGTCTCCATTGGGAATATCCCAGACCGCAGCAGGGACTGCGTTTGAAAATATTCCAGATATGAGCAAATGAAAAATGGGGGCTTATAGCTCAGCCGGTTAGAGCGCACGCCTGATAAGCGTGAGGTCGGTGGTTCGAGTCCACTTAAGCCCATCGGGAACGAGACATCAGGTTCCCAGGCTGTTCCTTGAAAACCGAATACAGAAATTAATCTTAAATATCCATTATTCTGAAAAGAATAAGGTTAAGACATCCGAGGTAGCCAGACAGATTTAGGAATAAATCAGTTTTGGTTATTTAATGAAAGCAATGTAAATACAACAACAAAACCATGCCTGACATACAACGCTATGTATGGAAAGACCCAGCCGGCCCGCAGGGGGACTGGGAAGTCAGGTTAAGCGAACAAGAGCGCAGGGTGGATGCCTTGGCACTGAGAGCCGATGAAAGACGTGATAAGCTGCGATAAGCTGCGGCAAGGAGCAAATATCCGATGACCCGCAGATCTCTGAATGGGGAAACCCACATGAGCAGACCTCATGTACCGTATACTGAATCCATAGGTATACGGGGGGAACCCGGTGAACTGAAACATCTAAGTAGCCGGAGGAAGAGAAAG
>CAREUR010000045.1 GCA_948968885.1 uncultured Eubacteriales bacterium | reverse complement strand
GAACCGTTTAAGATTTTCAATATTGGGACGTTTGATTCTGAGCCAATTATCACTGTTTTCGGCACTGGAAATATAACTCTAAAAGTGAACGGGCAAAACGTCTATTTGACGGGAATCACGGACAAAATCACGCTGAATAGCGAGATGCAGAATGCTTACCGCGGCACGGCGTCGATGAATAGTAGGATGCGCGGTGAGTTCCCAACTTTGAGCGTAGGCCAGAACGATATCACGTGGAGTGGGAACGTCACAAAGCTTGAAATACAGCCCAATTGGAGGTGGGTGTGATAATTAATCTTTACGAAAGGAATGAAACTGATTTTTCACACAACGGAATCCGCGTGCTGCAGCCGATTGAGGCGATTGTGAGCGAAGAATTAAACGGCGAATACTCTTTGAAACTCACGATGCCGCGGGGATTTTCGGATATTGAAATTGAGCAAGTTGTAAAGGCACCAACGCCCAAGAACCCGCAGCTTTTCAGGGTTTACAACACGGACATCGATATGCTGGGAAACCCGGTGTTTTACTGCCGCCACATTTTCTACGATTTGCTGGATTATTTCATCGAAGACACCCGGCCTACCGGGGATGGAGCGCTTGCGATATCGAGAATCTTAGATGGTACGCCGTTTACAGGCGATTCGGATATCACGAAGCAAGGCACAGCCTATTATCAGATGATGAACCCCGTCAATGCGATATTGGGCGCGGACAACTCCTTCATAACGGTCTGGGGAGGCGAGCTTGAGCGCGATAATTTCACGGTGTGGATGAAATCTCAGCTTGGAGCTGACCGCGGCGTATCGATTCGATATCGAAAAAATCTCACTGGGCTGCGGTTTGTTACTGATTTATCCGGTGTTGCAACGAAAGTTATGCCGACGGGCCTTAGAGAAGACGGTCAGACACTTTTGAAGTTGCCGGAAAAGTACGTTGTATCGCCGCTCATTGATACTTATGTAAATGAAAAAGTCACGCGGATTCACTATTCTGAGATAAAAATCGGAGATGAAATGAGCGAATCCCAGGCGCTGCAAGCTTTGAGGAACGCTGCAAACTTAGAGTTTGAGAAGGGGCTTGATAAGCCGCAGG
>CAREUR010000044.1 GCA_948968885.1 uncultured Eubacteriales bacterium | reverse complement strand
GAAAACGCCCGCTGCACCTACGATACGAACATGAACCGCTATGTCACAAAGAAAAAGTCCTGCGGCAAGGTAGACATGGTGGTGGCGCTCATTAACGCGGTCTATCTATTGCAGCAGGACGTGATTTTCAACGACGACTGGGTTGTCCAGGTGATTTAAAATATTTTAAAAATGTGTTAATTTGTATTGATATTGTGTAAATTTTGTGATATAATATGAATATATTAAATTAAGGAAGGTGCACAATATGGCAAAAACTGAGACTTTACACATGAGAATTGACTCTAATTTAAAAAGTGACGCGGAAAGTCTTCTTAAAAAATTGGGAATGTCTATGTCTGAGGCCGTTAACATATTTTTTAGCCAAGTTGTTTTAAATGGCGGGCTTCCTTTTAATGTAAAAGTTCCAAGATATAATTTTGAAACGGAACAGGCTATGAAAGAAGCTCTAGAAGTCAGCAAAAATGGGAAAGGTTATAAGAGTATAGATGCCCTTTTTGAGGAGCTTGACAAGGAATGTTAGAAGTAAAATTAACCTCAAAATTTAAAAAAGATTATAAATTGTTAAAGAAACGGCACATGGATATTGGCCTATTAAAGGAAATTGTTGAAAAATTGGCAAACCAGCAGCCTTTGGAAGAGAAATACAGGGACCACGAATTGACGGGCAAGTACAAAGGTTTTAGAGAATGCCACGTGCAGCCAGATTGGTTGCTTATATATCTTTTGGAAGAGGGAAAGCTAACCTTAACATTAACCCGCACAGGGAGCCACTCAGACTTATTTTAAAAAACATAAAAACGAAAAAAGCTGTGTACAGAGATCTGTATATGGCTTTTTTGTTGCACAAAGGAGGGCGACAATGCATGAAACTATTTAATTTTCAAAAAAGAAATATCGAAGAGCCGCAACAGGTCGCAAATGACGTGATTTTAAGTGCACTTTTGAGCGATGAAACCATAACTGAAAAGCAGGCACTGAATATTCCCGCCGTGGCGCGGTGCGTGAATTTAATTTGCGAGACGATTTCGATGATACCGGTAAAACTGTATAAAGAGGAGATCATCGATGGCAAGCGGAAAACCGTAGAAGTGCCGGAAGACGCGCGGTGTAGCCTTTTAAACGAAGACACCAAAGATGCTCTTGACGGCACACAGTTTAAAAAGGCGATGGTTCGCGATTATTTGCTAAACGGCAACGCCTACGCGTACATAAATAAGCGCCGGAATACCGTGAAA
>CAREUR010000043.1 GCA_948968885.1 uncultured Eubacteriales bacterium | reverse complement strand
CTGCCAGTCTCATAGTAGCTGTATGATGAACGAGTTATCCCCATACTTTTTGCAACTTTTTGTTGCGTAAAACCATAGCATTTTCGAAGGAACCGCATGTTTTTCGCAAGTTCCTTGTTGTTTTTGATATAGTGCATTTGCATTTTATCTTCCTACCATAATTAATTTTTTCTTGACATCAACTAAGTGTCAATTATTTCCTGATTATAACATATACTTTGTTTAATGACAACTACTAAATGTCATAAATGGAGGGGTTGGCATGTATAAAAATAGAAACTCAGACGGAAGCTTAAATATTTCCGGTAGAAAAATTGCGAAGTTAAGAAAAAGTATGATTCCTAAAACCTCTCAAAAAAAGTTGGCCGATATGCTGCAACTGGAGGGGCTGGATTTAGATAAGAACGCCATACAAAAAATAGAATGCGGAAAAAGGTTCATCACAGACATCGAGTTGAAAGTGTTAGCAAGGGCATTGCATGTCTCGGCTGATTGGCTTTTAGAGTAATCCCAAAGACAAAAAATTGACTGATTGAAGTAAGGACATTTAGACAATAAAAAAGCGCCCCTTGTTGAAAGAGACGCTAATTTTTTGTCGGTTTTTCTATTGTAATTTCAAGATTTTTTCTAGCATATCGAAAAGGTAGTTGCTGCCGCGGGAAAGCAAAATGCCGGTCAGGATGCAGCCAACGTAGGGGATATCCGATTCTAAATTAAAGTACGATGGCAAATCCAGCTTGTATGCGACAGCTACGATGATTCCTAAAGCCAGGCTTAAAGCCATCTGCCAGCAGAAATTTTCTTGAATTAAAAATTGGTTCGTGTAAGTGATGATGCCTTCGATTAGAATAGCAAAAATCATAATTTCGAAAGTTTTATTCTCCATATCGTACCTCGTCAATTTGGGATTCTTAAAATTTGGCCGGGATAAATTGTAGTTGACTTAAGCGCGTTCAAGCTCATGATTTCGGGGTATCTCGTGCCCGTGCCCAAATATTTTTTTGAGATATCCCACAGAGTATCGCCCTTTTTGATGGTATAAGTCCGCAGTCCTTGACACGATTCCGGCGTTGAGGCTGAGTTACTGCCCGATGTAAAGCCGTTTAGGCCGCTGTTTTTGATAATTTCTGGGTAATTCGTGTATGCGATGTTCATGTCGACGTTGCCGTTGATGCCATCAACCTTACCGCTGTCCGTGTATTGCCAAACTCCATACGGCTTTTTGTACGAGCAAGACGTGTTCCACTGAGCAACCCATTTATCGAACCGGTCGAGCTCGCTGGAATTCAGCTGATTATTGAGCCAAGAAAGGCTAGCATACAGAGATGCATAGTAGCCGGCCTCCTCAATTCCAAGCAAAAACGTTTTACAGATGTCAACCAGGCCCTGATTACTGGGCATGCCGTGCTTTGCCTTGTATCCGTCGGCGTCCTCCATATCGAAGAAAACCGGGTACTCTGGCCTTTTGCCGTTTAGAAGCCTCAAGGCGTGTTGAACTTCGCTTCTGGCATCTTCCAAGTTTAATGCGTAACTGTAAAGGTACGCTCCCCACGGAAGCCCGACGCTTTCACAACCTTGCACATTTGCTTCAAAATACGCGTCATCCTGCGAGGACATATTACTTCCGATTCCAAGCCGCAAAATCGCAAATTGAATTCCGCTGTTCTTGACTTTTTCCCAGTCTATTCGCCCTTGATGCACGCTCACATCGATTCCTTTGAACATTTTTTATCCCTCCGTTTTCTAATTAAGGCAAAAAAATATAGACTTGTTGCCCTTTTAAAGGCAGCAAATCTATATTCTTGCCGATAACCCGGTTAATTGCTCAAGTCTTCGCCTGTGATTTCCTTGTATTGCGTGGCGGTGA
>CAREUR010000042.1 GCA_948968885.1 uncultured Eubacteriales bacterium | reverse complement strand
CAGCCCTTTTTTCCGTCAAATACTTTAGTTCCATGGTCAATCTGTCTCCTTTTTATTTTGATATTTCCGCAATTACCCGCTCATATTGCGAGTAATCGACTTTTGGTTGCCGCGTGTTATCGATGATTTTCGCCTTAAAGTCTTCGCCGCGATACTCTAATTTGCTGGTTTTATCGGCCCTTGTCTCAATCGATGTTCCAACATAGCACGGGATGCGCTGCTCATCGATTATCGAAACTTCGGCCAGGTTCATTTCATCAACAAACCGCCGTTTAAAGCCATCTGCAATCGGCTCCTCGTGCTCTTTTACAGCCTCAAAGCCAAAACTCCACCCCCGAAGCCGGTTCGCCTTAGCTTTTTCAATAACTTCAGCGTCTGTAATCTTACAAATAGCCCGCAGGCCGATATTGTCCTCAAAAAGCTCGATGTTGCCTTGCTTCGTTGAACCTAAAATCCTTGAAGGTTCATGGTTCAAGAGGCATAAGACGTCTTCGTTCTTGTCAATCGCCCGCTGAAAAGCCTTTGGGCTTATTTGTTCAACAAACTTCTCACCGCGCTCAGAAAGCATAGGCCGTGAATCCCGCGCCACGGCGTTGACGTAGCCATCTATTAACACGCTGTCATTTCGTATTTCTATTTGCACACCTAAATTCCCTCCTTTCCTTCTTCGATTTTCTCTTCATTTTCAGAACCTCCAGAATCCCTCGTTATGAAATTTGTTTGATTCGTGTTCGGAGTGTAAATTTGCTTGGTTTCTGGATTAAAGAGCACGTCTTGAAGCCCGAGTTTGATGAAGTTAAGGCCCAACGGCTCTAAATCCTCAAGATAGCAGGCATATAAACAATAAGATGGCGTTGTACCAAGAATTATAGCCCTTTAAGCATTCAAATTGTCACTTATTTGTCGCTTAAATGTGTAAAACAAGACTAAACGGAACTACAAAAAATTAAGGCAACACCTCACAATAGGCAAAAGCAATTTCTAAAATAGTGCAAAACAAAAAGACGCAAGGAATCTCCTTGCGGTTGCTGCAATAATACCATAAAGTTAGACTCAATTAAGCCAACAGAAATTTTCTGTCAGCTAAATAAAGATTTGCTAGCGCAAACATCATATTAATTTTCTGAATCTGCTTTTCGAGCCCTCGGTATCGCGTTTTTCGATAATGGAAAATCTTTTTGACCACTGCGAACACGTGCTCTACCTTCGCGCGTACCGATGATTTCTGGTGTTCTAATTTTTTTGCCCGATATTGCCCACTTTTCGAGAGTTTCATTATATGTGATGGTCGCCTGCTGATTTTATATTTGATTTTCTTCCCGCACTGATTCCTTACAACCGCATTTTCTCGCTTTTCCGCCCCAAGATATCCGCTATCACCATACACAAAAGTCTCTTCGCCTGTCAACAAATCTGGCGTAACCGTTACGTCGTGTACATTCGCAGACGTGGTTTTGACGGTATGCACTAAGCCCGTTTTGCTGTCGACCCCAACGTGCGCCTTGTATCCAAAGTACCACACGTTACCTTTCTTGACAGAATGGGCTTGCGGATCGCGCTTTTTCTCTTTATTTTTGGTCGATGAAGGAGCCGCGATAATCGTCGAATCAACAATGGTGCCTTTTTTCAGAATCAATCCTTTTTGCTTCAGCATTTCTGCGACCTGCGAAAACAGCTTTTCCTGTTTGCCGTTTTTCTCAAGTATGTTGCGAAATCTTCCAATTGTGTCTCCATCGGGAACCTGGTTTGACGAATCTACTCCGCAGAATTTCGAAAATGCACGGCTATCTATAACCTCCGTCATTACCCTCATGTCAGACAAATCATAGAGGTTTTGCAGAACGTAAATCCTCACCATTAGTTCAAGGTCGTAAGGCTTGTTGCCACGCTCTCCTTGTATTATAAAGTAGTAGTTTTTATAGCCCCTCTCCAAGGGCTGTGCTACACTGTTTAGGATGCTGTGGATT
>CAREUR010000041.1 GCA_948968885.1 uncultured Eubacteriales bacterium | reverse complement strand
TATGAGCGCCTGCTTTCAAAAAGAGCTCCGATAGCGATGAATACGCTGATTGACCGCAAGTTCAAGGATAAAAAAAGGCCACCCAAAGTACGCACAGATGAAGTCAATAAAATCGCTGAAACCATCGATGGAACATACAAGTTACCAATAAAAATCAACGATAACCCAGCATGTACGGTAAATGATATCCGTTTAGAGGCGAAGATGCTCAATAATTTGGGCTTAATCGTGATTGATTATCTTCAATTGATGCGTAGCAGCAGGCGTTATGATACCAGGAACTTAGAGATTGGCTCTATTTGCCGAGATTTAAAGTGCTTGGCTTCAGAATTGGGCGTACCGGTGCTGTGTTTATCGCAGTTAAACCGAGTAAGCGATGAGAACTCCAGGCCGAGCCCTTCAGAACTCAGGGATAGCGGCAGCATCGAGCAGGACGCCAACAAAGTTGTTTTGATGTGGTGCATCGAAAAGAATTTGGATGAACGAGGGTGCATAGAATCTAAAACCATCGGTGTAGACGTGGCTTTGAATAGGCGTGGCACAACAGGTGTCACGCTTTTTGATTTTAACGGCAATTACATGCGGTTTGTTGAACTTGACCGCGTTTACGAAGAAGAAAAAAGTTTTCCGGCTTGGAGTAACAAAGCTGAAAAACGGTAGAAAAACACAATTTTTAAAATTAATTTTTGGAGGAATAGAAATGAACAATTTGCAAATATTTAAAAATCAAGACTTCGGGGAAGTCAGAACGGTAACAATCAATGATGAGCCGTACTTTGTAGGAAAAGACGTTGCTGAAATCCTAGGATATAGCAACTCCAGAAAAGCGTTAGGAGACCATGTTGACGATGAAGATAAGGATGTAACGAAATGTTACACCCTTGGTGGGACCCAAGATTTGGCGGTTATTAACGAAAGTGGTCTTTACGCCTTAATTTTATCAAGCAAGCTACCGCGGGCAAAACAGTTTAAGCACTGGGTTACAAGCGACGTTCTGCCGGCAATTCGCAAGCATGGAGCATATGCAACCGAAGAATTAATCGCAAACCCAGACCTTGCGATAGCTGCGTTCAAAGCACTAAAGGAAGAACGTGAGCAAAACCGCAAGCTTGAGCAAAAGGTCGCCGTACAAACGCAGCAAATCTCTGAAATGGCGCCGAAGGTAAGCTATTATGATGTCGTTTTGAACTGCAAGGATTTAGTATCGATGTCTGTAATTGCGAAGGATTACGGATGGAGTGCGTCAAGGATGAATAAATATCTGCACGAAAAGGGCATCCAATTCCGGCAAGGCGATATCTGGCTCCTTTATCAGAAATACGCGGAAAAGGGCTATACAAGCACAAAAACGCACTCGTACTTAAACGATGATGGCCCACATACAAAGGTTCATACATATTGGACGCAGAAGGGGCGGCTGTTTATTTATGATTTGCTGAAGAAAGACGGAATATATCCTCAGATGGAGCGCGATCAGCTGGAAAGTCAAATGTAAACATCACGGGAAAGGCGGTAATGGAGGGTTTTTATGACAAAAAAGGAGTTATCTCAGCTTTATTACTTGAAGAAGGAAATAAAGGAGCAACAGCGGAGAATTGCGGAATTAGAGGCTGTTGCGACAAAATGCACCGCAAATATTTCTGGAATGCCAAGCGGTAAAGGGGTTTCGGATAAAGTTGGGCAATATGCCGCGCAAATTGCGGATTTAAAGGCACTTTTGGATTTAAATTTAAGAAAATGCTTTTATGAGCTTAATCGGCTTGATAGATACATACAAGCGGTAGATGATTCATTAATAAGGCAAATTATGATATATCGCTTTGTAAATGGCTACAGCTGGCGAAAAATTGCATTTCAAGTTGGTGGATACAATTCAGCCGATAGCTTAAAAAAGCAATTGTATCGATATTTAAAAAATAATTAAAAATGTCCCTTTTGTCCCTTTTTAGTCCACTATAATGATATCGTAAGACATTTTCATAATTTCCTTTTAGGAGCGTCTATTCGTAGGCGCTCTTCTAATTTTTATAAAAAAGGGAGGTTTTAGCATATAGACAAATCATGTAAATAT
>CAREUR010000040.1 GCA_948968885.1 uncultured Eubacteriales bacterium | reverse complement strand
CAATTAATGATGTTAGAAATAATCGAAATATGAGCAAAACTTTTTCCAGCGTAGAAGAACTAATGGAGGATTTAAATGCTTAAAGTCGATTACTCTAATAAGTTCAAAAAAGATTATAAGCAAATTAAAAAACGAGGATATAAAATAGAAAAACTAGAAAAAGTTTTTAAGTTGCTTATTAATGAAGAACCTTTGCCTCAAAAATATTCGAATCATATTTTAACAGGAAATTTTGCTGGTTTTTACGAATGCCATATAGAGCCAGATTGGCTGCTTATATATGCAATTGAGGATGGCCTTTTGAAATTAACAAGAACCGGCACGCACAGCGATTTGTTCAAAAAATAACAAAAAGAGCTACTCATCATATTTGATTGAGTAGCTTTTTTATATCACGAAATTTTTGCTTTTTTCGTGATACGGACTTTTGTATCACGAGTTTTTCGATTTTTTCGTGATATAGATTTTTGTTACTCAATCCGGCAACCACTCATCGCTGCTTGAAGTGTCAGCCTCGGGTTTCTCTTTAAACAGTTGCTGCCTCGTGCAGAAGTTGTGGTACGCTCTAAAATGTTTATACAAAAGGCTCCACTTTTTTAGCGTCATATGGCCAACTTCTCGCTCTGTAAAGCCAAGCATTTTAGTTCCTACAAAAAGAATCCACGAAAAGTCTATTTCTTGGCTGGACTCTTCGTGGTCCCTTCGTTTTTTGGCGTTGTGTCGGTCTCCACGCTGTCAGAAATTGTAGACATAATCTTATTTGCCGTGCCCGAAATCCCAATTTCCGTTAAGATTCTGCCAGCTTGTTTGCCGGTTATCGGCTTTCTTTTTTCACCCGTCTTTTCTGACTCTATCTCAATGCCTTCATTGATGGCCTCGGTCATGAAAAACTTCAACGCCTTGATATCCGGCTCGCCTTCGCGCTGAATCAGGCTTGACCACGCTTCGATTGTGCCGTATTTTTCTTGAATCGCTTCCATCACATTCAGTGTAAACACCAGCGGGTACCGCTCCGCCTCGGTTTCTAAATAATTAATTTTATTCAGCAAGGGCTATTCGCCTCCTCCAGACGCGGCCTGCACAAAGAAGCCCTCAAGTGCGGTATTTGCTTCGGATTCGGTATCGTAGACCTTGTGCTTTTCCCAATTTCCGTCTTCATCTTCGAAAATCGTAGCCTCAACCGATGGAGTGGTGAACTCAAGGTTATCGCCCTTTGTTTTGGCGTCCGTCATGAAGGGCTTGAACTTGACCTTGTAGAAGAACTCCACCTTGTACTTCCTTTTGCCGCCCACCATTTTGGGAACCACGTGTCCGAATCCTACGTAAATTGGCGTATCGCTAACGTTTGAAGTCACTACACCGGTTTCTTTATCAACCGTTTTTCCCAATAATTCAGCAAAAACCGCGTCGTCATCGTCATCTATGCCCGCCGTCAGAGTGCCATTTTTGAAGAGTGACACTTGTTCGCGAATCGTATCATCGGCATAAAGTGTTGCCTCCGATAAATCCAGCGAAACCTTGCATTCTATAGCGCCTGCAAGGGTTTTGACTTCGCCGTAAGTTTTGCCGTCGTCGTTTAGTTTTGCGTACCTGAAACGCTTTAAACCAATTCCTGCCATTTGAAAAACTCCTTTACTATTTTTTTAGTTTAATATCGCCTGAAGAATGGCGTCCTGCTCGCAACCTTCCAAATAGAAGTTCACCGGGATGTGATAATAGCCCGTTTCCTTTTCAAATTCTTCAGGGCCATTATCCGTCCATGTGAAGCCGTTCTCCTTCAATTTGCCTTTTACTTTTTTCAAAATATCCTTGAAATTTCTTTTAGAGAAAATATCAATCGTGCCATACGAGATTTCCGCGTGATAGCTGTCATCGTAGAAATCCTCCGGCTGCTCCTGCCACGTGTAGTAAGTTAAGTACGTCTCGGTTTTCCCTGTATAGCTCAAAAACGCGATGGGGATGAGCTTTTTGTTTACGGAAAAATCCTTAAACGCCGATTCAATCAATGGATTAATGTTCATTTTTTCACCTTCTTGTCGAATACGCGCTGCATAGCCGCTTTAACGCTGCTTTCAGAACCCCTTATTGCAGGCCGGATAAACGGCCGCGCGGGGCTGTGTAAC
>CAREUR010000039.1 GCA_948968885.1 uncultured Eubacteriales bacterium | reverse complement strand
CAAAAATAAAAAAATACACGGAAAATTTTTCGCTGGTGTAAATTTAGTAGGGCCGTCGGTGCGCGGTTATTAAAGATTTTGCTCACTGGCACCCCCCGGGGGGTGTTTTGAAGCAACGAGTAATTTTATCTAAAATCAGGGATACACCTTTTGCTGTAACGCATTATTTTCAATGGCAGTAGCTGGAAGACCCCGCATTTACACTAAGTTTTTTAATTAACAATAATGCACGGATACTAATAAAATGCCTTATGGAGGTGATTTTATGGAAAAACACAGCTGCAAATCAGATTATGGCGGCGAACCTTACGTTTTGAACATTAACAGAGCTGCGAGAGTAAATAATAATTACCGAACAGCTTTGTGGACTGGGGAGCACTTGCAATTGACCCTTATGAACATTAGAGTCGGTGGCGAAATTGGCTTGGAAGTTCATCTAGATACAGATCAGTTTTTGAAAATTGAGCAAGGAAATGGTTTAGTAAAAATGGGGAAAGATAAAGATTCACTAGCTTACCAAAAAAGAATTTGCGCCGGATCTGCAATATTTGTGCCGGCAGGAACTTGGCACAATTTAGTCAATGCCGGAAACATCCCAATTAAACTTTATTCGATCTACGCGCCGCCTAATCATCCAAAGGGCGCCGTGCAAAGAACAAAATCGATTGCAGACACCGAAGAACCTTGACTTTGTATGTCTTATTACAGAATACCCACCTTAAACTTATCTTTAAGACGGGTACTTATCATGGAATCATGATATAGATTTAATCAGCCTCCGTTTTGTTATCGCATTTTCCGTAAACTTTCGTAAGACCTTCCACCTGCAAAATTTGGTCGTTTGTATTCATAAAAATTTCTCCTTACGTTATAACGCCAGTATATCATAGCAAAAACGTAAATACAATTACAACTGCTGCGAATTGCATAGATCATTCGTTAGATGAATAAATACTCGGATATGAGGCCGTCAAATTTTGTGAAATAGCATCTTTAGCCTTTTGTAATCCAGCTGACAGCAATTGCATAGTCCGGTTGTACGACTTATTGGCGCGCTCAACTCCATTTTGAGAAGCGCTTAAATTAAAGTTGCTGTTCCAGTTTGCAGACTTATCTAGCGGTACGATTTGGTATATTTTCTTGCCATTACTGCACTTATATAAATTCACCCATGTCGGCAAAATCTCAACATCCGAGGTTAAAACGTTGCCGTCACTATATTTGGTGAATGTCACAGTAAACAGTACGCCGTCCTCGGTGTGGCCGCTTTTCATGCCCATCAGCTCTTGGCGCTGATTTGAAATCGCGTTGCCGGTCGAATAAATGCAAACGGTGGTTTTGCCCGACGCATCCGAGTGCAACACGTCGATGGGCTGTATCACGTCCGGAAAAGTACGTTGTATCGCCGCTCATTGATACCTATGTAAATGAGAAAATCACGCGGATTCACTATTCTGAGATAAAAATCGGAGATGAAATGAGCGAATCCCAGGCGCTGAGGGCTCTTCGGGATGCTGCAAACTTGGAATTTGAAAAAGGCCTTGATAAGCCGCAGGTCACAGCGACGGTTGAATTCATACCTCTTGAAGACACCGAGGATTACAAGGATTTTTCGATTTTAGAAACTGTCTACCTCGGCGATTCTATCAGCGTTCATCACGAGGGCTTGAACATCGATTTAGTTACAAAGGTCATTGGATTCGAGTTCGACGCGCTATCAAAGCGATACAACAAGGTCACGCTGGGCAACGCAAACCCTAAATACGGCGACGTCCAGCGGCAATACGTCGATAAAGTCAACAGCGAGACGAAGTTTGTGATTAACAACGAAATTGTAGACACCGAGAAAAAGGTCACGCAGGAGTTTAAGGCCGCGGATGGCGAGCTGTCCAGCATCATCACTGAAGAGATAACGCGAGCGAAGAGCGCGGAGGTCGTCCTGTCTTCATCCATCACGCAAAACGCGCGAAACATAACGCTCAAGGTTTCGAAGGGCGATGTCAGCAGCCAGCTGAGCATGGAAAGCGACCAGATCACTATTTCGAGCAACAGGATTGCGATTTCATCGACGTATTTTACGCTCACAAGCGACGGAAAACTGAGCTGCACCGGGGCGAATATATATGGAACCCTCAAAACTGGCGGGTATTATGGCTATGTGACCCTGGATGACGGCCGGCTGCTTGGGGGATTTGAGAACAATGAATCGGGGTACATCACGTTTAATCACACTTACGAAGGCAAGCCAGCCCCGAGGATTGCCGGCACAAACGGGATATGCTTTTCTACGCCGTCCCTTTCGGTTGGTCCGTAT
>CAREUR010000038.1 GCA_948968885.1 uncultured Eubacteriales bacterium | reverse complement strand
CCCTAAAGCGGAGTGCTCGCTAAATTACATAGACCCACTGCAACTGCTGATTTCCACGCGGCTGGCAGCCCAATGCACCGACGCACGGGTCAACATGGTAACGCCGCAGCTGTTCAAAAAATTCAAAACCGTGTACGACTTTGCCAAAGCGCAGCCCGAAGAGGTAGAAAAGCTAATAAAGTCGTGTGGATTCTACCACGCCAAAGCCAAAGATATAGTAAACATGTGCAAAATGCTAATAGAGAAATTCGGCGCCACAGTGCCGGCCTCAATAGAAGAGCTAACCAAGCTGCCCGGCGTAGGGCGAAAAACAGCCAACCTAATAGTGGGGGACATCTTCAAAAAGCCCGCCGTAGTGGTAGACACCCATTGCATGCGAATAACTAGAAGACTAGGGTTTCATGACTTAAAAAATCCCGAAAAAATAGAAAAAATCCTCAGGCAAGTTCTGCCCAAGGAAGAATCAAACGACTTTTGCCACAGATTAGTCCTGCACGGTAGAGCCGTCTGCAGAGCGCAAAAACCGCAGTGCGAAAAATGCTGCATGAATTCATTTTGCAAGTTCGCAAAAAGCAATCAAACAACATAAATCAATCATCGCGCAAGTAACAGCGGCATTCTTTAAACACCTGACCGGACAAAAACAAAAGCGCAATCAGGTTCGGCAAAGACATAAGGCCGTTAAAAGTGTCGGAAATGCTCCAAACCAGGTTAATCTTCATAACAGCCGCAAACAAAATAAAAATCACCTGCAAAGCCTTATAAATCAAAACATTTCGGCTAAAATGCTCGCCAGACAAATACCCAATGCACTGCTCGCCGTAGTAAGACCAGCCGATCACCGTGGCAAAGGCAAACAACGTTATAGATATGGTGACAAAAATCTCGCCCGCGCCGCCAAAAGTAGTGCTAAAAGCCTGCACACTAAGCAAAGCGCTGTCCTGCGCAGTAGGCAGAACGCCCGAGGTCAAGATGCAAAGAGCCGTAACACTGCATATCAAAATAGTATCGATAAAAACCTGAAAAATTCCCCACATTCCTTGAACAACAGGCTCACTCTCGCTGCTAGCAGCATGCACAATGGGAGAGCTGCCAAGCCCCGCCTCGTTAGAAAACACACCACGAGCAATACCATGCTTAATAGCCGAAGCAGCCGCAAACCCAGTAAAGCCGCCAGTGGCAGACCTAAAATCGAAAGCGCCAGAAAATATGCTAAAAATGGCGCCGGGAAGGTTTTGAATGTGCGTAATAATGACAATCAAGCCGCCCAAAATGTAAAACAGAGCCATAAAAGGAACAATCCGCTCGCTAACCCTAGAAATAGTGCGAATCCCGCCAAAAATGATAAAGCTAATAATCACAGCAAGCACAACGCCAGTAATAGCGGGAGAAATTCGAAAACTACTTTTAACAGAAGCCGCAATAGAATTAACCTGAGCCATATTTCCAATACCGAAAGAAGCCAAAATACAAGCAAAAGCAAAGAACTTAGCCAACCACCGGACGCCAAGGCCATTTTCGATGTAATACATAGGGCCGCCGTAGTTCTGGCCATTAGCATTAACCTTCCGATATTTTACGCCAAGAACATTCTCAGCAAAGCTAGTCATCATGCCGAAAATAGCAGCTAGCCACATCCAAAACACAGCACCGGCGCCGCCCAAAGTAATCGCAGTAGCAACACCAACGATATTTCCCGTCCCCACAGCACTAGCAAGAGCAGTACTTACCGCTTGAAACGGCGTAATACTGCCTATTTTATCGTTAGACTTGCTAGAAAAGATGTTTCCAAATGTGTGCCTAAGCCACAACTTGCACTGAGAAATCTGAAAAAATCTCAGTCTGACACTAAACAGCAAGCCAACAAGCATAATCAAAGCCAGCATCAAAGGGCCCCACACAATGAAATTCACAAAATCGTTTATTTTCTCAACAATATTAATAAACTCAACCAATTTTTTCACCTGCATGTTTTTAGTTAAATCTATGTGAACAGATGGCCAATAATTCTATAAAGTTAAAAACTACCAAAGGCGTGAAATTAATGCCAAAAAACCTCCAGCTACTATTGTGTTAAATACTGAGATTAAGAGCGGAATACCATAATAAAAAAGGAATAATGCAATAATTACTTTGCCAACAATTTCAATGGCAGCATTTGCATATTCTTTAGCACTAGAGTTATCGGGTAACTCTTTGATTTTTTTTCTAAATTTTCAACTTTCTCCTTTAATTCGCTGTTTTTTTTCCATTAAATCTTTAGCTTTACTTTCTAATATCCTTTTTTCAACTTCAGACATTATCAGCTGTTTTTCCAAGTCATTAACCTTACCGGCTAAATCCGCGTCATTTTCAGCA
>CAREUR010000037.1 GCA_948968885.1 uncultured Eubacteriales bacterium | reverse complement strand
TTTCTGAGTTCTTCTATTTTAGAAATAGCCTCAGCCTCGGTCAGCGCCGGGTCTATGCCCATCTGCGAGCGCACCGCTGCTAGGTTTTGAACCGCAAAACAGACCTGGCCTGCTTCGTCGGTTTCGATGATGTGTGTGAACGTCTCAACCGCGGGGAAAGCCTTCTTGATGGTCTCCGCAGTTGCAAGCGCTCCATTTGGATACATGTAGGTTTTGTTGCCTTGGAATTTTTCAAATTTTATCATGATTTTGTCCTCCTAAAATTTTTATAAATTTGCATTTTTGAACTTAACATAGCCCGTCGCGGGCGTTGGAATGCTGATTGTGCTAAAGTCCTCTGTGACCGTTATTTCGTCGCTCATGTTTTGAAACTTGTATGTTGAATTTTTGCATGCTGTAAATTCAATGACTCCCAAATTTTCGTAATATACATCTACAACTGCGCAATAAAAATTGTTATTATATGCAGTGTAACCACCTCCAAACAGTGCATATTTTCCAACTGTAGTTGCTGCGCCATTTTGTCTACCTTTAGACAGTCCATCAGGATTACTTCTTAGTAAATCGCTGTTATATGCATCCACAACGGATTGTGACACGTTGCCTGTACTACGGCCACCCGCAAACAACGCCTGGGTTTCGGTTGATGTTGCCGAGAGCTCTATTCTTGCTAAACTTAACTCTAACGTGTTACTTCTTATCAAATTTCCATTGTATACGTCAATATTAGATTTGGCGCTAGTATTTTCTACGCCCCCAAGTGCAATCAATGCATAATCTCCTACCGTAGTAGCTGCGGAATAGGCAGAATAATCGCTTAATTCCGTTGCAGTACTTTTGGAAAGGTTACTATTGTATGCATCTACAGTTTTTACTGCGTTGGTTGAGCCAGTAAGGCCACCGGCAAATAATGCACAGTTACCGATTGTTGTTGAACACATAGAATTTCTTGATACGTTTAAACTGGTTGCCGTGCTTTTGGCTAAAGACGTGTTGTATACTTCTACACTAGAAAAACGAGAGCTTCCATTGTAGCCGCCGGCAAACAATGCATAATTTCCCACTGTTGTTGCTGATAATCTGCTTTTTCCTTCTCCCAAAGTTGTCGGCGTGCTTAGCACTAAATTTGCATCGTATGCATCTACTGTCGAATAGTATGCACTACTGCCATAACCACTGCCATAACCGCCTCCAAACAGGGCATAATCTCCAACCGTGGTAGCGGCTAAATCACGCCGTCCTGCGCTTAGTGGCGTCCTGGTGCTTCTTGTTAAATTATTTTTATTGTATGCATCCACTGTTGAAAAATATAAGCTGCCACTATTATAGGCTTCGCCACCTGCAAAAAGTGCACAAACCCCAACGGTAGTAGCAGCCAAGTCTTCTCTGGCTTGACTCAATTCAACAATGGTATGCCCTATAATGTTCGGGTTATAATTGTTGAATTTTGACATCGTATAATTGTTGCCGCCGCGCCGCGATACGCATTCTGCATCTCACAATCTAGTGTGATTTTGTCAGTGATTCCCGTCAAATAGACGTTTTGGCCGTTCACTTTTAGAGTTATATTTCCACTGCCGAAAACAGTGATAATTGGCTCAGAATCAAACGTCCCAATATTGAAAATTTTAAACGGCGCAGTTTTAATCAGCGATTGCGAAAATATATCATACGAAAACGGCTGCACTTCGAACTCCACAGAGAATCGCTTTAAAGTCTTGATGATGTGCGAAAATTCAATCTGATTTGCGACCCTGGCTTTGTACCGGCGGTCAGGCTCATTGCTAAAGGTCAGCCACCCGGCCCCCTTAAAATGTGCGCTGATTTCATCAACCCGCGTCATATCCATTACGATGAATTCGGCGCTTTTAATGTACGTCTCAAAGGCGCCGTCCGTTGTTGTTAAGTTTCCATGCCGCCCCGGAACCGTAAAGGTCTCATCGCGCCGCTTAGGACTGACTTTTTCAGGGCAGCGTTCCATGTAAAGCCCGAGCTCACGCGAATCTATGTCTTTGAAGATGCAATAGTTCAAGTTTAATCACCCCTTGTCTCCGACGGCCAAGAAACTTTTTGAAAAAAGTTTCTGGACTTCAAAAACTTTTACGTTTAGCCATATGCAAAATTGCTGCGCCTTGAGTAGAACTCCAGCTCTTGAGCGAAGGCCTGCACATCTTGCGCGCGGTTGTTTACAAAATTCTCAATGTGTACGGTGATTCCAGAGTTCCCGGAGCCTTGCGGTTGAGCTGCAAAACCTTGATTGTATGCGACATTAAGCGTTGGTGCTGCGTCGAACTCAGTAGGAATCGAATTTTGCATCTGCTTAGATACATTCCTCATGGAATCCGTAAAGCCCTCTCCAAGGCCGAGAGCGAGGTTTTCCCGATCTCGTTCTCAAAGAGCTTCGATGGAGAAGCAATTCCGAAAAAGCTTTTGATGCCGCTCATTATCGAATCGCCAAAACCGCGGATTTTATCAAGCACCCAGCTTGTCGCGTTGCTTATGCCGTTCCATAGGCCTTCAACGAGGTTTCTGCCGATGTCAAGCATCTTGCCGGGAAGTTGAGAAATCGTATCCCAAACGCCGGACACAA
>CAREUR010000036.1 GCA_948968885.1 uncultured Eubacteriales bacterium | reverse complement strand
GTATGGAACCCACCGTAAATACAATTACGAGGGACTGCAAGTTCACCACGCGGTGCCCGTCAATTCTAGCGAAGAGTTAAGGCTTGATAACAGCAACCTGATTACACTGTGCTCCATGCATCATGCGATGTGCGACAAAGGCGAAATACCATATGACGAGGTCAAACAAATAATCTTAGAACAAGAAGGAGATTGCAATTATGTTAGTTAAAGAATTATACCTTAGAGACTTGATGACAAATGAACCGGTTTTACTTGAGAACCTTGAGGTTGAAGATGCAACAGAGTTTAAAGGATTCTTAAGAGTGAAATTTTTAGGTTCTGCAAAAGAGCCAGGCAAGAACAGCATTGCTTTTTTTAACCGTGATGTAGTTATTAAAATCTTGCCAGAACTCTTAAAATAGCATCCCCCGAGGGGTTGGGATATGGCAAATTATGGCGTTGCAACACCGACGGCCCATAGCAGAACACACCGACGGCTCGCGCGCGCGAGTTTTTGGATTGAAAAAAAGAGAAATCAAAGAAAGGTTGGCAAAAATGAAGATTGAAAAAATCAGCATAGATGAAATTAAACCCTATGAAAACAATGCGAAACTTCATCCGCCCGAGCAAATTGAGCAAATAAAAAAATCAATATCGGAGTTTGGCAATAATGATCCGATCGCGGTTGATGAAAATAACGTAATAATCGAAGGTCACGGCAGATATGAAGCGTTAAAACAGCTTGGTTTTGATAAAATTGCAGTTATTCGATTATCGCATTTAACCGAGCAGCAGAAAAAAGCTTATATTTTGGCACACAACAAACTCACGATGAACACTGGGTTTGACTTTGATGTTTTAAACTTAGAGCTTGAAGATATCGTTGATTTTGATATGTCGGATTTTGGATTCATCATAGATTTGCCTGAAAACAGCCAAACAATTCTTGAAGGCAGAGAACTAAATACCGAGGACTTCAATGATGAAAAGTTTAGGCATGAATGCCCTCGGTGTGGTTTTAGGTGGAATGATGAGTAAGGAGTATATTTGGAATCTTAAAGACATCAAAAAAGTTCATAAAAATGGTTTGAAGGTCTTTTCATGTTTTTCATGTGGAGGCGGCTCAACAATGGGATATAAGCTGGCTGGTTTCGATGTTATCGGGAACAATGAAATCGATGAAAAAATAAATGCCATGTACGTTAAAAATCATAATCCAAAATATAATTTTAATTGTGATATTCGAAAAATGGTGAATATGGATTTGCCCGATGAACTCTACAACCTTGATATTTTGGACGGAAGTCCACCATGCTCTGTTTTTTCAACCGCAGGTAAAAGAGAAAAAGGTTGGGGTGTTGAAAAGGTTTTCAGAGAAGGCCAGAAAAAACAACGTCTTGATGACTTATTTCTTCATTTTGTTTCTTTGGCACAAAGGCTAAGACCTAAAATTGTAGTGGCAGAAAATGTTCGAGGCCTAATTTTCAAGCGTGCTAAAGGCTATGTTAATGAAATTTTGAAGGCGTTTGAAAAATCAGGATACGAACCTCAACTTTTTCTTTTAAACAGTGCTCAAATGGGCGTGCCACAGGCAAGGGAACGGACGTTTTTTATCGCAAAGCGAAAAGACTTAGAGTTGCCAAAACTTAATTTAAAATTTAATGAAAAACCTATTAAATACCTTGAATTTAAGGATAAAGAACATTTTAAGCCGATAAAAAAATCCTCGCAGGTATACAGATTCTGGCTTGAAAGAAAGGTTGGAGATACTTCTTTAGCGGATGCAATTATGCGGGCAGGCGGCAAGCCCAAGTTATTTAGCCATATGTATGTCCATGATGAAAATGTTTGCCGAACCATTACATCTAGCGGCCAATTCCTGCGGTTTGATGTTCCAGGGTCGCTTAGCAATCGAGATTTTATCACAGCACAGACATTTCCACAAGATTATGATTTTGATGGGCAATCAGTCCAGTATGTGTGCGGAATGAGCGTCCCGCCAATCATGATGAAGAAAATCGCAGAACAAATATATTTACAAATTTTTAAAGAGGCAGCATAAATGTTTGACATTACTTGGCTTTTAGCAACTTTATCGCTTATCGGAAATATTTTTAACGTCAAGAAAAAGGTCCTATGTTTTTACATTTGGGCACTTGGCGAAGTTTTTTGGTTTAGTTTAGACTTTTACCACGGAGTGTACGGGAGGGCGTTTTTAGACTGTGTCCAGTTTATAATGTGCATTTGGGGTATTTTGGAATGGAAAAATAAGGAGTGAGATTTGTGGCACAAATAAATTTAAATGAGCAAGCGAAAGAGATTTTGAAGATAGCGGAAAAACACGGCGTAGAGCAGAATTTTTTCTTTTTAACGACGTTCAAAAGGTACCAGGTGCAAATTGGAATATTAAATGATTTAGAAAGCACAATTCGTGAAGACGGCATTTTAGTTACCAAAGAATACGTGAAGGGCCGAAAAAACGTGTACTCGCACCCTGCAATAGCCGATTATAACCGAACAACGGACAGCGCAAATAAGACAGTTGCAACGCTCATGAAGATAATTACGACGTTAAGGGATCGTAACGATGACAATGAACCTGATCCGTTGCTTGAAATTCTAGCAGGGAAGCAAAAGTGAAAAGACAGCTTGCTGTCCATCAAAGCTACAAGTACGCGGCGGGCGTGATAAACCGTGAAATCGAAGTGCCCAAATACGTCATAAAGCAGTGCGAAGAGTTCATAAAAATCTGCGATGGAGCGTCAGAAAAATATTTTCTTGATGAACAAAAATTGCAAAATATCGATGATATTCTAAAACTGCTCGTGATGCCACGCGGTCTGAAGGCCGGCTGCAGCATTTATGAGTGCTCATGCGGATATCAATGGCTGTTTTACGCAGCGATCCTTTGTGTTGTACATCGCGAAAACCCCGATAGGCGGCGCTATGAGACAGCAATTTTAGAGATTGCCCGGAAAAACTTCAAAACTTTCACAATAGCAACCATTTTCGTGTTGCTTTTTTTGTTGGAGCCAAAGTTCAGCAAATTCTATTCGGTGGCGCCAGACGGGGCTTTATCGCGTGAAGTGAAGACAGCGATTGAAGAAATTTTAAAGAGCAGCCCGCTTATTTATTTGCATAATGAAAGGCCGCGGTTCAAGGTTCTGCGCGATTATATACAATTCATGCCGAACGAAAACCGCTATGTGCCGCTGAATTACTCAAATAGCCGCATGGACGGTAAGCTTCCAAACGTGTTCTTGGCTGATGAGGTCGGCGCGCTGCCAAATTCATGTGCACTTTATTCGTCACTTTTTTGCAACGAAAAAAGTAACCAAAAACGTTCCAAAGGGGATTTC
>CAREUR010000035.1 GCA_948968885.1 uncultured Eubacteriales bacterium | reverse complement strand
GAGAAAAATGTCACCACTTGCCCGATGAATTCTGGAATCTTCGTTGATGCAAAATCCCATAAATCAGCGCCCCACTGGATTACGTACGCAATCGTAAGGGCGAGGGCGTAGTTGATGAGGTCGGGCAGCATGGAGAACCATTCGCCGATGCTTGCCATGAGCTGCGGTACGGATTCGGTGAAAAATGAAACCAGCGCGTTCCAGCCTTCGGGAATCGTCACTGTGAAGAAATTCAAAATCGCATCCCAGGCCACAGAAAAGGCACTTTGAACCTGATCCCATAGACCGATCCAGAAGTTTCGGAATTCTTCGCAATTATTCCAAAGCAGAATAAAGCCGGTAACGAGCGCCGCAATCGCCATTATAATCAGCCCGATGGGATTTGCGTTCATCGCAGCGTTCATCAGCCATTGTGCGGCCGTGACGGCGCCCTGTGCAACGGTCAGCGCGACCTCTTTTAACCGCATGAAATCCAGGTTTGAAGCAACATCTAAGATTTTGCTGCCGAAATTCTGCATCTGAGTGAACGCATCACCGATTGCGCTTGCAAAATTCGCAGCCTTAACGGCCATCATCGCGCTCACAATGCCGCCTAGCGCAACTGATAAAAATCCGGAGTTTTGGATGAGCCACGAAATCACGTTCATCAGCGGCGGCAAGAGGGTTATAACCATCTCGCTGATGCCTTCAATCAGCACGCCCGCGCTTTCTGACAGTTTGTCAAGCGCATCCTTTAACGCGCCCGATTCGCTGGCCTTTTGGAAGAATTCAGTCAGCTTAGAAGCCGCATTTTGCAGCGGTTCTTGCACCTTGTCGTAGAGCGTGAGGCCCATGTCGGCGAAAGTATTTTTCATTATCTGAATTTTGCTTTCGGTCGTGGCGTAGCGCTTCTCGGCCTCCTCGGTCAGAGCGACGTTCTCATCCCACGCCGTGTTTGAGGTTTTAATCGCATCCGTGAAGAGGTCATTCGCATTAGAAGCCCTCAAAAGGGCGTCACGAAGCCTTGTTTCGCTGATCCCCATCTCATCGAGAAATTGCAGAGCACTCTCATCCTGCAAGTTTCCAAGCGCTGCGATAAACTTTGTCAGTGCGCCGGTCGCGTCTTCTGCGAAATATTTTTGAAACTCCGCCGTTGACATCCCCGCCGCTTTGGCGAAATACTGTAGATCATCGCTGCCAGTTTCGCATGCATTGGCCATTTGGATTATCGCTTTCGAAATTGCCGTACCACCGGCCTGCGCTTCGAGTCCAAGTGAGGATAACGCCGCCGCAACGCCAAGTATGTCAGCCTCGGTCATGCCAACCTGCGAACCAGCGGCCGAGATGTTGAGCGCCATGTTCGTAACTTCGGACTCAGTTGTTGCAAAATTGTTGCCGAGCGCAACTATCGAAGAGCCCAGTCTGTCGAAGTTTTCCTGGTTCATTCCAGTGATATTTGCAAGCCGAGCCAGCGCCGTCGCGGCTTCGTCGGAGCTCATGTTCGTTGCAACGCCGAGGTTCGCCATTGTTCCGGTGAACGAAATTAAATTTTCGTTCTTGATGCCGAGCTGACCGGCTGCTTCTGCGATTGCAGATAGCTCCGAGGCCGTGGTTGGCATCTGCGTTGACATCGACCGCAAACTTGCCTCAAATTGCTCGAATTCTTCGTCGGTTGCATCGACTGTCTTTTTAACGCCGGCAAATGCACTTTCAAATTCGATGCCGCTTGATGCTATGGACTTTACAGCGCTTACAAGGTTTCGCCCGAGCATCCTGATAGCGTCCGCGCCCAAATTTGCTATGACGCCCTTCATTACGGTGAAACCTTCGCTCAACTTGGAGGTAGAGGCCTTTGTAGAATCCATCTCATCGCCAAGCTGCGCCGTTGCCTTTTCCGCGGCGTTTAGCTTGTCCTTGTTGTCCTTAATGTCGCTGTTCAACGATTTTATCTGGGTTGCCAAACTCTTAGCCTCGGTGCTGTTTTTGCCCTGTTCAAGCACAACGTTTTTGTAGTGAGTTTGCAGCGATTTTAACTTCTCGCCTTGCTCTGAAAGCTCGGTGTTTAGCTTGTCAAGCGGCGTTTTGGACCTTTCCATTTGAGAATTTACATCTTTGAGGCTGTTTTCCATTTTTGCAAGCTCAGCCTCAGCCCGGTTTAGCGACGTTCTCCAGGTGTTCGTTTTCTTATCATTTTCCCCGTATTTTTGGCTTGATTCCTCTAAGGCACCCCGCAGCGTGGCGACTTTTCCTTTTTGCGCTTCTATCTGGCTGCTTAAAATTTTGCTCTGTGCGGTCAATGCCGCGGTTGATTTATCGTTTTTAGAAAATTCCGCCGTGACTTTATTCATCTCGGAGGCCATAACTTTAAGGCTCGAATTTATCTTAGTTATCGCATCTCTGTATTCTTTTTCGCCTTCAAGCTTGATTGTTGCGCCTAATGTGTTTGATCCTGTCATATGTTTTCACCTCCAAAATTAAAAATAGGCATGAAAAAAGCATTCCATCTCTGAAATGCTTTAAATAATTTTATTAAAATCCATTTTGCCATACAGAACTCTTTGAATTTCTACTTTCTTCTCATCTTCTAAAACCGCATAAAATATAATATAATTTTTTACTGTGATATATCTGTATTCTTTGCCCAACCGGTTTGAAAGCCTGTAGACTTCATGTGAATATGGAAAATTTTTAAGGGCCTCCACTGAGGCTTCAAAAGAATCGAGCAAGTGCAACGCTGTTGTTGGTGACTTTAAGGTCTCAGAAATATAAAGTATTATACTTTCAATATCTTTTTTAGAAATAGGAAGATAATTTAATTGATACATAATTATTTCACCTTATCTTCGAGAGACTTTCTTAAATCGTTAAAAACCTCACCGTGGCTATATCTCTTGCTTGTAGAGGCGGATTCCACTTCAGCTTCTTTTAGTTTAAAATAAATATCATTTTCAAACTTTAGCTTTTCAAAGCTATCCAAACTCATAACAACCATATCCCCATAGCCATTTTTCGTTAAAAATATTGGTTCATTAGTTTCATGAACTTCTTTAGAAATATCCGTAAAATTATTTCTCAAGTCAGAAACGGGCCTAATACACGGCATAACAATCACTCCTTTATCAATATTATATCATTATTATGATATAATGTCAACTATTTATGCAGTGTAAAATTATTAATTTAATCCGGCAACCACTCATCGCTGCTTGAATTGTCAGCCTCGGGTTCCTCTTTAAACGGTTGCTGCCTCGTGCAGAAGTTGTGGTACGCTCTAAAATGTTTGTACAAAAGGCTCCACTTTTTTAGCGTCATATGGCCAACTTCTCGCTCTGTAAAGCCGAGCATTTTAGTTCCTACAAAAAGAATCCACGAAAAGTCTATTT
>CAREUR010000034.1 GCA_948968885.1 uncultured Eubacteriales bacterium | reverse complement strand
GATGCGTTGGAACTCGGAAACCGAGATCGGCACGGCCAAAAACGAGCTGCAGATCGAGATATTCAGCGGGACACGCGAAATATGCATCCGGCAGGACTTCTTCGCCGCGCTCATCCTCTACAATATCGAGTCCGTAATCAGGCTGTTCTGCAATAAGAAACTACAATCCCATACCGGCAAATACAAGGTCCAGGTCAGCATGAACAGCACCTGGCTTTTCACCTGCCTGCTGATTATGGCGATGTTCCGCTCGGAGAGAATCCTCGACAGAGAGTTAACATTTAGTGTTAAAATGTTTTTAAGGATGCGCTCACTAATAAGGCCCGGCAGAAGCTATCCAAGAAAGAAAAAGAAGATTAAGAGTTCCGGCAAATACATCACCCTGACCAATTATAAAAGAGGACTTTGACCTTAACTTAGTGACATTGCGGCATGCCGCGACCGGGTGTTAAAAGCATTTATCCCTGATAATCAGCGTATTACCAACTGCAAAATACGCAGTATAAGGCGTTGTTTATGAATAATATGTATAACAAAGGGCTGATAATCAAACAAATGCACTTCTACCCGGTCGCGGCATGCCGCGACCCTACGAGATGATGGTTGGATACAGTGTTGATAATCAACGGATTTGCATCGCATAACCGTGGCTTATCTCGAGAGCCAAGCTCCTATCGTTGCCGTCATTTTGCATAATCTAACTTATATTAAGTAAAAAGTAATGAAGTGGCAACAAATAAAATCGGCCGACGGAATGAACCGACGGCCGAGTAAAGGTTGGAGAGCAAGCCGGGGCACACCCGGCAATGCTATGAGTAGGCTTTATTTATTTAGCTTCTTCAACGGGAGCAGCTTCAACAACCTCTTCAGCAACAACTACAGTGTCGTTGGTAAGGGTGTCAACTACTTCTTCAACTGCAGCTACAGTTTCAACAGCTACAGTGTCAGCAGCAGCTTCAGTTTCAGCAGCAGCTTCTTTGTTACCACAAGCGAAGAACGACATGCTGAATACTACAGCAAGCATAAGAACTAACTTTTTCATCTTAGTTACGATTTAGTAATAAAACATATTTTGCTTCAAAAAGTGCTGCAAATTTACGCCACATTTTTTGAATGTGAAAATTTTTAGCATAAAAAATCACTCCGACCCCAAATTTTTAACATTTGAGGTCGGAAAACGAAGACATTTTGCTAACCGTAGTATCGCAAGTATAATTTATCTGTAAAGCCTATAAACTAAAATCAGCAAGCGACTTAGCACACACAAAACTTTCGTTGTCAATTAAAAGCCTATCAATCATAACGCATATCGGCCAGGATTGACTGCAACCTCATGCGGGCCTGGTGGATGCGGCTCTTTACTGTGCCAAGGGGCAAATTCATCTGCTTTGCAATCTCGGCATATCGGTAGCCGGAAACATAGAGCGTAAAGGGCCTGCGATATTCATCAGCAAATGAATTAATTACCGACTGTATTTCCTTTACATTCACAGCCCCCTCGGGTGTTTCGAAGCCGGAATCCTGCGAAAAACCGAGCTGATATAGATCGTCGCTTTGGTCAACAACTACTACCGACCGTGAATCCTTGCGGTATTTATTGATAAAAAGATTTCGCATGATTGTAAAAATCCAGCCCTTGAAATTGACATTTTCTACATATTTATCTTCACTGTCGAGAGCTTTCAATGTCGTATCCTGCAGCAAATCGTAAGCATCGTCGCGGTTCGAAGTCAAGGCATAGGCGAAGTTGAGCAGATTGCGCTGCACCGACAAAAGTTTGGTTTGAAAAGTATTTGATCCCATAATCTATAGTCTAAGCGTTAATCATAAGTTACTATTATAACAATATTGATACTGAAGCGTTTTCACTTTTAGTATCTTTTTAGTCTTTTTAGCCTACAGAGCCGAATGTTAAATAATACTTATACCCGAACCAATTTATCTCGCGCTTTGTTATGTCATTAAAACTCTAAAATGATATGGAACAGAAAAGTATAAAAGGTACCCGAACCGAACACAATCTTCTCGCCTCATTTGCCGGTGAAAGCCAGGCACGTTCACGCTACACCCTTTTTGCCGAAAAGGCCAAGGAAGAAGGCTACGAACAGATTGCCGCCGTTTTCCTCGAAACAGCCGAGCAGGAACTCAGCCATGCGCGAATGTTCTTCTCGCTTCTCGAAGGCGGCACCGTCGAAATCACCGCAGGTTATCCGGCCGGCGTGGTTGGCGATACAGCCAAGAACCTTGCCGAAGCCGCCGCCGGTGAACGCGAAGAATGGAGCGACCTCTACGAGGATTTCGCAAAAATCGCTCAGGAAGAAGGTTTCCCCCAGATTGCCAATACCTATAAATTGGTGGCCCGCGTAGAGCAGATGCACGAAGCCCGCTACCTCAAGCTACTCGAGAGAATGGAAAATGGCACCCTCTTCGAAGACCCGGAACCGGTAGAATGGATGTGCCGCCGATGCGGTTTCACTATATCGGCCAAATCAGCGCCTAAACGCTGCCCGGTTTGCGGTATGCCTCAGGGTTGGTTTGAGAGAAAGCCAAACAATTACTAACACCTTTATGTTGAAAAACAAACAGCTCTCTTCGAAAGATTAGACACATTAATCTTTCATTATTTGCGGCCTCCTACGCCCCCGGGCAATGGTGACCGCATTTTTTATGATAGTATTACCAACACGGCCACAACACGAAACTTAACTAATGTTAAAGGCTCGACCCGGCGTTAAACCAAGCGTCGGCAACTCAGTCAAAGTAATCGAAAGACGTTGAAAAAAACGCCTCCGGCAATTGCCAAACAGAAAATTAAAATATACAATCATGAAAAAAATTCTTATTGCAACCCTCATCCTCGCTGCAGGTATCGGCAGCTCGTTTGCACAGCAACCCGCCAACTGCAAATCCGCCTGCCCCGACAACAAAGAATGCACCAAGGCCACCAGCGCCCGCGAACCCAAATGCTGCATAGCAAACCCCTTCGAGGGACTGAACCTCACCCAGGAGCAGCAGACTAAAATCGACGCTCTCAAGGCCGAGTGCAAGACACGCTGCGACAAGGCTAAAGCCGACAAGAAAGAACAACGCGCCGAACGAGCATCACAACAGCGCACCAACCGCGCCGACATGCTCGCCAAACTCAAGGGAATCCTTACCCCCGAGCAATATGTCAAGTTTCTCGAAAACAACTTCGTCAACCAGCGCGACAACATGCCCCGTAAGGGCGACCGCCCCGCCGATGTCAACCGCAAGCACCGCCGCGACCACCGATAATCTACAAATCTACCGAAATAATACACACACCTCCGAGCCGCAGAATTCTAATCTCTGCGGCTCTTTTTTATTGCCAAAGCGGTCAAAAACACGGCTCTTTCATTTAAACTAAAATTAAAGACATAGATACCCTTACCCGGTTCGTTGAGGATCGGGTAATGTTTTTATATTGTATGTCAACTATTTACCTTTTTGTTAAAAT
>CAREUR010000033.1 GCA_948968885.1 uncultured Eubacteriales bacterium | reverse complement strand
GCCCTGCGCAACCTTTATACTTTTTGCGCGTGCTTAAAAAATCTTCCAGGCGAAAAAAGGAGCCTGGTTTCTACGCCACCAAGCCCCTTCACGTCTATGGTTTTGGTTCCCCGGTCTGTGTTTAAAATCCAGAAATAGGTCTTTTCCTCTTTATCCCACAGCCACTGATTCACGCTGTCTTGTACGTCCTCAAAAGTCATATTCGGATAACTCAATTTTAATCATCTCCTTTTTCGGCTTATAAAATGGGCATTCCCGCGTTAAGCAAATCATCTCGCATAGCGCCTTGCATCCGTCTTTTTTTAGCCTTGACTTGTCTTTAACCAAATTGCTCTTATTGGCGAAACAGTCGGATTTCCCCACGTGATTCATCCTTATGACCTCCCATCTGGCCGCGCTCCATTTGAAGATATATCCCGTCTTCCTTCAGCAAATCGTAGATAAACAGTCGCCCCTTCTGCGTCCAATATGTGTGAACCTTTGTATGTGGCCCATCATCGTTTAAGTACGAGTGCGTTTTTGTGCTTGTATAGCCCTTTTCCGCGTATTTTTGATAAAGAAGCCAGATATCACCTTGCCGGAATTGGATGCCCTTTTCGTGCAGATATTTATTCATCCTTGACGCACTCCATCCGTAATCCTTCGCAATTACAGACATCGATACTAAATCCTTGCAGTTCAAAACGACATCATAATAGCTTACCTTCGGCGCCATTTCAGAGATTTGCTGCGTTTGTACGGCGACCTTTTGCTCAAGCTTGCGGTTTTGCTCACGTTCTTCCTTTAGTGCTTTGAACGCAGCTATCGCAAGGTCTGGGTTTGCGATTAATTCTTCGGTTGCATAAGCTCCATGCTTGCGAATTGCCGGCAGAACGTCGCTTGTAACCCAGTGCTTAAACTGTTTTGCCCGTGGTAACTTGCTTGACAGGATCAGGCTGTAAAGTCCGCTCTCATTGATAAGCCATCCGCCGCGCTGTCCTAACTCAATCCCAAATTGGGACTGAGTTTCGTTGTCAATCATAATTCGGTCTTCACAATCTACCCGATCTACAATTGCCTTTGTTTCTCGCTCATATCCTAAGATTTCAGCAACATCCTTTCCTACAAAATACGGTTCATCGTTGATTGTCACCGTTCTGACTTCTCCGAAGTCTTGATTTTTAAATACTGTTAAATTGTTCATCTTTTTTGTCCTCCCAAAATTATTTTTTTAAAGTCTCGTGTTTCTACCTTTTACCTGTTTTGTTGCCCCAGGCCGGGAAACTTTTTTCTTCTTCGTAAACGCGGTCAAGCTCAACAAACCGCATATAGCTGCCGTTAAAATCAAAAAGCGTGACACCCGTTGTGCCACGCCGATTCAAAGCCACATCTACGCCGATAGTCTTAGATTCTATGCGCCCTCGTTCATCCAAATTTTTTTCGATGCACCACATCAAAATCACTTTGTTAGCGTCCTGCTCGATGCTGCCGCTATCCCTAAGTTCTGAAGGGCTTGGCCTTGAGTTTTCATCGCTTACCCGGTTTAACTGCGATAAGCACAGCACCGGCACACCCAATTCAGAAGCCAAACACTTTAAATCCCGGCAAATAGAGCCAATCTCTAAGTTCCTGGTATCATAGCGCCGGCTGCTACGCATCAATTGAAGGTAATCAACCACGATTAGGCCCAAATTATTGAGCATTCTCGTCTCTAATCGAATATCATTTACCGTACATGCGGGGTTATCGTTGATTTTTATCGGTAACTTGTAAGTTCCATCGATGGTTTCAGCGATTTTATTGACTTCTTCAGTTCGTATTTTGGGCGGTCTTTTTTTATCCTTGAACTTGCGGTCAATCAGCGTATTCATCGCTATCGGAGCTCTTTTTGAAAGCAGGCGCTCATAAATTTCGCGGCTTTCCATTTCAAGGCTGTAAAAAGCAACTGTTTTTCCCGTCATGGCCGCGTTTTCAGCAATTGACAGGGCAAAAGATGTCTTACCTACCTTAGGCCTGGCGGCGAGAATTATCAAATTGCCAGCACTCATACCCTTTAAGAAGCCATCTAGCTTTGTAAATCCCGTATCAATGCGGATTGTATCTTCTTCGTTTTTGCTGTAATCATCAAACAGCTGAAGGCCGATGTCTCCGATGTTTTGCAGTTTTTTTGAAGTTCTGGTTTTTGCAATTTCAAAGAGCTCTGACATGGCTTTTCCCGCGACTTCATCAACGTTTTCAGCGCTCACTCCGTCAAGCATGTAAGACTGAAAAGTCTCCTGCAGTTTTCTGGCTTTATGCGAGTTCACCACGATTTTTGCGTATTGCTCGATATTGCGAATAGACGGCGTAATCTCGGTGCAGCGCAGCAACAATTTTTTCATCACGGCTTTATCATGGGCTCCATCTGCGGTTACCCGGGTCAAAACTGTCACAAAGTCAATTGGCCTGCCGTTTCTTGATAGCTCCAAAATGGCTTCGTAGCAGGCTTTCAATTCTGCAAAATAAAAATCCTCGGGCTTTATGATGTCAATCACAGCGCTCAAGGACTTCTCATCTAAAATTATCGCTCCAATTACCGATTGTTCCGCAGTTCGCGCGGATTCAATTGCATGCATTAGCTTCACCTCTAGTTTTGATTCATTTTCATTAGCAGCTGTGGATACTTTTCCCTCAGCTTTTTCCCGGATAAAATGTTGCTGCGCCAAAACAAATCCTTCTGGCTCCACGCGATTACCGCGGCTGCTTCGTCCGGGTCGACTTTATCTATTCGCAGCATTCGGTCAATGTCTTTCGCCCAGCGTTGGCGCCGCTGCTCACTTTGCGGGAATTTGGGCTCATTAAATCTGATGCAGTCTTCAAGATACAGCGCCAATTTATATGGCTCGCTGTCAGCCTCGAATTTTTTGTTTGTATTAATCATCTTGTCGTCAACTTTTTGCTTTTCGGCTTCCTGATTTTTTTCGGTTTCAGAAAGTTGCGACGAAGAATTATTATAATTTATTTTATATATATTTTTTATATCCTGGTCGTTTGCGACTAGGGGGTATGGTTGTTTGCAACTATACCCCTGGTTATTTTCGACCTCAAAACTAGCATTTTGTGGTTTTAAACAACCACCCTCTATGCACACTTTTATTTTTCTTTTTTCGACTTTTCTTATCTCTGAGTGATAAGAAAAATCAGTTTTTAAATAACCTTTTTTCACTAGCAAGTTTATTATTTTTGAGATTCGTCCTTTGCTCAAATTTAGAAGCTTAGCAAAATATTCGTTATTTGCAAAGCAACCATCATCTTGCTCTGAGAGGGTATTTGCTACAGATAAGACTATCTTTTCAGAGATATTCAAGTCACTTAAATACCAAATTTCTCGCGGGATCCATACACCTTTAAAATCTTTTGGCATAAAAAGACCTCCATCAAAATGGCAAGTAATCGTCATTCAAAACAGAAGGTGCCGAAGTCTGAGGTGCAACAGGGTTCTTGTCTGTTATGATTGATTGTATAATGAAGCCCTTATAAACC
>CAREUR010000032.1 GCA_948968885.1 uncultured Eubacteriales bacterium | reverse complement strand
CAGCAAAATTCGATATTTTAGCGGGAACAAACAAAACAGTTTCAATAAATTTGTGAATTAAGCATATTGAATTTTGTTAAATACTGAAATTTTGAAAAATTTTAAAAAAAGTATATAATATTTAAAAATTTTGTGATATAATGAAAAAAATAATTTTTTAAGGAGAGTTCTTAAATGAAAAAATTTTTATCAGTTGCGCTATCGTTAATGATGATGTGCACAGTAGTAACATTTAACGGCAGCTGTGCATTTGATGGTTCTTCAAATGGAGTTCCTCAAAGCAATGTAGAAAGCAGACAGAAGCCACGCAAAAGGCAAGTAAATGTAGAAAGAAACAAAAAAGAAGAAAGTATAGGCAAAAAGATTTCGAATAAAGTATCTGGAGTAATTAACTTGACGTGGGAAAACAAAAGAAAAGTTGGTGCCCTTGTTGGAACAGGTCTTGTAGCAGGTTTATTCTATGATGTGTATAGCAATGTGGACGAAGATAAAGACTTAATAAAAAAAATTTGGGGTAATCTAGAATTGTCTAGGCTTAAAAAGATTTTGAAAATTTTAAATCTTTCTATAATTGGTGATAAGGATAGAAAAGATATAAACAAACTAAATAAAAAAGCGGAACAAGAAAAAAATCGACTGGTTGATGCAAAAAATGACTATGATCGCATAGAAAAAGAAAAAAATGAAGCAGAGAATACACGAAGCAACCTAGAAAAAGATTTAAAAGAAAAACAAGAAATTGTAAATAATATAAAAAATGGGCAAGATAATGAAAATAATGTTGCAGGTAAAAGCATAGACCAGCTTAGAAAAGAAGCTGAGGATCTAAAAAATCTGGTAGAAGGTGTAGAAGCTAACATATCTGTTGCTCAAAAGAATGTAAATGCTGTGAACCAATCGCTTATTATAGCAGGTAATAATTGCACGGACTACGATGTAAAGTTCAATACGATTAATGGAACATTTATTGGTATCCAAAATGAATATAATAATACTTTAAAGCAGCTTAAAGAAAAATGTAATGCCCCTGGCGATAAATCTGCTAAAATCCAAAAAATATGTGCGAATTAAAAAAACACTAGAAATAAGTAAATTAATAAAAATTTGTTTATGCGCCTTTCTCCCAAAAGATTGAAAGGCGCATTTTTATATAATTAAAGATATTGACATAAATGTTATTTTGTTGATCGTATTTATTTCCATACTACAGATTTTTCAGCATTTTTTAAAATTTTATCCAAAAAAGAAGCGGTGATAGTGATGGTTAAATTTTACTTTTTAACATAAGTGGATAAGACTCGCATATAATTGAATATTATTAAATATCTGGACGTCACAAGGTTTGATTGTGGCGTTTCTTTTTTGGGAGGAATTGGTTATGTGCGGGATTGCCGGATGGATCGATTATGAGAATGACATAAGCGAGACCACGTCGATTTTAAACAGGATGTCGCAAAGTTTGGCGAGAAGAGGCCCGGATGCAAGCGGGTTTCATAAAGAAAGGCATGCAGCTTTGATGCACCGAAGGCTCATTGTTATAGACCCCGAAAACGGCAATCAGCCGATGCGGATAGCCTACAACGATGAGGACTACACGCTGGTTTATAATGGAGAGCTGTATAACACGGAGGAAGTCCGAAGAGAGCTGAAGGCGCTGGGGTACAAGTTCAAGGGGCACTCGGACACGGAAGTGCTGCTGGTGGCGTTCATTCACTGGCGAGAAAAGTGCGTGGAGAAGATAAACGGAATCTTTGCGTTCGCCGTTTGGGACACCAAATCGCAAATGCTCTTCCTGGCGCGCGACAGAATCGGGGTAAAGCCGCTATTTTTTTATCATTATAATGACAGCGGGCTAATTTTCGGGTCGGAGATAAAAACGCTGCTCTGCAACCCGCGCATAGAGCCAAAAGTTGACGAAGAAGGCTTAATGGAGCTGTTTTTTATTGGGCCCGGCAGAACGCCAGGCAACGGAATCATCCGCGGGATAAAGGAGCTAAAACCTGGGGAGTGCGCCTATTTTTCGAAGGATGGTGGACTGAAGATTAGGCGATATTGGTCGCTTGAGGCTCGAGAGTTTGAGGATAACTTTAATGTCGCGGTGGAGAAGACACGTTATTTGGTCACGGATGCGGTTGAGCGGCAGTTGGTTTCGGATGTTCCGCTGTGTTGCTTTTTGTCTGGCGGGCTGGATTCGAGCATAATCTCCAAAGTGGCGGCAGATTACTATAAAAAGAGCGGCAAGGGCGAGCTGTCGACGTATTCGGTTGACTACGTTGACAATGTGAAGTATTTCAAAAAGAGCCTCTTTCAGCCCAACTCGGACGCGGAGTATATAAAGACGATGGTCGATGCGATACGATCGGACCATAATTATGTGGTTTTGGACAATGAATCTTTGGTGGACGCGTTAACCGAGGCGACTCTAGCGAGGGATTTGCCCGGGATGGCCGACATAGACTCTTCGCTGCTGCTATTTTGCAGGGAGATAAAAAAGAAGTTCACGGTGGCACTTTCGGGAGAGTGCTCCGACGAAATTTTCGGCGGATACCCATGGTATCACAATAAAGAAATCTTGTTCGCAGATACTTTCCCGTGGGCGCGGTCACTAGAAGCCAGAAAAAAAATATGGAAGCGAGATTTCTTAAAGGACGTGGACGACTACGTGCGCCAAAAGTATCAGGATACCGTAAACCGAGCAGAAAAATTGCCGCGCGAAAACAAGCTTAATGCCCGGATGCGTGAGATGTTCATGCTGAATATAACGTGGTTCATGCAGACGCTGCTCGACAGAAAAGACAGAATGAGCATGTACAGCGGGCTAGAAGTCCGGGTGCCGTTTTGCGACTACAGAATCGTCGAGTATGCCTACAACATGCCGTGGGAGATAAAAGCCTGCCAAGGGCGAGAGAAAGGCATCCTGCGAGAGGCAATGAAAGGGATTCTGCCAAATTCAATAGTGCACAGAAAGAAAAGCCCCTACCCCAAAACGCACAACCCAGTATACATGGGCTTAGTCGCCAAAAAAGTGAAGAAAATCCTGCAAAACAAGGAGCTGCCAATAAACAAACTCATAAGCAGAGAAGGCGTGCTCGAAATAATAGAACGCCCCGAGTCAATGAAATCGCCATGGTACGGCCAGCTAATGGGCCCAGCGCAAGTGCTGGCGTATATTTTGCAGATGAATTGCTGGCTAAATGAGTACAACATAACAATCTGAAAAATCACATATAAAAAGGATAAATTTAAAATGATTTCTTTAAAGAGGGAAAAAGTTATTATTATTATTTTAAAGGATATTTTTATAGAAAAACAAATTTTAGATAAAAAATTGATAAGTAAAGCTGATTATAATATAATGCAAATCAAAGATTGAAAGGGATTGTATTTCAAAGGGAAACTTCAAAATTTTAGCAGCGGCGTTGTCTTCAATTGGACTTGAAGCGCAGGCCGTTGGTACGGCGATTTCGAAGGCAATAATCCAAATGGCCAACGCATGCGAGACTGGCAGCGACGACTTGCAGTATTTCGCTAAAGCGGCGGGAATGTCGACGGCGGAGTTTCAAAAGTATTTCGCGGAAGACGCACCCGGCGCGCTGACGAAGTTTATCGCGGGGCTCGGCAACTTG
>CAREUR010000031.1 GCA_948968885.1 uncultured Eubacteriales bacterium | reverse complement strand
CGCTGTGGGATATCTCAAAAAAATATTTGGGCACGGGCACGAGATACCCCGAAATCATGAGCTTGAACGCACTTAAATCAACTACGATTTATCCCGGCCAAATTTTAAGAATACCGAACTAACGAGGTGCGATATGGAAAACAAAACTTTCGGAATCGCGGCTTTTGCGATTCTAATCGAGGGCATAATTACTTACACAAATCAATTTCTAATTCAAGAAAATTTCTGTTGGCAGATGGCCTTAAGCCTGGCCCTAGGAATCCTCGTAGCAGTCGCTTACAAGCTGGACTTACCGTCATACTTTAATTTAGAATCGGATATTCCCTACGTTGGATGCGTTTTAACCGGCATTTTGCTTTCTCGCGGCTCAAATTATGTTTTCGATTTAATAAAAAAATTATTGAATACGTAGGCCTTGCTCAGACAAAAACCGTCATATTTTTACATTTTAAGACATCGATAAATTAAGGTTTTTAGCCAATTGGGAGAATTTGCGTTTTTTAGTGAAAATTATTGAATTTTCCTTGCAACGTGCTATAATGAGGGTGCATTAAAAATTTAATCATTAATTTTGGCTATATTGCAATAGTTTAAAGCATTTTCTGGAAAAATTTATGAATTAATTGTTCAAATTGATAATGCGATATTACTTAATCAAGGATGGAGTGCGTACAAATGAAGAATTTAAATTATAATAAAAACAATATTACAGAAATCAGCAAGAAAAGCAAAATAGAGAAGCCGGAAATTATTGGAGTTAATTGTATAGCATGTGTAGCAGAGCCCCCAGTTGCAATTTCAGCATTAGGTGCAGCAGAAGCAGCAGGGTTACTTGCCACGGCTTGTGGGCCAGTAGCTTGGGTAGCTGAAAGTGGAGCTAGCTTGCTTTTATAATTTGCTTTAGTGTGCATCCTTAATCAACAAAAACACTCCATTTAAAAGTAAAAATTTTAATGTCATAACAATAAATATAGTTTTTATTATTATAGCTTTTATAATTGTTTTTGATTTTTTGAGATGTTGCTGATTGCAATTCTATAAAATTGATTTCTGTAAATATGTTATTACGTACATTAAAGGTAATTTACTTGTGTGCGTAATAACTTTTATAAATTTAGGGAGATAAATTTTTGAACTATAAACAAAATATATGGGAATTTACAGCTAATTATTTAAATAATTGTTTTGAGGTAGCAACAAATCAACTTTGCGGTACTCGAAAGACCTTTAACAATGGGAGTCTTGTTCAGATAAATGATTTTTGTGAGCCTAATAATTGCTATGAATTTAACAAGATGAATTTTTTATCATTTAAAAATTTACTAGAAAAAATACAGAAACAAATTTCAAAGAATAACATAGATTTTATCTCATATATCAAGTATCACGATGAATTTATAAATGTAGGTAGATTAACAGACAGAAGAAATTTTGGCTATATAAAAGCATCATTTAAAGATGAACGAAACAATATTGACACATTTGATATTAATTTTTGTATAAATGATGATTATTATTATCTAGAAGATAAAATTATATTATGCGCAAATCAATATTGCCAAAAGCGCAAATTTATAGATAATAAAAGGGTTAAAAGTGTTAACCTTACAGATATGCCCATTGTCTTTTCTCAATTAGCTACAGGTTATTTTGTTCATGAAATATTAGGTCATTTATTAGAGGAAGATATATTTAAGGCATGCAATTATGCCATTGAAAAGTTTAATATGTCACCAAAATTGACGATTCAAAATAAAATTGATGAAGCTGGGCAATACATAGGCCTTAATAATATGATGATGAGGGTCACAATATTTTACCTCTTGTGCTTATAGAAAAAGGAAAATTAAAAAATATAATGGCAGTTAATGCGAAAAATAGCTTAGATAATGCATTATATGGTTTTGCAAGAAGAGAAACGTTTGCACAATGTATTGAAAAAGTTTTGCATTTATGATTATAAGATAATAAAAACGACGGAGAAAAAAGTAATATTTAAGGATTTGTTTCATGTTCTGAATGCAGAAATTTATACGTATACAAACATTTTTATTATTTTACATTGTGATAATGGCGATATACTAAATCTTAACATTGTAGATAAAGACTCTTTACCTAAGATTTTGAATTTTTACAATATAAAAGAGAAAGATTCTACTGCTTACCCTGAAGTTTTAGGCCCTGTTATCATAGAGAGTCCGGCAGTAAGTAAATATAATAGATTTAGCTATGAAAATTGTAATAATTGGATTAAGAGACAAACAGAGCGTATTATTAAAAATAATTCGTTGTCTTTTAACTTAGTTATGACAGGCAGTCTTTATGAACAAGAGCTTTGTGATGGTAATATATATTACAGACAGTACAGTGAAAATTCAAATTTTATATTTGCAGAAAACACTAGTTTTAAACAAGTTTTTAAACTAGAAGGATGTATATTTGACGAAGAACTTTCTCCAAAGATATCTTCATTAATATTAAAAGATAGAGGCATATGTAATAAATCAACTAATTTAAATGATAAACTTGTGTTATTTTCTCAAAAATCTATGGCTACCATTTTAAATTATTGTGCAAGTATTTTTTATGCAGATAGAGTATATTTAGGTAATTCTATTATATAGATAAAAGATTTGAATAAAAAATTCTTTAGTAATTTTGATTTAATATTTGATTCATTTGAAAGCATTAAATTTGATGCGGAAGGCTCTATTGTTAATGAAAAATCTGTTATCAAAAAAGGGATTCTTTCTGATTTATTATCAAATAATTTTTATTTTAATCGTTTGAATCTAAAAATGGCAGGTAATAACAGTATTTACGCTCAAGGTATTATAGAACATCAAAGAATAAAAATTGAAATAAGCAGTAATTCTTTTGTTAGTGATAAAAATAGTTTAAGCTTGACTGTCAAAGATGTAACATTTGATAAATTTTTGAGTAAAACAGGAGAACTATATGTGTCCATATATTACCAAGAAGCAAATAATGAAACGATATATAAAAGTAATGTCTGCATAAATGCAATTAATTTTTTTGAAGGAATTTTGAGTTCTGATAAAAATTATAGCTGGAACAATAATGTGTTTTGTGCCGATACTTTAATAAAATTATAATTATATTTTAGGAGTATAAAATGATACATTATAAATTTTGTAGTACTATTAACATGAGAGATTTAGGCGGTTATGCAACGAATTGTAATTGTCATACTAAAGATAATTTATTTATAAGAAGTGATTTGCCAAGGAAAATATCAGACCTTAGGTCTAAAGATGCTTTTGAAAATAAGCCAAACTGTTTTAAGTCATTATCAGATTTTAATGTTATTAATATTCCGCTAAAAAACGGAGATAAGCTATTTAATGATGAAAAAGAGTATATCAGCATGTTTATGGACATGGTTAAAGATAAAGAGGCGATTTGCAAAATTTTTAATATTTTTGTTGAAAGTGCAGGAGGAATTATATTTCATTGTGCGGAAGGTAAAGAAAGGACAGGTGTAATATCTGCTTTGTTATTAGATTTAGTTGATATTTGCTTTGAAGATATATTAGCTGATTACAGTGTTTCAGGAATATATTTTTGGAAATATTCTTCTATAATAAAAGCAAATGAAAGCACCAGGGCATCACAATTAGGCTATAGTAATGGACATGTCCCAGATTTTTATGTATATACTAAACCTGATTATATGGAAAAATTTTTTGTATTATTTAAAGAAGCTTATGGGTCAACAAAAGAATATATGAACTTAATAGGTATTACTGATGAACAGATAACTAAACTTAAGTCAAAATTTATTTTTGAGAAAATAAAAGAAGAATGAAGGTTAACGAGATGGTTAATTTATATCCTATATTAATAAATAATGCTTTTGTAAAATTAAAACCTAACTCATATCTTCTGTCATATTTTTTAGATAATTTTAGAACAGCTGTTTTAATTAATAAAAGTGCATTTGACATTTTAAAATTATGTGATGGAACAAATACTGTTAAAGAAATAGCTCAGATTTTAGCTAAAGAATATGGCGAAAAAGAGGAAACAACAACCCAGTTTGGTCCGAGTGACAGGACTTGAACCTGCATGAAATTGCTTTCATATGGACCTGAACCACACGCATCTGCCAATTCCGCCATATCCGCATAAATTGCTGCCCCCTCTATTGTACCGCATAAAACCCAAAAATGCAAAGCTTA
>CAREUR010000030.1 GCA_948968885.1 uncultured Eubacteriales bacterium | reverse complement strand
GACTGCTGTGGAGTCATTGATCGCACCGATTTTTCTTTGGGAGTTACTGTTTTTTTTCATTTGATTAAGGATAATTTTTCTGCTTTGTCTAAGAAAGTTTCTGAAGTCTCCTCTGGCCAGCTGCAATGCGATGTTTTGGGTGAGCGATTTTACAGCTTTTAATTTAATTTTAGCATTTTTATTTGTCGTTTTCTCGAAAAATTTGCTCTTTGCCTTTTTAAATGTTCTGTAACCTCAATTATAACCGAGAATGGAGGTCTTTTTATGCCGTTGCCTGATGGCTTTATCGAAGAAATAAAAGTGAAAAATGATATTGTTGACGTGATTTCTTCCTATGTTAGCCTGCGGCGGCGTGGCCGGAATCTTGTGGGGCTTTGCCCTTTTCACTCCGAAAAGACACCTTCTTTTAACGTTTACCCTCTGAGCAGCTCTTTTTATTGCTTTGGCTGCGGCTGTGGCGGCGATATCATTACTTTTGTTGAGAAGATTGAGAATTTGGATTACTTGGAGGCTGTTAAGTTCTTGGCGCAACGAGCTGGCGTCAAGATGCCCGAAAGTAGCCAACGCGACCAGGAAAATGCTTTTACTAAGATGCGCATTTTGGAGGTTAATCGTGCGGCGGCGAGGTTTTTTTATGAAAGTTTGTACTCTGAAAAAGGCCGTGGTGCTCTCGATTATCTACATCGGCGGGGCGTTTCTGACCGGACTATCAAGAAGTTTGGGCTGGGGTATTCCCCCAACTCCCGCTATGATCTTATTAATCATTTGAGGGGTTGTGGGTTTAGCAACTCGGAGATAGTCTCTGCGAATTTGGCTTATTCTCGCGTTGGCGATGCTACCAGCGCCTCTGCTCGATTTTTTGACCGGGTGATGTTTCCTATTATCGACCTGCGCGGCAATGTTATTGCTTTTGGCGGCCGCGTGATGTCTGGCCTGAAGCCGAAATATCTGAATACTTCGGACACTTTGGTCTTTAAGAAGAGTTTGAATATTTTTGCTTTAAACTTTGCTAAGGCCGACAACGACAGCGTTTTGATCTTGGTTGAGGGGTACATGGACGTTATCGCTTTGCATCAGGCGGGCTTTCGGAATGCTATTGCCACTTTGGGGACGGCTTTGACTGCAGAGCAGGCGCGGATTATCGCCCGGTATGCTAAGGAAGTTGTTATTTGCTACGACTCCGATGAGGCTGGACAGAAAGCTGCTTTCCGCGCGATTGACCTTTTGCGGCCAACGGGGATACTTATTAAGGTTATTTCTGTGCCGGATGGCAAGGATCCGGACGAGTTTATTCGCTCTTACGGCAAGAACGGCGCTATTCGATTTGCGCAATTAATTAAAAATTCTGGTAATGATATTGAGTATCGGCTACAGAAGGCCGCTCGTGGCTATAACTTGGCTGACTCTGAGGCTAAGATTGCCTATTTGAAGGACTGCGTTAAAATTTTGGCTTCGCTTGATGATTTGATTGAGCAGGAGATTTATGCTGGCAAATTGAGCGAAAAGCTGGACATTTTAAAGCAGACGATTATAAGTCAGGTGGCTAAGGAGCGCTTGCGGACGAAGAAACGTAGCGAAAAAAAGCAGTTTCTTAATATTGTGCAGAATTTGTCTGCTAGGAATGACCGTTTGAATGCTGAAAAATCGCACAACCTGCGTGCTGCTGCGGCTGAGGAGGCTATTATTGCTTACATTATTAATAACCCTGAGTCGGCGGGGAACGTATTTGATCGGCTTTCTTATCGCGATTTTTGCACAAGCTTTAATCGCAAAATTTATTCTGTTTTGGAAGAACGCTTCAAGGCTGGGCGGCCCATTAGCATTACGGACTTGACTTTGGACTTTTCTTGCAACGAAGTTTCTGCTATTGCTGCAATGCTTGCAAAAGAGGCTGAGCGAATGTCCACTCGGGACGCCGTTTCTGAGTACATAAATGTTATTTTGTTTGAAAGCGGAAAGCTTGATGAAGATAAAATTGGCGCTGCTTGCGATGACCAAATCATCGGGTACATGCAGCTGCTGCGGGAACACAAAAAATAGGAGGAATGTTTTGATGATGCCAACTCCACCAGTTAAGGACAAGGACCTTATTATGAAGACTTTGTTTGACGCTGCTAAGGCGAAGGGCCAGATTAATACTAAGGAGATCCTCGACGCTATGGGCGAGGTTGACTTTGAGCCAGAACAATTGGAGAAATTTTATGATGAACTCGAGGCTGCTGGAATCGAAATAATTGAAGACTTTAATGAGATTAAATCCGACGAGCTGGAGTTTACTCAAGAGATGGCTACCGAAAAAGTTGATGTGGCCGATGATGCTGGCTTTGCAGAGGTGCTTTTGGTTGACGACCCGGTTAAAGTCTTTTTGAAGGAAATTGGACGTGTACCGCTTTTGTCCACCGAAGAGGAACTGGATTTGGCTCAGAAGTTCTCTAATGGCGATGAGGGCGCTAAGAGCCGTTTGATTGAGGCTAATCTTCGTTTGGTTGTTAGCATTGCAAAACGCTACTTGGGTCGGGGTTTACAGTTTTTGGATTTGATTCAAGAGGGAAATTTGGGTCTTATTAAGGCTGTTGAGAAGTTCGATTACAGCAAGGGTTTTAAGTTTTCGACCTATGCGACTTGGTGGATTCGCCAGGCTATTACTCGCGCGATTTCCGATCAGGCCCGGACGATTCGGATTCCTGTACATATGGTTGAGAGCATTAACAAGGTCAAAAAGGCGCAGAGCCTGCTTTTGCATATTAATGGTCACGACCCTACACCGGAAGAGGTTGCTGAACAATTGGACATGCCTGTTGAAAAAGTTCGCGACATTATGCGCGTTGCTCAGGAACCGGTTTCGCTCGAGACCCCTATTGGCGAGGAAGAAGACAGTCATTTGGGCGATTTTATTCCGGATGACGATGCTTTGGCTCCGGCTGATGCGGCTTCTCACACTTTGCTTAAGGAGCAGTTGTCTAAAATTCTATATACTTTGACGCCTAGAGAAGGTAAAGTTTTAAGATTGCGTTTTGGGTTGGATGACGGAAAGGCTCGTACTTTGGAGGAAGTCGGCAAAGAATTTAATGTTACACGCGAACGCATCCGTCAGATCGAGGCTAAGGCTCTTAGAAAATTGCGTCACCCCAGCAGAAGCAAAAAGCTGAAGGATTTTTTGGACTAGCCTATAAAAAATAAATTGAAAGCACACGTTGTTCTCTATTTACGTGTGCTTTTTGTTTTTCAAATTGTTATGTTGTACTCATTTAGCCAGCAATTCATCTGTAAAATGTACGCCAGCACTTGCACTGGGCCCATTAGCTGGCCATACCATGGCGATTTCATTGACTTCGAGCACGCCTCTCTACTAAGGAGACTTCAATCACAGCCCTTTGTAAAATTTTTAATCATTTAGATACTGCTAACCAGTTTATTTATAACAAGGCTACAAAAGCAATTTCTAAAATAGCACAAAGCAAGGAGGTTCCTTGCGTTTTACTGAAATAATGTCATAAAGGTAAAATTAAGCCAACAGAGATTTCTTGTCAGCCAAATAATAAAGATTTGTTAGTGCAAACATCATATTAACCTTTTGGATCTGCTTTTCAAGCCCTCGATGTCACGTTCTTCGATAATTGAAAATCTTTTTGATTGTTCCGAACACGTGTTCTACCTTAGCGCATACAAATGATTTCTGACACTCTAATTTGGGGACCGATCTAGATATTACTCACTTTTTGAGAAATTTCTTATATGTGATGGTCGCCTGTTGATTTTATACTTGATTTTCTTACTTCTCTGATTACTTACAATCACATTTTCGCGCTTATCTACTCTCATATAACCGCCATCACCGTACACAAAAGTTTCTTCGCCTGTCAACAAGTCGTGTACATTCGCTACTTTGGATTTAACTGTATTCACTAGACCCGTTTTACTGTCGAATTTGACGTGCGGCTTTATATCCCAAAGTGCCATACAGAAGCGGCTTGCAGGCCACTTTTCCCCTTATTTTTGGTTGATTAAGGAGTTGCAATAATCGTGGAATCAACAATGGTAACTTTTTTCAAGGCCAAACCTTTTTGTTTCAGTTTTTTGTATGCCGTTTTTATCAAGTATGTTGCGGAATCTTCCGATTGTTTCTTCATCCAGAACCTGGTTTGACGAGTCCACTCCTCAGAATTCCGAAAATGCTCGGTTATCTATTATTTCTGTCATCACACTCATATCTAACATATCGTATAGGTTTTGCAGAATGTAAATCCGAAGCATTAGCTTATAACTGTAAGGCTTGTTGTTACGCTTTGTTATAATAGCATGGCTTGATTATCCTTATCCACTTGTCCCTTGGTATCAGTTTTTCCATCTGCTTTAAAATGTTTTATTTACTTGTTTCCGTTTGTGCTAATTTATCAGAAAAATAAGGCATTGTCTTTTGTCTTATTTTTTATAACACATTTTTTATTTTGTCTTTTCTGCGGTGTTGCCTTTGATTATTTAATAAAAGTTAAAACTAATTAGCCCTCTTACTAAAATTTTTGTCTAGCAAAATGGCATAAAAATTACTTTCGTTTAATTTTAAACTACTTTACCTTCTAAATCTTCTTTAAATTTCTGTAATCTCACAATATCATCATGTAAAATTGTGTTGTCTTTACCTTGCCACTTACCGCTTAAATACAAATTCTCGTTTGCATCTTTTTTTACTTGCTTCAATACATGGTTAAGGTCTTTTAGTAAAAGTTGTATTTGTTCTTTACCAAGGTTGTTAATATCATGGCTTTCAATATAATCTATTAATTGCAAAGCTTGAACCCCAACACGAACAAACCAATCTTCAGAAAAATCTCGTAAGATAGGGCCTTTAGTAACCGGTAACATACAAAATGTGTCACCATTATAGTCCCACGGTACAATAGCTGTTGTTACAGGACTTCTTCCAAATACATTTTCGCCATAATCAGGCTCTTTTGTGCCCAAAAAATCTACAAATTTCAAGTCACTGCAATTTAAAAATGCCTCGTCCTCAATCGAAGTTACGCTAGCTGGGATACTAATCTGAGTTAATGCGCCGCAGTGCGCAAATGCATGGTCTCCAATCGAAGTTAATTTAGAGTTAGGAGAAATATCAATTTGAGTTAGGCTTTTACAATCGCAAAACGCCCTTCTACCAATAGAAGTTACACTAGCTGGTATACTAACCTGAGTTAAGCTGCTACAGCAGAAAAATGCACCCTGCCCAATCGAAATTACGCTATCTGGAATACTAATCTGAGTTAATGCGTCGCAGTATAAAAATGTTCCCTCATCAATCAAAGTTACACTAGCTGGTATACTAACCTGAGTTAAGCTGCTACAGTTAGCAAATGCTTTTTCTCCAATCAAAGGTGGTGCACCATCTTCGATAATAACAATTTTTAAGCTGCTACAGCCACAAAACGCCATTTTCCCAATCGAATCTGCATAATTTGTTATAGTAGTAGTTTCTAAGCTGCTACAGCCCAAAAACGCCCGGTCTCCAATCGAAGTTAGTTCAGAGCCAGATGGCTTATAAGCCTCCGTTAAGCTGCTACAATCTTTAAACGCCCGGTCTCCAATTGAAGTTACACTTTTTGGGATCTCAACATAAGTTAGGCTGCTACAGCCATCAAACGCAGATTCCCCAATTGAAGTTACACCTTCTGGAATATTAATTTGAGTTAAGCTGCTACAGCCACAAAACGCAGATTCCCCAATTGAAGTTACACCTTCTGGAATATTAATTTGAGTTAAGCTGCTACAGCCACAAAACGCAAATTCCTCAATTGAAGTTAGTTGAGAGTCAGATGGAATATCAATTTCAGCTAAGCTGCTACAGTCTTCAAATGCAGATTTCCCAATTGAAGTTAGTTTAGAGTCATCTGGAATATAAACCCGAGTTAAGCTGCTACACCCTTTAAACGTACGACACTTAATCGAAGTTACATCTTTTGGAATACTAATTTGAATTAAGCTGCTACAACCTTCAAACGCAAGGCTCCCAATTGAAGTTATTTGAGAATCATCTGGAATATCAATCTGAGTTAAGCTGCTGCAGCCGCTAAACGTACTATACTCAATCGAAGTTACACCTTTTGGAATATTAATTTGAGTTAAGCTGCTACAGTCTTCAAATGCAGATTTCCCAATTGAAGTTAGTTTAGAGTCATCTGGAATATAAACCCGAGTTA
>CAREUR010000029.1 GCA_948968885.1 uncultured Eubacteriales bacterium | reverse complement strand
GTTTGAAAAGAAATAATTTCGTTTTAAAATTATGGTTGATTTTAGAATTGTAAAAGTTTATCATAATTATATGGCGGTTAAAGACACGTTGTTAGTAAAGTAGCGGAGGAAGATTATGCACTGCAAAAATTGTAACACAGAAAATATGGATGGTGTGAATTTTTGCTATAATTGCGGCAAAAAGCTTGGTAACATTGAAAGTAACAATAAATTCTCTTTAAAGGGTTTTGTTTATAAAAACATCGTTTTGTCGCAGCAAAGGCACCGAAACATATTTATTTTGTCATCGATTTTAGTTTTGTGCAGTGCATTATCTGTCCCGCTTTGCAAGGGGCTTTTTGACTCCTTTAACATTGCTATGGACCTTGTTCGAATGAGCATGAGCCAACAAGTTGCTAAATATGCTTTGAAAAGTCAGACAGAACTCTTTTTTAGAGACGTCTTTTTAAGAATTATATTAATTGCGTTTTTTTGGAGTATACTAATTTTAACATTAACAATTTTGCTTTATGGCGTGGTATTGCTAAAAAAACAAGGCAAGAAAAGTAAAAATATGTATTGAGTTTTCTGGGCTTTTGTTTTATTATAATTTTAAGTATTTAAGTAGTTTTTGGAGGATGCGCTTATGGACTTTCTTAGAAATTTAGGAGAAACGTTTAACGAGGCAATCGATTTTGTGGTGGAAAAAAACAAAAAATTTAGCAAAGTTACATCGCTAAAAAAACAGATAAAAAAAGAGGCCAACAGTGTGGTAAAATCATATATCACACTGGGAAAGCATTATTATAATGAGCTGCGTGATGTTCCAAATCGCGATATGCAGAAAGTTTGCGACTCTATTGACAGCGCTAAAAAAGAGATTCGCCGCTTGAAGGATAAATTAGAGGAAGTAAAGAATGAAGTTAATTTATCGGAGTTTGAGGAGCTCATAACAAGGGATGAGCCAATTGAAATTGAGGTTATCTCTACAACTAAAGGTACAGAAAGCGCTGATTTTTCAGAACTAGAGGAAGATGGCGATGATAGTGGCCTAAGTTCAGGTAAGAAAAAAGACAATAAAAGCAAGGAAAAATAAAAACATAACTGTAAATAAAAGAAGAAGTCACTGTGCACTTTAGGTGTGAGAGTGGCTTCTTTTATTGCCTTTTTATGTTGAGGGATTTTTTTATCTCGCTAATAAATTTTTCGCTTTTAATCATGTCTCCGTCGATGACACAGATGCCCATATCGTGCGCGCGGGTGTAGGTATACGAGCGCTGCTTGTTGACTTTGCTGACGAAAACGAGTGCGCTTTTAGAGTTATTGCCGCCAAAATAGGAGGGATACATGCTAAGCTCACGCAGGGCGTCGGCCGAGGGCTCTGAGAGTTTGCAAGATATAAAATATGGGTGAATGCCGTAAAAGAAGGTCAGATCGATTTCGTTGACGATTTCCATAAGCTTATTTTTGTTGTTATTCCACTCAAACTTCACGCTCATGCGCACGTCGTGAAACAACCGCTCGCGCTTTAGATTGATGTAACAAAAAAGCTCCAGCCAGATGCCAAAGTCCGACAGATATGACTTAATCTTTTTGTCGCGATAGAAAAAAGAAATCTCAGAAGAACTCGTGTTAAGCTTATAAATAAGATTTAGCTCCTGCGCCACTTTAAGCAGCTTGAACCGGTTTAAAGAGACTTCCATTTTGCCTTTAGAGATCTGTTTAGGCGCCTTGAAAAACAGATTATTGTACCCTTGCGAAAAGTTGGTATTGCCGCTTTGCAAGTAGAGGCAAGTCTTTTTCCAGAGCTCGATATCGTCAAAAACCGCCGCGCAAAATTTTAGTATCCGGTCAAAATTGTCACAAGCGGGGCTAGCGTGGTTATAACCGGTGATTTGCGCGCCATGCAGGGCAAAAATATTTTCTATATTGAGTTTTGGCATCACAAAATTTTTCTCGAGTGACTTGCATCCAAAAACATTTATGAGCCGCTCGCCCAAAACGTCCAGCTTAAAAATCGGCGTAAAAGTTTTTCTGCAGGCCTGATAAGCCCCAATCGCGCCAAACTCGCCAGCGCCGGTGATATCGAAAAAGCAAGAGGGATTTTTATGAATAACAGAGACGCAAGTTTTAGAGATATGCTCGATGTCAAGCCCGTTGTAGCCCTTATATTCAAAAATAATGCTCGGAAAGCGCGACATACAGACGTTCTTTATGTACTCAAGATTCTTAACGCTAGTGTACTTGTAGTCGTAAAGAATCATCACATTTTTGGGATGAAAGGCAAATATCGGCAGCAGATTGTTAATCACCTCGCTGTCGTAAAGAATCGCAAGACATTCCATACAGTTCACCTCCACACCGCGTAACTAGCCGTTTGAGCGCAAAAAAAGATCCTATTTTTGCATAAGTTTGCTCATCAAAAACAGGTCAATAACGTCTTGGTCGCCGTCACCATTTATATTCGCCGCTTGCAAGGATTCTTCACTTAGTTCAGCCTTACCCAACAGATAATTTTCAAAAGCAGAAATATCGCGGGAAGTCAAAGTCCCCGTGCCAGTAACGTCGCCTTTAACAATCAGCTTAAACGAGACCTTTTCCGCGCCGTCCCGTATAAAAGAAACAACGTATCCGGTGGCAACCTTAGTAGAATTGCCGGTTTTGGGGTTCCCGTTAACATCCTTAAGGGCCAGACTGTAGCCATTAAAAATGAGGTTATTTTTGAACGCTGCAAAAGTAGTCCCTGGCTCAATGCCAGTAATAGTGTGATTTTGTGTGTCAACAGTGTAAACATCGCTAGTTATGGCGTCGTCGTCGGCACCAGACGGCGGATTGTTATTATCGCCACCCTCGCCAGAACCTCCGTCGCCTGGTTTGCCCGGTTCTGCTGGAGTTACCTCTTCGATGTCGGTCTCCGCTAACAGAGAGATATGCTTATTACCGTCGGTGCCCGCGCCAGTAACAGCGATAATTTTATCGCCAGATTTAGAAATGGCCAAAACATTCTCGGTTAGCTCGATTTTACCAGTCACAGCGCCATCTGAGCAACGAATCCGCGAGATGACCTTATCCTCAGTTTTAGCTAAAATCGACTTATCATCAAAACCAATAGTCAAACAAGCGGGAAAATCTTTTATTTCCGCAGCAATTTCAACTTTGGAGTCGACTTTAAAGCTATCTTTATTCAAAGTGATTATCCGTTTGTCGGGTGTCACAAAAATATTATCGGTTACAAACTTCAGACTTTGAACATTTATAGAGGTTTCTGGCGTTTCAAAGGTATATTTACTGCTAGCAATGTTGGTCCGCACCAGGTCGTTAGAGCTAGTTAGGGCGTACAGATATTTTCTGGAGACGTCTGCAAAGATAGAATGAAAGGCTTTGTCACCGTAGGTTAAAGTAGTCGTATCCAATGGATTAAGATTATAATCATAGCCAAATATAACTTTTTCAGTGTTGTTTATAAAAAAGAAAAAGCCATCGTAAACAGCAATTTTAAGGGGAGAGTCGATAATTATATTTAAATTCTGATCACTTGATTTCTTACACTCGTTACTTTCAACTAAAGCGAAGACCTTTTTGACGACCGTTTTATCTGCGTCTAGGCAAGTAAAGAGAAGACAAGTTCCATTCCCACTCAGGAGATCATTATAATAGTAGTTTGCGGTGGTGTATTTGTAGTCGATGTTTTCGGTTGTTGTTCCAATGCAGAAGTAGTTAAGATGTGTAAGAGAAGGTGGGGCGCTGGATGCATTTAAATGCGCCACAGTGCTTTGCTGCATTTTGTCATCATAGCTTGTTATAAAAAAATTTCCGTTGCCGTACGGTAAAACGTCGAACCCGCCAGAAAGAATTATTCCATCGGCAACTTCCAGCGTATCAATCGCGCGAACAGTTAGATTACTAAAATTTGCAACAAACAATAATATAAATATCAAAGAAAAGGCGATGCCGGCCGCTACATTCCTAGTTTTAGACATATTATCACCTAAAAAATATATTTAAGTTTATTTTAGCACATTGCATCAAATTTTTCAACTAAAAAGATTAAGTGTGTGCAAAAACGCAAAAATAAATTCAAAAAACTAACTCAAATCTCAACAACGTTAAAACCCGCAGCACGAAGGAGCCGATTATAAACCGCCAGGCCGATTCCGCTTTGTGATGGGCAGCGAGCGTAGACAGTATCAACGTTTTCGATTTTATCTATCGCCCGCAAAGCGCCAAACAGCCTTTCCGCCTGTAAATTAGGGTCAGATTCCCTGCCGTAGGGTATCGCAGGCACATTCAAATAGGGAATATCCTCGTCATAGCAAAGAGCAGCGGCATTTTTGTTCAAGCGAAGTTTGTTTATGTAGTCGATGTACGCGCCACGGTCGCCTTTTAGAATGATGAGCTTAGCCTTTGGCGCATAATGCCTGTATTTTGTACCGGGCGAAATCGGACGAACGCCCTCACCAAGCGGATTTAAAACAGCGTCATCAATTTTCACATTGCCCAATACTTGATTTAGCTGGTCAAATGTGACAGCACCGGGGCGCAAGATTTTAGGAACATCTCCGCAAAGCGAGACAACAGTAGACTCGATCCCGACTTTACAACTGTCGGCGTCAACAACGGCATCAATTTTTCCACCCAAATCCGCAATAACATGGGCGGCACTCGTGGGGCTGGGGCTGCCAGAAGTATTCGCAGATGGCGCCACCAATGGAAACCTGGCTTCGCTAATTATTTTACGTGCGACCGGGTGCCCGGGCAGCCGAACTGCGACAGAACCGAGTCCGCCGCTGACTATTTTAGATATAGCAGCGGACTTTTTCAAAATAATCGTCAAAGGCCCAGGCCAAAACGTTTCGGCTAACTTTTGCGCTTCTGACGTGAAATCCTGCACCAAATCATATATTTCATCGACTTTCGAGATGTGCACAATCAAAGGATTGTCACTAGGACGGCCCTTGGCGATGAAAATTTTTTTAACAGCCGCGTCGTCAAAGGCATTAGCAGCAAGTCCATAAACCGTTTCTGTTGGAATCGCCACAACGCCGCCAGCCTTTAATATTTTTGTCGCAGCGAGCGTGTCATCCTGCGACAATATCTGAGTTTTCATGCAAAAACACTTCTTATTCTTTATTTTCGATAGTACTTTCAAGCTTTGCCGCGCGGTTAGCCGTAATCAAAGCGTCAATAACCTCGTCAATATCGCCGTTTAGAATATCCTCAAGCCGATACAAAGTCAGCCCAATGCGGTGATCAGTCATTCTGCCCTGCGGATAATTATAAGTGCGGATTCTTTCGGAGCGGTCGCCGGTTCCGACCTGACTTTTCCTCTTCTGAGCCATCTCATCGGTCTGTTCCTGCATCTTAGCCTCCAAAAGCCGCGACTTCAAGACCTTCATAGCCTTATCCTTGTTCTTGTATTGGCTGCGTTCATCCTGGCACTCCACAACCACGCCCGTCGGAATGTGCGTAATCCGAATTGCAGACTCCGTCTTATTGATGTGCTGTCCGCCGGCGCCACTAGCGCGAAAGGTATCTATCTGCAAGTCGGCAGGATTAATCTCAACCTCAACATCCTCCGCCTCCGGCAAAACGGCCACAGTGACAGTGGAGGTGTGGATGCGCCCCTGAGTTTCGGTCTCCGGCACGCGCTGAACACGATGCACGCCGCTCTCGTACTTTAAGCGAGAATAAGCGCCCTCGCCAGAAATCATAAAGCTAATCTCCTTGTAGCCGCCAAGCTCCGTCTCGTTCGCATTCAAAATCTCAGTCTTCCAGCGCTTGCTTTCGGCATACATGCTGTACATCCGGAACAAAACGCCAGAAAACAAAGCAGCCTCTTCGCCGCCAGCTCCACCGCGAATCTCCACAATAACGTTACGGTCGTCGTTAGGGTCCTTAGGTAACAGCAGAATCTTAAGCTCCTCGGATGTTTTTTCAATGATCTCGCGGGAGTTCTCGATTTCTGCTTCAACCATCTCTTTAAAATCCCTGTCAAGACCGCCACCATCCAAAAGCTGCCGAGCCTCATCCAAGTCCAGCTTGGCTTTTTTATATTCCTCATATTTCTCAACAATCGGCGTTAAATTTTTTTGCTCCTTCATCAAAGCCGTGTATTTTTCTTGATCAGAAACAACGTTGGGGTCATACAGCAGCTTATTTATCTCGTCGTAGCGCGTTTTAAAAACCTCTAACTTATCGAACAAAACCCATGCACCTCGTTAAAATCAACTTTTGCCTCACTATATTCAAAATTAATTATACCATTTTTGCGGCCCAAGATCAAATTAGAAAAAACGCCAAAAGGCATAAAAATACCAGCAGAATAAGAACC
>CAREUR010000028.1 GCA_948968885.1 uncultured Eubacteriales bacterium | reverse complement strand
GATATTAAGAAAACCGGAAGAAAATCAAGAAATCTTCCGGTTTTATATTTACACCTACCACCACAAGCCTAATAACCATGCGGGTTAAGAGCCGTTTGGTGGCAGTTGGTGGCAGCTTGGTAGCAGTAAAAAAACACTACTGCTACCACCACAAACCCAATAACCATGCGGCCTGAGAGCCACTTGGTAGCAGCTTGGTGGCAGATGGTAGCAACTGGTGGCAGTTACCACTAAAAATGTTCTTTATCACATCCGACGGGTGTGATTTTTTATGCGAAAGGAGTGAAAGCATGTTGACAGAAATCTTGACAGTTGCAGGCGGGGTGCTGCTTGCGGAGATTATCAAGAAGCTTTGCACGTTGACGTGGCGCAGGCGATGAGGCAAGAAATTTTGCACAGCTGCAAATATTGCGGCAGAATCCATGATGAAGGTCATGCTTGTAACAGCAAGCCCGCTAAGCGCAAAAAGATTGATGATGCAGTGCGGTTTAGAAACAGCGCGGTCTGGTACAGGAAACGGCAACAAATCAGGGCGCGAGACTGTTATTTGTGCCAGGTGTGCATCAGGGAACTGTATGGAACCCACCGTAAATACAATTACGAGGGACTGCAAGTTCACCACGCGGTGCCCGTCAATTCTAGCGAAGAGCTGAGGCTTGATGACAGCAACCTTATCACACTGTGTTCCATGCATCATGCGATGTGCGATAACGGCGAAATACCATACGACGAGGTCAAACAGATAATCTTAGAACAAGAAGGAGATTGCAATTATGTTAGTTAAAGAATTATACATCGAACACCCATTTTCAAAGGAAATTGAGGTACTCAAGAACGTTGAAGCCGAGGACGCAACTGAGTTCAAGGGCTTCATAAGGGTCAAGCTTCTAGATTCCACCGAAATTCCAGGCAAAGACAGAGTTTTTTTCTTTAATAGAAATTCAATTACTAAAATTGTGCCAGAGCTCTTGAAATAGCATCCCCCCGGGGTTCTTGGCGAGCAAAATGTTTAAAAGCCGCATACCGACGGCCCCCCTCTCTTTACACCGACATTTTTTCACGTGAGTTTTTTGGAAAACTGGGCGTAATTGGAGGGCGAATCGAGCCCTTCATAATGGGCTTATTAAGCTGTGAAGGAGCGCAAAGAATTGAGAAAATACGAAAATGTTAAAATAGAAAAAATCAAGCCTTATGCAAGGAATGCAAGAATGCACGATGATTTGCAGATAAAAAAAATCGCAGATAGTATAAAAGAATTTGGATTTATAAACCCAGTTTTGATTGACAGCGAATACACTGTAATTGCGGGACATGGACGCATTTTGGGCGCGAAAAAACTAGGGCTTCAAGAGGTCCCATGTATATTCATAGAAGATTTGACTGCGACACAAAAAGCCGCATACATAATTGCAGATAATAAATTAGCTGAAGATGCTGGCTGGGATATGTCCATATTGAGCAAGGAGCTGGAAGAGCTCAAAGAACTTGATTTTGACGTTGAATTGACTGGCTTTTCTATAGATGATATAGAATTTGATTTGGAAGAGACTGACGTTAAAGAAGATGAGATCCCAGAAGTTCAGAAAAAGCCAAGGTCTAAAATTGGAGAAGTATATCAGTTAGGAAAGCATAGGTTAATGTGCGGCGATAGTACTAGCATTAATGATGTTGAAAAATTGATGGGCGGAGTAAAAGCCGACTTATTACTGACTGATCCACCATATAATGTCGATTACACCGGGAAAAATTCAAGTTCATTAAAAATTGTAAACGACAATATGTCAGATGAAAAATTTGAAGAATTTTTGAATTTGAGCTTTTACAACGCAGACTGTGTAATGAGAGCAGGTGCAGCATTTTATATATGGCATTCAGACGTAAAAGGATTCAGTTTTCGCCAGTCATGCTTGATAGTTGGCTGGCAAGTAAGGCAATGCCTTATTTGGAACAAAAATAATATGGTATTTGGAAGGCAGGATTATCATTGGAAACACGAGCCGTGCTTGTATGGCTGGAAAGGCGGTGCGCCACATTTTTGGAACAATGATAGGAAGCAGTCGACTGTGATAGATTGCGAAAGGCCACAAAAGTCGGAAGAGCATCCGACGATGAAACCAGTTAAGCTCTTTGATTATCAGATAAAAAATAATACCAAAAAAGAAGACATAGTGCTGGATCTATTTGGAGGCAGCGGAACGACATTAATTGCATGTGAACAAAATGGGAGAACTGCATATTTAATGGAGCTTTCGCCAAATTACGTTGATGTGATTATAAAACGCTGGGAAAATTTAACCGGCAAGAAGGCAATAAAAATTAGCGAATAAATCGTGGGAGGTGCAATAATGGAAAGAAAGATGAAGTTAAAGGAACAGGCAGAAGAAATTCTGAAAATAGCAGAGGAACGAGGAGTTCAGCAGAATTTCTTTTTTATAACTACCTTTAAGAGGTACCAGGTGCAAATACAAATGTTAAACGATCTTGAAAGAGCGCTGAAGGAAAATGGGACTTTAATTACAAAAGAGTATGTTAAAGGTCGGCAGAACTTATATGATAATCCGGCAATAAATGCATATAATCGAACGACTGATAGCGCAAACAGAACTGTTAGCACAATAATGAAAATAATAAATGGCTTTGACGACGAAAGGACAAAAGAGGAGGATCCACTGATGAAAATAATAAACGGAAGCAATTAATACGAGGCTTTTAAAAATTTTAAAGAGGCAGTATAAATGTTTGATATTACTTGGCTTTTAGCGATTTTATCGCTTATAGGAAATATTTTCAACGTCAAGAAAAAAGTTATATGTTTTTACATTTGGGCACTTGGCGAAGTTTTTTGGTTTAGTTTAGATTTTTACCACGGAGTCTACGGAAGGGCGTTTTTAGACTGTGTCCAGTTTATAATGTCTATCTGGGGCATTTTGGAGTGGGAAAATAAGGAGTAGTTTTATGACACGAATAAATTTAAATGAGCACATATCGCTTGAAATTCTAGCAGGTAAGCCAAAATGATTGCCCATCAAAGCTATAAATACGCGGAGGGCGTGGTAAAACGTGAGATTGCAGCGCCAAAATACGTCATAAAGCAGTGCGAAGAGTTCATCCAAATCTGCGATGGAAACTCAGATAAGTATTTTTTAGATGAGGAAAAACTGCAGCAAATCGACAAAGTTTTAAGGATGCTAGTAATGCCGCGCGGTTTAAAGGCCGGCTGCAGTATTTATGAGTGCTCATGCGGGTATCAGTGGCTGTTTTACGCGGCGATCCTTTGTATTGCACATCGCGAAAACCCCGACAGACGGCGTTATGAGACGGCAATTTTAGAAATCGCCCGGAAAAATTTTAAGACCTTCACAATAGCAACCATTTTCGTGTTGCTTTTTTTGTTGGAGCCGAAGTTCAGCAAGTTCTATTCAGTGGCGCCAGACGGGGCCTTATCGCGCGAAGTAAAGACAGCAATTGAAGAAATTTTGAAGAGCAGCCCGCTTATCTATTTGCACAATGAAAGGCCGCGGTTCAAGGTTTTACGCGATTATATCCAATTCATGCCCAACGAAAACCGCTATGTGCCGCTGAATTACTCAAATAGCCGCATGGATGGTAAGCTTCCAAACGTGTTTTTGGCCGATGAGGTCGGCGCGCTGCCAAATTCATATGCGATTGAAGCTATGCGATCCGGCCAGCTCAACATTTTGAATAAGCTCGGATGCATAATTTCTACGAAATATCCGACGGCGAACAACCCGTTTGAAGACGAAGTTAACTACGCAAAACGGGTTTTAGATGGTACGCAGGCCGATGATACAGTCTTTTCCCTGCTTTATGAGCCTGAAAACACCGATGATTGGGCGTTTAATGATACAATCTTGAAACACGCGAACCCCGTGGCCTTAGAAATACCTGAAATTTGGGAAGACCTCTTGAAGAAGCGAGCCCGCGCGATTGCAATTGAATCAGCAAGGGAAAACTTTTTGACGAAGCATTGTAACATCATTTATCAGGGCGCTGGCACCGAGAGCTTCGTTGATATCAAGTATCTTCAGGCTTGCCGAGTCAACAAAATCGATTGGGCCGGGCGCGAGGTCTATGTTGGCGTGGATTTATCGATGTCAAACGATAACACCGCGGTTGCGATTTGTGCGGAGGAAGACGGTAAAATCTTAGCCGACGTGGTTTCGTTCATCCCTGAAGGCCGAATTGAAGAGAAAAACAAGTTTGAGAAGCTTGATTATCGCCGGTTTATGGCCAAAGGCAAGTGCATCGCATGCGGCAATAAGACGATTGATTACAGCGTTGTCGAGGATTTTGTGTTTAAAATCGAGAAGAAATACGGCGTGACGGTGAGGGCCATCGGTTTTGATAGGTACAACGCCATCTCCAGCGCGCAGAAGTGGAATCAAGCTTACAACACCGTTGAAATTCGGCAACACAGCGATACCTTGCATCCGCCAACAAAGCTTTTGTACGAGAAAATCACGGACGGCGAGTTTGAATACGAAAAAAACACGCTGTTAGAGATAAACTTCGAAAACGCCCGATGCACCTACGATACGAACATGAATCGGTATGTCACAAAGAAAAAATCCTGCGGCAAAGTAGACATGGTGGTGGCGCTTATCAACGCGGTCTACCTATTGCAACAGGACGTGATTTTCAATGACGGCTGGGTTGTTCAGGTTGTTTAATCTTTGGGCAACTCAATTTTGCCGTGCTTTTTCTCAAATTCCCTTATGCACGTTTGAATCAGGTATAAAATCTGACCATTGGCGGAGCGGCCTTCGTATTTAGAAATATAGTGAAGTTTAAAGTGCAACTCGTTATCTACCCTTATGCCAAGATGTTTTTCTTTTTCCACTTAAATCACCTCATAATATACTTAAATAGTTTGTTCAACAAGTTGATTTTAAGTATATTTAGAGACATAATGTTCTTAATGTACTTTATTTAAGTACATTAAATTAAAAAAAGGTGATAACAGTAAAGGTGGCTTAAATTTCATCGGAGATGATGTCAATCTTTTCGTGTTTATTTTCAAAAGTTTCAACGACTTCCTTCATCAGTTGAATAAGCTCTTTATTTGCTGAGCGGCCGTTATACTCCGCGACATATCTAAACTTTTTGAACAAATTTTTGTCCACTCGCAGAGTGTATCTAAGAACATTATCATCCTTCATATTTTCACCCTTTTTCCACTATTTTTATACTATTTTATATTTTCGCATTGAAAATATGTGTATATGGTGGTATTATGGTGAAATAATGGTGGATTATTTTAAGGGTGATAAATGTGAAAGTAGCAATAATAGGCTCAAGGAACCTAACAAACGTGGATATATCTGAGTTCATACCGGCCGGAACGCGTGAAATCGTATCCGGGGGCGCTGCTGGAATCGATACGCTTGCCGAAAAATGGGCAGATAAAAATCGAATTTCAAAAACAGTGATACGCCCCGAATACAACAAATACGGGCGGTCCGCGCCGCTTGTTAGAAACAAAGAAATCGTGCAAAGGGCCGATGTGGTGGTTGCCATTTGGGACGGCAAGTCGCGCGGCACGAAATACACCATAGAGTACGCCCGGCAGACCGGCAAACAGGTGAAGGTCCATATTTTAGAGGAGTGATAGTTTGAACATATTTAAGAAAAATCGATTCGAGCCCGAAGGAAGGCCGCAGGTAGACGATGTGCTGCTGCGGTCTTTGTTATGCGGCGAAGAAATAGACGGAAAGAAAGCGCTCAATATTCCCGCCGTGGCGCGGTGCGTGAATTTAATTTGCGAGACGGTTTCGATGATACCGGTAAAACTGTATAAAGAGGAGATCATCGATGGTAAGCGGAAAACCGTAGAAGTGCCGGAAGACGCGCGGTGTAGCCTTTTAAACGAAGACACCAAAGATGCGCTTGATGGCACGCAATTTAAAAAGGCTATGGTTCGCGATTATTTGCTAAACGGCAACGCCTACGCGTATATAAATAAGCGCAGAAATACCGTGAAATCACTAAATTACGTCGATTGCAGCAATATTCTAATAACGAAAAATGTTGATCCAATTTTCAAGGATTACAATATCAGCGTGCAAGGGCAAACCTACAAGCCGTTTGAGTTCTTGAAAATCATGAAGTCAACCAAAGACGGAGCGCGCGGCGTTGGGATTATTGAAGAAAATAATGAGCTCTTAAAAGTTGCCTATACAACGCTGAAATTTGAGCAAAACCTAGTATCCACGGGCGGCAACAAGAAAGGCTTTATAAACGCCAAGAACCGGCTAACCAAAGAGGCCATCGACGCCTTGAAGGCCGCGTGGGATAAGTTTTATTCGAATAACGAAGAAAAAATGATTATTCTAAACGACGGCCTGACCTTTCAAGAAGCCAGCAATACCAGCGTTGAGATGCAGCTAAACGAAAACAAAAACTCAATTAATAATTCGATTTTGGACATTTTCGGCGTGCCAACAACCTGGAACTGGGAGACCTTCATAAAGACAGCTATAATGCCGATTCTGAAGACAATTGAATGCGCGCTAAACCGGGACTTGCTTCTTGAAAAAGAGAAGAAGTCCTTGTATTTTGCCTTTGACACAAAGGAAATCATCAAAGGTGACATAAAGACGCGGTTTGAGGCATATAAGACTGCCCTCGATTCGAACCTGATGCAGATTGA
>CAREUR010000027.1 GCA_948968885.1 uncultured Eubacteriales bacterium | reverse complement strand
AATATATGATATAGTCAATTAAATTTCATTTTGCCCAGGCTTTATTTACTGATGATTTTTTCCATGATTATCATTTGAAATGTGCACAAACATTGTAATTTTCGCAATTGGAAAGGTGTTGAATTTTTTGGTTATAAATGTAAAAAGTGAAATTGGTCATTTGAAAAAAGTCCTTTTGCACCGTCCTGGAGCCGAGCTTTTGAATTTGACTCCGGACACTCTAGAGGAATTGTTGTTTGACGACATCCCATATTTAACCGTCGCCATGCGGGAGCACGATAACTTTGCCGAAATATTGCGGCAGAGTGGCGCTGAAGTGGTTTATCTTGAGGACTTGGTCGCCGAAACCCTCGCCAAACCTGAAATCCGCAATCAATTTTTAATTCAGTTTATCCGAGAGGCTGAGCTAACCTCCGAAAAGGATCACTGGTTGCTGCTCGACTACTTCAGCCAGATCCGCGACCCCAAGGAACTCGTGCTTAAAACCATGCAGGGCGTCAAGCGCAACGAACTTGCGTCTTCTGGCGGGAAGCTTCAGTCATTGTCGGACTACATGTCCCACCGTTCCGCCTTTGTCTGTAACCCCATGCCAAACCTTTACTTTACGCGCGACGCTTTTGCCTGCATTGGAAATGGCGTCAGTCTAAACCGCATGCGCTACTTGACACGTCGACGCGAGACCATTTACGGCGAATATATTTTTCGGTATAATCCCCAGTTTGCCGGCATGGTCGACGTTTACTACAGCCGCTACGATCCTTTTTGCATTGAGGGTGGCGACATTTTGAACCTGAATGCTCAGACTTTGGCTATTGGCGTTTCTCAGAGGACTAGTCCTGAAGCCATTGAGACGCTTGCCAAAAACATTTTTAGTCACGAAAACACCTCTATTTCGCAGATTTTGGCTTTTGACATACCTAACAATCGCGCTATGATGCACTTGGATACCGTTTTTACTCAGGTGGATTACGACAAATTTACTGTTTACAACGGGCTTTCTAAGGTTCTACGCGTCTACAAAATCACTCCTGGCGCTGGTTCTGGCGAACTCAAAATCTCTGAGGTCGGTCAAAGCTTAGAAAACATCCTTGCTTCTGCGTTGAATCGCGATAGTGTCACGCTGATCCCGTGCGGCGGCCATGACCGCATTGCTGGCGAGCGCGAGCAGTGGAACGATGGCTCTAATACGCTGTGCGTGAGCCCAGGGACTGTGATTGTGTACCAGCGCAACGAGGTTACTAACGGTATTTTGCGCGAACATGGCTTGAATGTGCTGGAACTGAGTGGTTCGGAGCTTTCTCGTGGACGTGGCGGGCCTCGCTGCATGTCTATGCCGATTTATCGCGATGATATCTGAAGTCTTGAGCTCATAAAAATTATTTGATAAAATAAAATTAAAAGGAGCACGAAAATTATGGCTGTTAACCTGTGTGGACGGAGCTTTTTGAAGCTTTTGGATTTTTCTCATTCCGAAATTCGCTATCTTATTGACCTCTCCAAACAATTCAAAAATTTGAAGCTTTGTGGGACTCCCCACCGCTACTTGGAGGGCAAGAATATTGTTCTGCTTTTCGAGAAGACTTCGACTCGCACCCGGTGTTCCTTTGAGGTGGCCGGGCGCGACTTGGGGATGGGCGTCACTTACCTGGATCCGGGGAGCTCTCAGACGGGCAAGAAGGAGAGCATCGCCGACACGGCCAGAGTTTTAGGTCGGATTTACGATGGGATCGAGTATCGCGGGTTTTCTCAAGAAATCGTCGAGGAGATGGCTCAATACGCCGGGGTTCCTGTTTGGAACGGCTTGACTGATGAATTTCACCCTACCCAGATGATCGCCGATCTGCTCACTGTTGAAGAGAAATTCGGACGTCTTCGCGGCATCAACTTCACTTATTTTGGCGACGCTCGCAACAATATGGGTAACTCTCTGATGGTGGCCTGCGCCAAGATGGGCTTGAACTTTACGGCCTGCGCGCCTTCTGATCTCTTTCCCGATGCTGATTTGGTTGACGTTTGCAAGGAAATCGCAGCGCAAAGCGGCTGCTCTGTCACGCTTACCGAGGACATTAGCCGTAGTGCTCAAAACGCCGATGTGGTCTACACTGACATTTGGCTTTCTATGGGCGAGCCCGATGAAATGTGGGAAAAGCGTATAAACATGCTTAAAGGCTATCAAGTTAACAAGGTCATTATGGATCTTGCTAGTCCTCACGCCATTTTTATGCACTGCTTGCCGTCCTTTCACGATGACAACACCGTTATTGGCAAGTCTATTCGCGAGAAATTCGGTATTACTGAGATGGAAGTCACTAACGACGTCTTTGAATCGCAGCAGTCCGTTGTTTTTGACGAGGCCGAAAATCGCATGCACACGATTAAGGCCATTATGTACGCCACTTTGAAGTAAAATGAGGTACGCTATATGAGCAAAAAGCGCATTGTGGTCGCGTTGGGCGGTAATGCTTTGGGAAACAATGCCCAAGAACAGCTGAATCTAGTCAAAAAAACTGCTTGCACCATTGTTGACCTCATTGAGTCCGGGCACGACGTCATTGTTGGTCACGGAAATGGCCCCCAGGTGGGGATGATCAACCTTGCTTTGGACGAATTCGCCACCAGAGCTGGGACTCCTTGCATTCCCCTGCCCGAATGCGGCGCCATGTCTCAGGGCTACATTGGATATCATCTGCAACAAGCGATTTACAACGAGCTGCATTCTCGCGCCATTCCCAAAAACGTGGTCTCCTTGATCACACAAACCATCGTGGATAAAGACGACGACGCTTTTAAGAATCCCACCAAACCGGTGGGCGCGTTCTATACAAAAGAGCAAGCCGAAGCTCTTGCTCAAGAAAAAGGTGACGTTTTTGCCGAAGACGCTGGCCGGGGGTATCGCAGGGTGGTCCCCTCTCCCGTCCCACAGCGCATTGTGGAGATCGACATAATCAAGGAGTTGGTGGACAGCGGCAATATCGTGATTTCTGCCGGAGGAGGTGGTATCCCCGTTACTGAGGGCAAGTCCGGGCTAAGCGGCGTTCCGGCGGTCATTGACAAAGACAAGTCCTGTGCGATTTTGGCGGCCTCTCTGAAGGCAGACGTCCTCTTGATTTTAACCGCGGTCGACTTCGTGTACACCGATTTTAACACGGAAAATCAAAAGGCTCTCACCAAAATCAGCACGAGCGAGGCTTTGCAGCACCTGAACTCTGGGCACTTTGCAAAAGGCAGCATGCTGCCTAAGATCGACGCTTGTCTCGACTTTTTAAGCAAAAAACCAGCTGGAGTCGCGATTATTACGTCTCTGCGCAACGCAAAAAGCGCGCTCGATGGCTCCGTTGGGACCGTTATTTTTAATAAAATGAGGTGATTTTATGACTGCGCAAAAAGAAAAAAGCAGGTTCAAAATGCCGTCTGCGTTTACCGTACTTATACTTATAATCCTCGTCATAGCGGGCATCAGCCTGGTTTTGGCCGACCCCATGATAACAAAGGCTACCCTTCCAAACGTCGTGATGGCGCCTATCTTGGGCTTTGTGGACGCGATCGACGTCTCATTGTTCGTCTTGGTGCTCGGCGGATTTTTGGGAGTGGTGAACAAGACCGGCGTGCTCTATAAGGGAATCGCTAGCGTCGTTAAAAAACTCAATGGCCGGGAGCTCTTGCTGATTCCCATTCTGATGGTAATCTTCTCGGTCGGCGGCACTACTTACGGCATGGCCGAAGAGACTATCGCATTCTATAGTCTAATCGTCGCCACGATGATGGCGGCTGGCTTCGACCCTCTGGTCGGCGCTTCTGTCATACTTTTGGGCGCCGGCGCCGGTGTTCTGGGCTCCACGATTAATCCTTTTGCCATCTCGGTTGCGGTGGACACCGCCAAGGCCGCCGGGATCGCCACCAACCAAGGCATAATCATCCTGCTGGGTGCCATTCTTTGGGGCACAACCCTCGCCATCTGCATCTGGTACGTCATGGCCTACGCCAAAAAGGTTCACAACAATCCCGAGGCATCCATTCTCTCTAAGCAAGAGCTATCCGAAGCCCAAAGCGCCTTCAACTCCGAATCCGATCAAGGCGATACGACCCTCACTACTCGCGGGAAAGTAGTTTTGTCCCTGTTTGCGTTTTCATTCTTGGTTATGATCATAAGCCTGATTCCGTGGGAAAATTTCGGCATCACGTTTTTCGACTCATGGACCGCTTGGCTAACTGGCGAATCTTTTGGCAACTGGTACTTTAAGGAGCTCGCTGCTTGGTTCTTTATAATCGCGATTGTCTGCGGACTAGTCTATAGGCTCAAAGAAAAAGAGATCGCCGACTCATTCATCGCCGGTGCGGGAGATATGATTGGCGTCGCGCTTGTAATCGCGGTTTCTCGCGGAATCTACGTGATAATGAGCGACACCAAACTAAACGACTACATTCTGACGCATTCCGCCAATGCCCTAAACGGCATGCACGCCGTCCCATTCACGGCTATGTCTTACATTATCTATCTGGGCCTGTCATTCCTAATCCCCTCGACTTCTGGTCTCGCAACGGGATCCATCGGAATTTTCGCTCCGCTTGCACAAAGCCTAAACTTGAGTCCCGAAGTCATGATAATGATTTTTACCGCAGCGTGTGGCCTGATAAACCTAATCACCCCAACAAGCGGCGTAGTAATGGGCGGACTCGCAATTTCTAAAATTGACTTTTCAAGCTGGGTCAAATTTTCATTAAAAATAATCGCAACAATCCTAATAGCAAACATAGTCATTCTATCTGTAGCCATGATAATATCCTAAACCCAATTCATACTTATCAGCAAAAAGGAGCCATAATTTTCATGGCTCTTTCTTGTTTTATTTTATTTAAATTTTTGGAACATCATCATCCCCAACGGATAAAATATCATCTAAAGATTTCATCGCATCGTTAAAATTATCTGACTCTTTTTGGTTTACCGCAGCTTCGTCATTCGCACTCGCAGGTGATTCTTGCTCTGTGTTTTCTTCGAGGGTCCCTTCATCACCACTGTCTTCAGAAAGATTTGAATCTTCTTTATCATCGTCCTCATTCTCAGAAAGTAGGCTTAACTTTTCAGCATCCGCATGCGTCTCTTCATCTCCGCTACCTTCAGAAAGATTTGAATCTTCATCATCATCATTTTCTGAAAGATATAAATTTTCATCATCTTCGTTCTCAGAAAGTAGATCCAAATTTTCCTCATCCATATTGGACGGAGCCTCGGTCTCCTTTATTATAAAGTCGTCATTTTCACCATCATATGAAACGTTTACGAAAAATGGTCCATTTTTACCAAGTTTTACATTTTCAGCAAAAAGTTTTATAAGCTTTGTTCTCAGTTCACCAAACCGAGTTTCAACTATTCTTGCTCCTCCATCTCTTTCAGCAAGTGATTGCGCCAAATCTTGTAATGTATTTTCAAAATAAACTCTCATATTATAGTCTTTTATTAAATCAAATTGTAGCCTTGCAAGCGGTTTTATAAATAGTTTCAAATAATCTTCTTTTTTAAATTTTTCAAATTCTATTGAGATTACCCTCGAACCAATTGACTGATCGTCGGTCATTGCACTCGTTTCAAAATTTGATGTGAAAATAATAAATAAGTTTCCTCTCAATCTAAATACTCTTCCATCAGCTAATCTTATCTGGCCAGTATCCTTTAATGTCCTTATTATCTCTAATAACATTTTTCTATCTTTCTGAGACATTTTATCAATTTCATTAATAATTAAAGTTCTTCCATATCCATTAGTTGTCATTAGGAAATTCAACAAAGCTGATTCTTCTTGGCCCATGGAATTACCTATTTTCGCCACTACTATTGGATCAAATAGCTGTTCAAGAAGGGTTTTTCTCGAATTCGGGTCTATATCAGACGATACATTAAGAAGATAATATGGATAGTTCATAGCTCGTGATAAAGTTATAGCTCCAAGCGATTTTCCTGTTCCTGAATAACCATAAAGATGAAGAACAGTTACATTATAATCCTTTTCTACTCCTGCCGTGCTGCTTGCAGCCATACATTCACTTTTATCAACTGCAATCATAGCTACTCCCGGAAGTTTAGCTTTCGCATTAGGCTGCCCTACCAGCGTCTCATCTAGTGCTTTTTCAACATCATGTATCAAGTCTACCGGTGAAATTGCTTGACGCTCTACTTGGCTTAATTCTATCTCTTTCGCAGTTTGTATTCTTTGCCACCAATTCACGACCCCAGTAATCACCAAGCCAAGAAGAAACAATGGGATCTGCGAAAACGGCGAAAAAATCATTCCCAAAATTAACTCTTTAAGCTTATCCCAAGTGCTTACAGGTTCCGTCTCAATAGTAGGCTTAGTCATTTTTCTAATATTTATTATGTCTGCCACGGTCATTTTATTCTCAAAAGTTATGTTTTTTTGTTGCACCAAATTCCTACTATTATATAAAAAATTAATAAAATTTAAATCCCATTGTTCATCATAAGTCAGTTTCTTAGTCTCAGTTTGGTTTGTACTTCCAAAAGACAAAAGCCTACTAAACCACGATGTATTCGTATTTATAACACCATCGCCAGGTAGGCTAGCCTGGGCCGTCATAGGAGACAGCATAAACTGAAATAATATTGAGATTGCCAAGATTGATGCGATTACCCTTTTCTTTTTATTCCTCATTTTTACATCCTCCAAATTAATATACTATGTTTAAAATTTTAACACATTTCTCTACATTTTTCAATTCGCATTTTTATTGATTTTGCAATGTTTATTCTCAATGTTTTTGTGCAAGTTTCCTTTAATTTCTGTTTTGTTAACAAAAAATAGACAATAGTCGTGTTGCTTTGACTATTATCTATTTGCGTTTAGCGTCTAATGAATTTTCCTGCCGGAATACCACTACTATCGACTTTATAAAGATTATCAAGTCCAACTTTAGCGACATTTCGTGCAGATACTGAGTATCAAAGCTGACTTTATCCTGTGCGTCTAAAAAGTCCCGACCATTTACTTGCGCAAGCCCCGTGATTCCTGGCTTTATTAGATACACGTCGTTTTTTTCTCTCAATTTGTGTATAAATATTTCGTCCAAAATCAGTGGCCGCGGCCCAATTAAGCTCATGTCTCCTTTTATTACGTTAAAAAGTTGCGGCATTTCGTCTAGGCTCGTCACTCGAAGTAACTTTCCAAATTTTGTTATATACTCGTGTGCATCGTTAAAGTCATTCGTTGCCTTGCTTTTGGGCGCTTTCGACATCATCGTTCTAAACTTATATATCCTTATCACCTTGCCAAACTGGCCGATTCTCTCTTGCGAAAAAATGACCGGGCCCCTCGATGTTAGCTTTATCATCAGCGACAAAAACAGCAGCAGCGGCGACAAAAAAATTACTGCGATGCACGCAAAAAAAATGTCCAAAAAACGTTTAAAGAAAATGTATACCCGTTGCGAAGCAGAAAACTCATACTTTATGTTACTCACGTTAAAAAATGGCGATTTTTCGGCTGCGTTCAAATTTAATTCACTTTCACTCACGTTATAATCTCCCACTTTAAATAAAACAGCTTGTTTTATTATACCTTCATTCCGCCTTTTCGTCAACACAGGCTACACTTTCAAAGCTACACCGGGCAACAAAAAAGGAGGTTCCCCTCCCCTTTTTGTCGGCTCTAAATTTTCTGTGCTTTTACAGCATTCTTTAGACTACAAATGTGAACATATCTGCTCCATTTGCTTTTATAAACTTTTTTTGCAGCTATAGCCTCTTGTGCAATATGTTCCTCAATTATAATTAAAAAAACTTAAAAAACAATCTTTTAAATTCTTCCATACATTACCTTTATTTTCTGTACAGTTAACTTCACAAAGATCTTTAGGGCACACTTTTTTATAGTTTTCACCTAATTCCTTAATAACCATTTCTGTAATATAAATTTTTGACTTATCGTACTCTATTTCTTTTTTCACAATATTCACCGAATTATTTAGGTTGTTGCGCCATTTTTTCTCAGCTTCCTCATTAAAACCCTTTTCTAATACATGACTAGATAAAAAATCATAATAATGCCCCCATAACTTATAGATTTTCGAATTTTTGGCATTTATAGCTTTTTTAATTTTTTTAATCTCTTCATCATACTCATGTACTTTTTCCTTAGTTTTCTCACAGAAGCCTTTACAAATTTCTCCGTCTGATAATTCTGCCCTCACAGTAACACCCATTGAAAGAACCATTGCCACCGGCAACAAACTAGATAAAAACACTTTTTTAAACATAAAACTAACCTCTCCTAAAAATTTATTTGATTGTTATTATATCTTCCGAAAATATATTTGTCAACCATGCGCAAAATATTTTTTAAATTTTAGGAAATATTTAGCGCTTTAAATGTTGTTTTCTAACTTAATTATACATTTTTATTGAAATTTTTCTAGACATTTAATGTTGTGGAAATAAACAACAAAAAACGCGAGGCTCCTCCTCTTTTATAATTTGCGTTCACAGTTGACTATTAGAATCGCTAAACTAAGCTCAATTTTAATTAATCCTTCTAGTATTTATTCTAAATCTAATAACGTATCCATTGCTAATATTATTGGTGTTTTAAATAATTTTACTAATAATGCTACTGCTGATAAAATGGAGCAGCCAAAAAACGCTTTGTTCAAATAAGTCCTTGTTATATTATTTGAATCTTTCGCGCTAGAATTATTCTGCGTTGCAGATGAACTGTTTTCTTTGCCATATTTGCTGCCCTCGCAAAAGGTAGCCGGACAAATCTCATGAAAATTTTCCCAACTATTTCGAGTTGCATTCTCTATTAATTTTACCACAGCATTGTACAAATTAATTTTATTGTCTTCACCCGCCACAGACACAGACAGTTTATGCCTAAAGTCTACATTCTCCTTATTTTTATCAAAGTTAGGCTTCCCTGAAAGTTTAATCAATTCATCAAAATATTCTTTTTCTAATTCATATTTACGTTTAATCGCCGAATTTTTCTTTTCTTCCACCTTTTCAATCTCATTCATATTTTGTTTTTCATAATTTTTCATTATCCAACAAGCTTGTTTACAAAGCTTAATATCGTTATTTCCTTCTGCCCCCGCAGTAACACTCACTGAAAAAACCATTGCCATAGACAACAAACCAGATAAAACCACTTTTTTAAACATAAAACTAACCTCTCCTAAAAATTTATTTGATTGTTATTATATCTTCCGAAAATATATTTGTC
>CAREUR010000026.1 GCA_948968885.1 uncultured Eubacteriales bacterium | reverse complement strand
AGTCTTACAAGCAAGTAAATCGTCGATTTTTATTTTTCATTTTTAAATTTTTTCTTGGATATTTCTTGGATATTTTTTTATTTTTGATTATCCAAGCTGTTATCCTTTTTAAGAATCTAGGTTTTAAGCCGTTTATTTGGTCCGAGTGACAGGAATTGAACCTGCGGCCTCTTGAACCCCATTCAAGCGCGCTACCAATCTGCGCCACACCCGGATACGCAATTTTATTTTATCATAAGAGCTATATTTTTTCAAGCAGATAGCATACAATAGTGATATTATTACAATATTTTAACAATTAAAATTTGAATGTCGTACCAGGGTTGTAGCATATTGTTTGAGATTAATTAAAACGGCCTTTTTTCTATCAAAATGAATGGTATTTAAGTTTTGACTAAAGTCTATTTCTTAACAGATAATTCATATCATTAAGTTTATATTAGGAATTTTCGATTTGGATGATTACAAATTGTACTTAGCTTAAGTGAGGCCTGCCTTACAAACTTACTTACTTCAAAGTTTATGAGGCAAACTTTGTTATGCAACGCACGGTTTACCTCAACTTTTATAATTAGAAGCAACATCATTTTTGTTATAAGCTTGTTCTATTATGCGTGGAATGGGCTTATTTTTATTTGCAGCGCAAGTCATTTTCTTGTTTTTGGACATTTTATCAATGAATATTTCTTTCGGTATGCTTTTATTAATCATAAAGCGCCGACTTTTTTTATATTATTTAAAGTATAAATTTTGAAGGAGGAAAGATTCATTTTGGCTACAGGATATATTGTTGTTAACGTTTACACCTCGCGAGCACAGCTTCCGCTTAGGAACGCGCAAGTTTCTGTTACAGATGGCAACGAGGAGAGTCCCAAACTTTTGGGATTCCGGCTGACGGGAGCTACCGGAAAAACTGATCAGATCGAAATAGAAACGCCGGATTTGGATTTATCTTTGAGCCCGTCGAAAGACACAGCTTTTGCTGTTTGTAATGTGAAAATCTCGCACCCATCGTATTATACTTTGAATATAAGTGATGTTCAGGTTTTTGCCAATACGCAAACTTTGCAAAATGTCGAACTGATTCCGCTGACGGAAAACAGCAAGCCGCAGGACAGAACCATAAACAGATCAACACCATCTCAAAATTTATAATCGAAGTGAGGCGATATCAACCATGCCAATAATAAACCCATACGTGCCAAGCTACATAACCGTGCACCTTGGTACGCCGAGCAGCAGCGCGCAGAATGTTACTGTGTCTTTTCCAGATTACATCAAAAACGTGGCCTCGAGCGAGATTTACCCAACCTGGAACGAGTCCGCTATTTATGCCAATATCTATGCGCAAATTTCTTTCGCGCTAAACCGAATCTACTTGGAGCACTATCCAAGCCAGGGCTACACGTTTAACATCACCAACTCTACCGCCTACGACCAGGCTTTTTCGCCTGGCAGAAATATTTTTGATAACATCGACAGAATTGTCAACAATATCTTCAACAATTATATCCGCAGAATGGGCTACGCAGAGCCGCTGGCCGCCATTTATTGCAATGGAACTACCTCTACCTGCAACGGGCTCTCTCAATGGGGCAGCGAAGAGCTTGCGAATCAGGGTTATAGCTCCATCAACATTTTAAAGTACTATTACGGCTACAACATTGAGCTGGTTCAGGATGCGCCGGTGGCCGACTTGCAGGCTTCTTATCCTGGATACCCTTTGCAGCGCGGATCTACTGGCGACTATGTTGTTGTGATTCAGCGGTCTTTGGTTAGAATCGCACAAAATTACCCGTCTATCCCAAATATTAATCCTATCGACGGTGTTTTTGGTGAAAGCACCGAGCGCGCTGTGACGGTGTTTCAGGAGATATTCAATCTAACGCCGGACGGAATCGTGGGCAAATCCACCTGGTATAAACTTGTATATCTATATGTTGCCGTGAACAAGCTGGGCGAGCTTGAGTCGCAGGGCCAGCGGTTATTTGGAATTAACCTGTCCTACCCCGACGCTATTTCTGAAGGGAACCGCGGCGAAAAGGTATATGTTCTGCAATACTTTTTGTCGGTGCTGGCACAGTTTTACGACTTCATCCCATTTGTAGAAATAACCGGAACCTTTGGACCTCAAACCACAGAGGCGGTGATTGCTTTTCAAAAAAGCGAGGAACTGCCTCAGACCGGCATAGTGAACGACATAACCTGGAACGAGATTTATCGGGAATTTCGCGGGATCGTAACCACCGTCTTTGACGAAAACAACACAACCAGCAGATTTATTCCGTTTAGCGGCACAACGCTAAAGCTTGGCTCAAAGGGCGAAGAGGTTGTGACTCTGCAGCAGTACATCAACAATATTTCGAACATCAACCCGAACATTGCGCCAGTGGCTGTCACCGGCGAGTACAGCGAAGAGACGATGAACTCTGTTATGCAATACCAAAAGGAGTTTGGCCTAAAGGTGACCGGAGAGGTCGATAGAGCGACCTGGAACAGCATCGGTGGGACTTACCTAGACGTAGTGAGTTCTAAAAATCCGCAGCCAACGCAATATCCAGGTTATGAGCTAAAAGCCGGGCAAAGCGACTCGGCAAGAAACTAAGCAAAGGCGGGGGTACAAACACATGAACAGAACTGTTTTAAGGCCTGGCGAGCCTGTCAGGAATTTGCAATATTTTTTGCGGACGATATCCTACTATTACAACACTGTGCCGGCAGTTATTCCGGATGGAATTTTTTCGGACCAGACCCGAGAAGCCGTTATGGGCTTTCAGAAGACGTTTAAAATTTCGGTCACCGGAGTTGTCGATTTTATCACCTGGAACAAGATTATAGCGGTCTATAACGAGGTTTACGAATACGAAGAGGCTTGTTCGCGGCCGATGGCCTTTCCGGCTACCGACTTCTCCATAACTCTAGGTGACAGCCCGATGTGCATCTATATAATCCAGGCGATGCTGCGGTTTATATCAATGTATTTTGCAAATTTTACAGAGTTTAACATAAGCGGAATGCACGATGCCAAAAGCGTTGACCTGATAAAGCAGCTGCAAAAGCTCTTTAACATCGAGCAAAATGGGGTGATTGATAAAAAAACCTTCGATATGATCTCGGCGCTATACAATAACAACGCGGACAAAACTTTCGAAAAATAAGGCACATCAACAACAAAAAGAGTCCATGCAAGCTAAAAACAGCGCTTACATGGGCTTTTTAAGTTTATTTTTATTTCTCTTCCGATTTTAATCGAGATTGGTCTCAACCTGCGAGAGCTTTAGCAAATGCTCATATTTGCTTTTTGCCTGGGACTCTGCCGCCAAAAAGAGTCTCTCGGCGCGTTCTGGTTCAGCCGTTGCAAGGGAATTATAGCGGCCTTCGTTCATTATGAAGTCCCGGTAACTCAGCGTCGGTGCTTTGCCATCTAGCAAAAATGGATTTTTCCCTTCAATCCTTAGCCGTGGGTCAAACCGGAATAAGTTCCAGTACCCCGATTCTACGGCCCTTTTTTGTTCCGCAGGTGCAAACCCTAACCCGCCTTTGATTTCGTGAGCTATACACGGCGCGTACGCGATGATTATCGAGGGCCCGGCGTAGCTCTCTGCCTCTATAAAGGCCTTCACGCACTGGTTGTAGTCGGCACCCATGGCTACCTGCGCGACATACACATGGCCGTAGCTCATAGCGATCGCAGCCAAGTCCTTTTTCTTCGCGGCCTTGCCAGCAGCGGCAAACTTAGCCACGGATCCAGTCTGAGTTGCCTTGGAAGCCTGCCCGCCGGTGTTGGAGTAGACCTCGGTGTCAAAAACCAAGATATTCACGTCCTCCGAAGAGGCGATGACATGATCAAGCCCGCCAAACCCGATGTCATAGGCCCAGCCGTCGCCGCCAAAAATCCAAATAGACTTTTTGCTAAGATTATCCTTGTGTTTCAAGATTTTTTGTGCTAATTTATAGCTCACTTCGTCATCAGCCGGAGTGTTTTCGAGCTCTTTTATAAGCCTTTCGGTTGCTGATTTATTTTTGCGAGCATCATCAAAAGTGCCTATGTATTCGTCGCAGGCGGACTTTACATCCTCATTTATCGCCGCCGCTGCTAGCTTCATTACGTTCTCTTTTACGCGCGCTCTCATCGTTTTTTGCGCCAGGGCCATTCCGTAGCCAAACTCCGCGTTGTCCTCAAACAAAGAGTTGTGCCATGCTGGGCCTTTACCCTCACGGTCCACGGTGTAAGGCGTTGCAGGAACCGACCCGCCCCAAATGGACGAGCAGCCCGTCGCGTTGGCGATGTACATCCTGTCGCCAAACAGCTGAGTCGCCAACTTGGCGTAAGGAGGCTCTCCGCACCCAGCGCAGGCGCCAGAAAACTCGAGCAACGGTTGTTTAAATTGGCATCCCTTTACGGTTGATTCCTTAAATCTGTCTAAAACGGCCGGCTTTGTAGGCAATTTCGCAGCGTAATCAAAGATTTTTTGCTCAGCTTTTTGAGTTTCGAAAGGCTGCATCACAAGCGCCTTCTGACCTCTCTTACCGGGGCAAACATTCGCGCAAATGCCGCACCCGGTGCAGTCCATCGGAGAGACGGTTATAGCGAACTTCATCTCAGGAACGCCCGTCATATCTGCAAACTTCATCCCCGCAGGCGCACGACCTAGCTCTTCATCGGTGATGGCAGCCGGACGAATCACGGCGTGAGGACAAACAAGCGCGCACAAGTTGCACTGAATGCAGTTTTCGGGGCACCAGCAAGGCACAAAATTAGCGACACCGCGCTTTTCGAAAGCAGCAGCTCCCTGCGGAAAAGTCCCGTCAACATGCGGCACAAAAGCAGAAACCGGCAGCTCGTTGCCTTTATTCGCATTAATCGGTCTCAAGATTTTATCTACATACCGCGCGAGATCACCAGTTTCGCCAGCTTCATCAGAAGTAACTTCGCAGTCCGTGGCACTTTCCCATTCTTTCAGGACGGATACTTGCTGCAAATTCTGCATTCCGCATTCAATCGCACGGTAATTCATCTCGACAATATCCGGACCCTTTTTGCCGTATGTCTGCGCGGCGGCGTCCTTCATGTATGCAACAGCCTCTTTCGCCGGGAGAATGCCGGTAATTCTAAAAAAGGCGGCCTGAAGAATCGTGCTTATCCTGCCGTGCAAACCGATTTCCTTTGCAATTTTCGTCGCATCTATCGTGTAAAATTTAATTTCGTTTTTCGCAATATAACTCTTCACATTCGCGGGCAAAGTGGCGTCCAGCTCAGCACCAGCCCAAGGGCAATTCAAAAGAAAGCTCCCGCGCGGCTTCAGGTCTTGAATAATCCTGAACTTGCCAATATAAGTAGGGTTGTGACAGGCGACAAAATCGGCTTTGTTTATGTAGTAGGTCGATTTTATCGGGCTTTTGCCAAATCTTAAATGAGAAATCGTCAGCCCGCCGGATTTTTTAGAGTCATGAGCAAAATAGCTCTGCACGAAAAGGCCCGTCTTGTCGCCGATGATCTTAATCGTGTTCTTGTTCGCGCTGATCGTGCCGTCCGACCCAAAGCCCCAAAACTTGCAAGACATAATGTCACGGCCGGTCGTATCGGGACTCCCAAGGACTTGCAGCGACAAATTCGTCACGTCGTCCACAATGCCAACCGTGAACCTCCTCTTGCCGCCGCTTTCGCACATGTTTCGAAAAACCGCAATAATATCGGCGGGAGTCGTGTCTTTTGAGGCTAGGCCGTATCGGCCGGCAAAAATTTGCACATTTTCAAACTTCGAGCCCGCCAGCGCCGCCAACACGTCCAAATAGAGCGGCTCTCCGACTGATCCAGGCTCTTTTGTTCTGTCTAAAACAGAAATTTTTTGCACCGTTTTTGGAATCTCACTCAACAAAAATTCTTGCGAAAAAGGCCGGTACAATCGCACTTTTACAAGGCCAACCTTCTCGCCGTTTGAATTCAAATAGTCCACGACTTCTTCAATGGTCTCGCAGACCGAGCCCATAGCCACGATGATTCTATCGGCGTCTTTGGCACCATGATAGTTAAACGGCCGGTATTCTGAGCCCGTGCGCTTGTTCACCTCGTCCATGTACGTTGCGACGACCTGTGGCAGACTATCGTAAAAGACGTTGCAAGCCTCACGCTGCTGAAAGAATATGTCGTCGTTTTGCGCAGATCCTCGTAACACCGGGTGCTCCGGATTAAGTGCCCGTTTTTTGAATTCATCCACTGTCGCCCAATCCAGCATCTCACCAAGGGTTTCATAGTCCCAAACGGCCACCTTCTGAATTTCATGCGACGTCCGAAACCCGTCAAAAAAGTGTAAAAATGGCACTCGGCCTCCAATAGCCGACAAATGGGCAATTGCGCCCAGGTCCATGACTTCCTGCGGATTGTTTGAGCACAGCATAGCATAGCCCGTCTGGCGGCACGCATAGACGTCCGAATGGTCGCCCATGATAGAAAGTGCGTGCGTTGCAACGGTTCTGGCGGCGACGTGTATGACGCTGGGGAGCAGCTCACCCGCCATTTTGTACATGTTCGGGATCATCAGCAAAAGCCCCTGCGAGGCCGTGTATGTAGTCGTCAAAGCCCCGGCAGACAGCGACCCGTGGACAGCTCCGGCAACTCCCGCCTCCGACTGCATCTGGGTAACCTTTACCGACTGGCCAAAAAGGTTTTTCCGCCCCGCCACAGAGTATCTGTCCGTCTCATCAGCCATCGCAGAAGACGGAGTGATAGGGTAAATCACAGCGACTTCGGTAAAAGCATATGCAACATGCGCCGCGGCCGCGTTGCCATCTATGGTTTCAATTTTTCTTTTTAACATGAATTTTCCTCTTTTTATCGTATTATGGGCTAAAATTTACAATCAAATCTCGGCGTATCCTTTAGATTTTATCACTTTTATTGCAAGCTGTAAAGCCGATCCAGCAGGTAAGTTTTGCAATGCGCAGTGGCCAACTGCCCAGTATTTTCTTAATAAATCTATGTGTCATCGTGGTTTAATATTATCGGTTGCTTTTAAAAGGTGACTTTTTCTATAATTTAGTCAATTTTATGACGCAAAAAACTTGAACTGGCGCCGATGTTTTGATATAATTATATAAAATAATTAAAAGGACGTAGTTTTATGTGTGGAATTTGTGGGTTTACTGGGGAAATTTTGGATAAAGAGCAAGTTTTGAAGAGCATGACAGATAAATTGATTCATAGGGGCCCAAACAGTGAGGGGCTCTATTTTTCGAGCAAGATTTCTATGGGATTTCGCCGCTTGGGCATCATAGACGTGGACGAAAGAAGCAATCAACCGATGTACAACGAGGATAAAACGCTGGTGCTGACTTTTAATGGCGAGATTTACAATTATAAAGAGCTGCGAGAAGAGCTTGTTGCACTCGGGCACACCTTTTGTAGCAATACGGATTCAGAAGTCCTGGTGCACGGGTTCGAGCAGTGGCGAGAAAAGCTGCTGGATAAAGTCCGCGGTATGTTCGCGTTTGCCATTTTCAACACGTCGGATAACTCTCTTTTTATGGCGCGAGATTTTTTTGGCATAAAACCGCTACACTACGCGCTTACAGACGGTCATTTGGTTTATGCATCCGAGATAAAGAGCATTTTGCAATTTCCAAAAATAGAAAAAAGGCTCAATACGCGGGCGCTCGATAAATATTTGTCGTTTCAGTATTCCGTCCCGCCAGAGACCTTCTTTGAGGGCGTTTACTGCCTGCTGCCGGGGCATTATTTGTGGTATAGGGGCGGAAAGCTCGAGATCACGCGCTATTTCGAGCCAAAATTCGAACCGGACAAAGCTTTAACGCTTGACGAGGCTATTCAAAAAATCGAAACTGTTTTTGAAAATTCCGTAATTTCCCACAAAGCGAGCGACGTTGAAGTCGGATGTTTTTTGTCAAGCGGCGTGGATTCTAGCTATATTTCCAGCTATTTTGCAGGGCAAAAAGCCTTTACTGTGGGCTTTGGCGAGGACGAAAAATATAACGAAATCGGGTTTGCCAAGAGATTTGCACAAGAAATGGGGCTGGACCATCACTCCAGAGTGATTTCTGCTGCGGACTTTTGGGCAAGCATCCCGCTGGTTCAATACATGTTGGATCAGCCTTTGGCCGATCCCTCCTGCGTTGCGTTGTTTTTTGTCTCGAAGCTTGCCAGCGAAAACGGCGTTACTGTGGTGCTCTCTGGCGAGGGCGCGGATGAGCTTTTTGGCGGGTACAACATATATCACGAGCCGCTTTCTCTTTGCAATTATCAGAAGCTTCCCCATTTTTTGCGCCGTATTCTGGCTTCTTTAGCGGGGATGATTCCCACAAATTTTAAGGGCAAAAATTTTCTGATCCGTGGCGCAAAGTCGCTACCCGAAAGGTTTATTGGCAATGCTTTTATTTTTTCTCAAAAAGAAAAAATGAATCTCTTAAACGACCCAAATATAGCGACGGCTCCGCAGGTAGAATGCGAAAAATTTTATGAGAAGTCTCAAAATTATGACGACGTGACGCGAATGCAGTACCTCGACATAAACCTGTGGATGGTCGGAGATATCCTTTTGAAGGCCGACAGAATGAGCATGGCGAATTCTTTGGAGCTGCGAGTGCCTTTTTTGGACAAAGAGGTTTTTGAAGTCGCAAGGAAAATCCCGCTAAATCTAAAAGTCAACAACAAAAACACCAAATATGCCCTTCGCAAAGCCGCTCTTAAGCATTTGCCCTTATTCACTGCGGAGAAGAAAAAGCTCGGCTTTCCCGTTCCCATCAGGGTTTGGCTGCGTAAGGAAAAATACTATAACACCGTTAAAAATATGTTTGTCTCTCCGGCTGCCAAGAAATTTTTCTGCAGCGACGTTTTGATTGGCTACCTGGACAGGCACTTTACTGGCAAGGAGGACAACAGCCGCAAAATCTGGACGATCTACACTTTTTTGATCTGGCATGACGCCTATTTTAATGATTAACCCCGTTGGCTTTAGATCGCCGTATTTGACACGCACGAATCTTTGTGATAAAATGATCTTATGAGCAGACTGAACAATTGCGGACACAAATTCGAAAGGATGTGTCCGAGGAAAGTCCGAGCTCCACAGGGCAGGATAACGGCTAACGGCCGCCGGGGGCGACCCTAGGGAAAGTGCAACAGAAATATACCGCCTGTATGTGAATTTATATTCGCTTTTGGGTAAGGGTGGAACGGCGAGGTAAGAGCTCACCAGCGCGCAGGAAACTACGCGGCTCTGCAAACCCTATCTGGAGCAACACCGAATCGAGATTTTTGCATTGGCCCGATGTTTCTCAAAAAGGTGGCACCGAGCTGCAATGGCAACATTCAGCCAAGATAGATAATTGTTCTCGACAGAACTCGGCTTATAGGTCTGGTTATACAAAGCTAATCACATTTTGTGGTTAGTTTGTTTTTATAAAATTGTTGATATTTGATTTGATTTATAGTATAATTGTTACAAATTTATATAAAGGGAGGAATTTACTATGAAGAATGAAAAGAAAAAATTCAATTCTAAGCGCGCAGATGCTAAAGACAATCAGCTTAA
>CAREUR010000025.1 GCA_948968885.1 uncultured Eubacteriales bacterium | reverse complement strand
CAGTCCTCAATAATCTTAACAAGCTTGCCGTATTGTTTGTAATCGCAAATTAAGCTACAATCGCAACATAAAAACATTTTCACAACGCAAGCTTGCTCCAAAGCCAAGCAAGCCGCTTGAGTGTACGCCCGCACAAGACCACCCGTGCCAAGCAAAACCCCACCAAAATACCGCGTAACAACAATAACCACATTTTTTAATTCGTTCTTCTTAATAACATCCAAAATAGGTACCCCGGCCGTCCCGTGGGGTTCCCCGTCATCAGAATATCTGCAAACGCAGTTCTCTCTAATAAAGTAAGCAAAAACATTATGGCGAGCATCCCAGTACTTAGCCTTAATCCGACTTACAAAGCTCAAAGCGTCCGCTTCAGTAGTAACAGGTTCAGCGTAACCAATAAATCTGGATTTTTTTTCGATTAGTTCACAAACAGAAGATTTTTCTATGGTCAAAAAGGAATCCGTCATAGTGTAAAATCTCCTTTAAACGTGATAAAACAGCAAAATTTTTGAGAAACTCACACAAAATAAAACAGCTAACAATATGTAAAACGATAAGCGGTGCATCACTGCACCGCTAAATTTTGCTAGCAAAAACTAAGCTTCTTTACTATTATTAAGACGTCTATTAAATCGATCCACGCGGCCGCCAGTGTCAACGAGCTTTTGTTTACCGGTAAAAAACGGATGACATTTCGAGCAAATCTCGACCTTGATATTCTGCTTAGTCGAAGAAGTCTCAATAACATTGCCGCACGCACAAGTAATAGTCGTTCCGCTGTAAGCAGGATGTATATCTTTGCGCAACAGGGTCACCTCTTTCTAACAAACCACACTAATATTAATTAGTATAACACAAACGCAAAGACATTACAAGGGGGTAAACGAAATTATTTTAAAAACGCGAATAAAATTGTAAAAAGAGGAGAAAAACGCGCTAAACAGCAAATTAATTGACAAACGGCAAAAATTAAGATAAAATCAAATAAGCCAATTGTTGTGAGTAGCGGATGGGTAAAATATGTCTCCGTAGCTCAGTAGGATAGAGCAACTGCCTCCTAAGCAGTAGGTCGGACGTTCGACTCGTCTCGGGGACGCCAAAATTTAAATATTGACAAAGAGAAAAGCGCTAAGCCTTTGTCTAAGGTTTGACGCTTTCTGTATAAAAACAACAATAAATTGCTTTATAAATAGACAATTGATATTGATTGTATAATTTAGAACAGCCCCCGGTTGGATGTCCTGACGTGACCCCAAGTTTACCTGAAATTTAATTGGGAGAGTATTCATAGTATGGTTTATTAAAGCAGCTAAACAGATGCTTGAGCTTAACAATGAGACAAAAAGTGGCAAGACAATTATTATGGATACTAAAAATTTTTTCATTAAAAATCCCTCAAAAAAATTTATTGTTTATAATTATGCCACAACGAATTATTTTCGTAAACATGAGACAATATTTTTATTTTTTTACTTTAATGTTACATGTGCATTGTGAAAACATTCCAAAATAGGGACGCATCCTCAACAAAAAAGCTTTTTAATTTGAATTTAATGAGTGGGATTGTTAATTTGTTGGCGCTTTACAAGTTCTGTAAAAAATCCGTTTTGAGCCATTAATTCGGCGAATGTGCCGTCCTCCACAATTTTACCATCGTCTATAACAATGATTCTGTCGCAGTTTTTGATGGTCGAAAGCCTGTGCGCAATAACAATCCTGGTGCTTTTCAAGGAGTCTAAAGATTCCGAAATCTGCTTTTGCGTGATGTTGTCAAGCGCGCTGGTGGCCTCGTCGAACATCAAGACGCTGGGCCGAGGCGCAATCGCTCTCGCAATCATCAAGCGCTGCTTTTGCCCGCCAGACACGCCGCCGCTGCCTTCGGTGATGACCGTATGCATGCCCATCGGCATGTCCTTTATGTCCGTGTCGATTCCCGCGAGCCCTGCAGCATTCCAAGCGTCGTCCAAAGTAAGCCACGGCGCCGAAATCACAATATTAGAGAAAATGTCGCCCTGAAAAAGCTTGCCGTTCTGCATAACAGCGCCAATGTGACGCCGCAAACTTCGCAAATCCAGCGTGTTAATGTCCTGCCCGTCATAGTAAATCGCGCCGTTCTTGGTCGATTCAAACCCGAGCAAAAGCCGCATTAAGGTGGACTTCCCGCATCCTGTCTTGCCAACAATGGCGATGTATTGCCCCGGATCAATCTTTAGGCTGATGTTGTCAAGCACAAGAGGCCCATTTTTGCTGTATCGGAAGGAGACGTTATTCAGCTCGATCGCGCCAGCAAGGCTTGTGATTATCTTTTTGTTTTCGCTAACCTCCGGTTCGGCGTCTAGTATGGGCTGAATTATCTCCACAAACGGCTTCATTTCGGCAATTTTAGTGAATAACGGCGACAAAGCTAAAATAGCTCCGCTGATGGCCGAAAAAGCCGTGTTAAACGCGATGAAATCGGCCAGACTCACGTCGGTGGTGCCGGCGATATAATAAAGAACGATCGAACCCGACATGGAGACCGCCGTAGAGAGCACTGGCAGAACTTTTATTAATGTGGGAGGCTGATAATCGAGATCGGCTGCGATTTTGTAGATGCTGGCCCATTTAGAAAACGCGCGCCGCTCGGCACCAGAGAGCTTTATTTTTTGCACGCCGGAAAACAGCGAGTAAATAAGCGAATTTAGGCTAATTCGGGAATTATTTTTCTTTCGGTTAAGAGAAATCAACCTGAAAGTGCCGATGACGTCTAGCCCCAGCTGAATCAAGATGAACAAAATTGCCGGAATAACCAGCGCGGATGCGTATTGGTTCATCTGAAAAATGTACACAAACGAGCACAAGGTCGAAAGTCCCACGCCGAAAAAGAGGCTGCTAATCATAAGGGCGATCTGCTGCATGCTCTCCACGCGGGCGGACAAATCGCCAGAATTGTACCTAGCAAAAAAGCTCGCCGGCAAAGACATAATCCGGCTCATTGTGGCGGCCTGGACAGAAACATTCATCTTCATGCCGATGCGCGCCGAAACCAGCTGATTCGCGATTTTTATCAAAGCCTGAGATAAAGTCATGCCAATAAGCAAAGCCGCAAAAGGCAACAGCAAACTCACCTTGCCAACGGGAATGATGCCGCCGTACAGCAGCTTGTTGACGAACGGGAGGATCATTCCGATTAGTTGAACGGTCAACGAAATAAACACTATGTATAATACGTCGGCGCGGCTGAGGGCAGATATAATGTAGTGGTCGATGTCCGTGAGCGTCAACTTCCGCAGCGGAAAGGGCTTATAAAAGCAGAAAGCGCTTTCTTCTAGGAGGCCCTTTGTCTTGTCAGAAATTTTCACACGGCGCCCCGACTCATAGTCAAAAAAGCTGTACCCCTTTGCCGCGTCCGGAATAAGCGCAACAGTGTCGCCGGACTTGGTCTGCCCAATAAAAGCCCCCACCGCATTCTTCCACCATTTGCCCTTTAGCTCAACCGCACGGCGCATGATTCCGGTTGGACGCAACATATATTCAAGCTGCTCGTTCATGTCATCAAGCCGGTTTGGCAGCTCTATGATTTTCGCATTGTAGAATTTTAGCACCTCTTCAATGGCATTCTGCGTTTTTTTGCGGTCGTTGTTGATAGCCCTGGCGATGGCCGATTCGCCCAAAACCACGGACGACAGCTCCACAAAAGAATTTTCAAAATCCTCTTTATCCTTTTTCATGCGCTTTTTCAACTGCTCGCTAAACCAACTCAAAAAAAGCACCTCTTTTCTACGTTTACTTTGGCTTGACTACGCCATTTATGCGGCTACTCGGTGGTAATCAGCTGAGTGTAAATGCCGCCTTTAGCAAATAGCTCGTCATGAGTGCCGCGCTCGATGACTTGGCCCTTTTCGAGGACGATAATCTCGTCGCAGTCGCGGATGGTAGACAGCCGATGCGCCACAATGATACAAGTGACGCCCCTGTCGGTTATCGACTTTATGACTTCGTGCTCCGTTCTGGCGTCCAAAGCGGATGTAGCCTCGTCCAGGATGATTATAGTCGGATCTTTAGCCAGAGTCCGAGCAATCTCCAAGCGCTGACGTTGCCCGCCAGAGAAATTTTTGCCGCCCTCCAAAACAGTATGGCTGTATCCGCCGTCCTTAAGCATGATGTCCTCGTGAATATGCGCGTCTTTGGCCGCCACAACCATTTTCGTCTCGTCGATGGACTTGTCCCACATCTTGATGTTATCGGCAATAGTGTCCTCAAACAGGATGATATCCTGGTCTACAACGGCCACAGAGCTAGTAAAAATCTCGCGGTTTATCTTGGAAGCATCGACGCCATCGAAGGTTATCTCGCCCGACCAAGGCCGGTACAGGCCAGAAATAAGCTTTGCAAGCGTAGATTTGCCGCAACCCGAAGCCCCAACGAAAGCCACAGTAGATCCGGGCTTCAAAGTCAGATTAAAATCCTTAATCAACGGCTCACCAAGAGGTTTGTAGCCAAACGTAATGTTTCTCATCTGCATTTCGCCCGTCAATTTGGTATATTCGGCGGCCTCGTCAAATTTTATATCGTCGTAACTCACGTCGGGTTCGTAGTTCATAACGTCCTCAATGCGCTCCATGTCGGTGCGCATCTCCTGAATCTGCTGACCAATCCCGCGAAAGGACTCAAGCGGCTCAATAAACTTGCTCAAGTATCCCTGAAACATAATCAAAACGCCGGCCGTAAAGCCATTCTTACCCTGCATAATAAACATTGCGCCGATCAGCAAGACCGCCATGTTGGCCAGACCCTGAACAATCTCCGGCACAGCGCCGATGTATTCGTTGAGCTTAGAGAACCGCACAATAGAGGAGTTTACCGAAGCCTGATACCCCGACCATTTCTCAAAAAAACCGTTCTCAGCGCCGGCAGACTTAATAGTTTCAATCATCTCGATGCCAGAAACAGTAGAAGAGGCGAGCTTGCCAGCGTCTCGAAGCTGTGCCCGCGTGATGTTAACGCGCTTTTGAGAAACATAATTCGCCAAAAACATGTTGATAATAACGGCGCTAAGGCCCAGAAGAGTGAGCGGCCAGCTGATGTTTATAACCATAAAAAAGTAAAATACCAGCATGATGGCGTTTAAAAAGATCGGAGCAAGGCTCTGAATCAAGACTTCGGCTATCTTCTCGTTAGAGGCTTGCCTCATAGCGATGTCTCCGATTTGCCGCTGAGAGAAAAAGTGCATAGGCAAGCGCAAAATGTGCCACATGAACATGGAGTTTGCGACGATGGCGAGCTTCCCCTTTATTTTTAGCATGTAGACGATGTTTATGAGCTGAACGATTATCTGGAAAAAAACAAGCGCAGCCATGGAAAAAAGTACGGGCATCAGCCATTCGGGGTTCTCTTTAGACAAAATTTTGTCCATAAAAATCCTAGTAAAAACCGGATTAATAATCCCAATAAAAGTGCCCAAAAGCCCAGTCAGAACGACAAAAACAAACGGAACAAGTGTGCCGCGAAGCCGATTTTTTGCAAAAGACAAAACGCTTTTCTTCTTGCCACCGGGCACGAAAGCATCGGTCTTTTCAAAACACACGATGATTCCGGTAAAAGCGTGGTCAAAATCCTCAATAGAGACCTCCACGGTACCCCTCGCCGGGTCATTTATAACCGCCTTGCTCTTTTTAAACCCGTTTAGAACCACAAAATGATTGAAGTTCCAGTGAATAATCGCCGGAAAACTCAAGGTTTTAACGTCATCCAGACCGCATCGATAAGCGCTGACCTCCAGTCCGTAGGCATTTGCCGCGTCAGACATATCCTTCAAGTTGCTCCCATCGCGAGAAACACCGCAGTCCACACGGACTTTCTCAAGAGGTAGCCATTTGCCATGATAAGCCAAAATCATCGCAAGGCACGCCGCACCGCACTCCAAAGCCTCCATCTGCATGATTACAGGCACCTTTTCTACAGAACTCCGTTTAAACACGGCCAAATCGCCCCCTCTAGTGCTATTTTAGTTCGACTTGTTAAACAAAAATTCAACCGGCGTGTACGATTCCGTAATGATGTCCACCTTGCAGAGGCTGTCCACCCTAGCAAAAGCGTCATCGCCGACCTCACCGTTGGCCCAAACGTACGAGCCATCCGCGGTTTTGCCAACTTTTATTAAAACCTGCACACCGTATTCGGCCTCCAGAATGCTGTCCGCAACGAACTCACTTGAGTAAGCGTCCAAAATATCGGCCTGACGGACCGGCACAGAGGAGACCTTAGCAACCTTCCCCTCAATGTAGGCGCTCATCGGCTTAGAGCGGTCATAAATGCGCACAGGCATGCCCTCGGCGATTTTCGAGGCATAGTTCGCGTCAACATAGCAGACAACCGAACTCACGGCGTCGCGGTTATGAGGGCTGCTCTGAAAGGCGCCGGTGCAAGAGACCTCCGAGGTGATGTTCCCGTTAAAAGCCCAGACAGAAAACGAAGTCGCCAAAATAACCAAAGCGCCGATAATCAGCCAAACGCTGGGACTTGAGACCTTAATATAGTCGTTAAGCTGGTCGGGCGACGAAATGCGATCCAGACTCTTCTTTCTAAACAGGCTGTCATTCATGCAGTGAACCTCGCTTTCTTCCAGGCACAGAGCCAAATCGACTCAAAAATAAAATTTAGGATTAATCTTTAATAAATAAATAATCGAGATGATTATACTATAATTTGTGCAAAATATCAACACAAAATGAAAAATAAACTGCAAAAATTTTCACAAAATCGAACGGACAAGATGAATAGTAGAATTTCTAAAAAAGAAAAAAGCTGAAAACGCGATTGGGCAGGGCGTTGGGGGTGCTGACAGATTATTCTGGATTTTTTAAAATAAATAAATTATAATAGTTTTAAAAGGCCGAGTGCCGGCGATAAATGTGCATAGCTACCAGAATTTTTGAAAATTTTGAAATCGACGTAAATTTTTATAGAGATTAACGGTTTATTGGGATGTGTGAGAATGAACGACACGTATGGATACGACTTTTTTAAAACGGACTGCGGCGCGGATTATAAGGACGAGAGCCACTGGAAGCCGTTTTTTGGAAAGATTGCGCAGGATATAGTGGATAAATTTAACCCCAAAACGGTGCTGGACGCGGGCTGCGCAATGGGATATTTGGTGGAAGCGCTGAGGGAGCGCGGGGTAGAGGCCTATGGCATTGATGTCTCTGAATATGCGATATCGAACGCGGTGGATAGGGCCAGGCCGTACTGTTTCGTGCATTCGATAACGGAAAGGCTGCCAGACACCGTGCCGCAGAGGTTCGACTTGGTCATCACGATAGAGGTGATGGAGCATTTGTTCCCGGCGGACGGGGAAAAGGCGATCGCCAACCTGTGCCGGTACGGCGACACGATAATATTCACCTCCACGCCCTCGGACATCGAGAACATGACGCATTTAAACGTCCAGCAGGCGGAGTATTGGTGCAAGGAGTTTGCCAAGAATTCGTTTTTTAAGGATCACGTCCAGAAGGTAGATTTTATCTGCGATTGGGCCATGCTGTTTCGCAAAAAAGAGAATTTTGCAAATGTCATTTTTGACTACGAGATGTACGATAGAATCGAGAAGATGAAGCTCAGCAAGTTGGAGGCCGAGTGCACAAAAAACGCGGGCAAAATAAAGGAGCTAGAGGCGCGGGGCTTGGACGAAAAATTGAGATATAAGCAGGTGGCGGAGGAGTACGCGTCGCTAAAGAAGGCCTATTTGGAGCTAAGTGAGAAGTGCGAGAGCGATGAGTACTTGATGGTTGACTTGAGGCGGCAGTATAACGAGATTGCAAATGCGCGGTGGTGGCGGGTCACAAAGCCGCTTAGGGTGCTTTGCGGGCAGTTAAAGCGGGTAATAAAAAAAATAATACGGCTTGGGACTGGTAGAAATCGGCCAATTTCGAAAAAAGAGTTAAAAAAACAGCGCGAAACTGTGTTTGAAAAAGATGTGAAATTTAGCATTCTCGTGCCGCTTTATAACATGCCAAAAAATTTTTTGGAGGCGATGATAAAATCTGTAAAGGCCCAGACTTACGACAATTGGGAGCTGTGCCTTGCCGACGGAAGCGACCTCGAGCACGAGTATGTGGGGAAGATTTGCAACCAGTACGCCCTTGCCGACAACAGGATAAAGTATAAAAAGTTGGAGAAAAACTTAGGGATATCCGAAAACACGAACGAGTGCGCCAAAATGGCAACCGGAGGTTACTTTGCGTTGCTGGATCACGATGACGTGCTGCATCCGAGCGCTCTGTTTGAGGTTGTTAAGGCGATAAACGAGAAGGATGCGGATTTCATCTACACAGACGAAACGAAATTTAAGATCTCGACAAAATATACGTTTGGGCCGCATTATAAGCCGGGTTTTGCAATTGACAATTTGCGGGCCTATAATTACATATGCCATTTTACGGCGTTTAAAAGGGATTTGTTGAGAGATGAAGACCTGTTTAGACCCGAGTTTGACGGCTCTCAGGATCACGACTTGGTTTTGAGATTAACTGAAAAAGCGCAGAATATCGTCCATATTCCAAAGGTACTGTATTATTGGCGCGTGCATAAGGGCTCGGTGGCTTCGGACATTGGCGCGAAGCCCAGCGCAGTTATGGCTGGAATCAAAGCGGTGGCGGAGTCCCTGAAAAGAAACAACCTCGAAGCTCGGGTGGAAAGCTCCACAATTCGCCCAACTGTGTACAGAATAAAATACAAGATTATTGGGAACCCGATGGTCTCGATATTGATTCCGAATAAAGACCACGCGGAGGTGCTCTATAAGTGCATCAATTCTATATTTGAGAAGTCTTCGTACAAAAATTTTGAGATTATCATCATAGAAAATAACAGCAAGAATCCCGAAACATTCAGCTATTACGAGACTCTAAAAGGTCGCAGCAACATAAAAATTATTGAATATGAAGCGGGCGGCAAGTTTAACTATTCTGCCATAAATAACTTTGGCGTCCGGTTCGCCGCGGGCGAGCATTTGCTATTTTTGAATAACGATACGTCTGTGATTAGCAAAGGCTGGATTGAAGAGATGCTGATGTACTCTCAACGAAAAGACGTGGGAGCAGTGGGCGCAAAGCTATACTACCCCGATGATACGATTCAACACGCGGGTGTGATTGTGGGACTGGGCGGAGTTGCGGGGCATGCATACTGTGGATTTAAGAGAACAGCCCCAGGGTACATGGTGAGGCTGCATTTTGCGCAGGAGTATAGCGCTGTGACGGGGGCTTGCCTGATGACGAAGAAAAGCATTTTTGAGGAAGTCGGCGGTTTCGACGAAAAATTGTTTGAGGTAGCCTTTAACGACGTGGATCTGTGTATGAAAATTCGCAAAAAGGGCTATAAGATAATCTGGACGCCCTACGCGGAGTTGTACCATTATGAGTCAAAAAGCCGAGGTTACGAGGATACGACAGAAAAGAAGCAGCGCTTTAAAAGAGAAGTGCTTAATTTTAAAAGCCGCTGGGCAAAGGAGCTAGAGCAGGGTGACCCGTTCTATAACCCCAATTTAACGCTAGACAGAAACGATTTTTCTTTAAAATAAAAAACTTAATCGCAAGTTGAAAATTTATGAAGAAGAAAACAAAAACACCCTTTTGAACAAACAAAAGGGTGCTAATTTAGACATTCCCATCTAGAAAATTATTATTAATGAACCACACCCTGACTTGAAGGGGTGCGATGAGTAATACCATCGTTATTTAAATTGTTATCTTCCTCATCTGGGACTTCTTCTTCCTCTTCAATAATGATTTCGGTATTTGGCGTTGGATTTTCTTTATTGCTGCTAAAAAGATTAC
>CAREUR010000024.1 GCA_948968885.1 uncultured Eubacteriales bacterium | reverse complement strand
TGTTTTCTTTGCGGTGTTACCTTTAAATTTTAGATTAAAAATATAGCGCCGAGTTTTTAACTCGACGCTTTTTCTTTGCTGTTTTTTATTCGGTAGCTCCGCAACATTTTTTGTATTTCTTCCCGGAGCCGCATGGGCAAGGATCATTCCTACCGACTTTATCTGTGTTTCTAACGGTCTTAATTTCTGGCGCATAGCCGTCACCAGAAGAAGTCGAAGGTGCGTTGTTGTCGTGACGTTCAGGAGGCTTATTGCTATTCGGCAGAGTAAACGTTAACAGGATCTTAACGGTGTCGTCGCGGATGGCATCGATCATCTCGTCGAACATATCGAAACCTTCAAGACGATACTCAACAACCGGGTCACGCTGAGCATAGGCTCTGAGGCGGATTCCACGCTTTAGCTCTTCCATCGCGTCAATGTGATTCATCCAGTAATTGTCGACATTTTTCAAAAGCACAACACGCTCGATCTCACGAGCCATATCCTCACCAAAGGCTTTTTCGCGCTCTTCGTAGATCGAAAGAGCTTTTTCCGTCAGAGTTTTAACAATATCTTCCGACTTAAGCTGCTTTAACTCGGCGTCAGAATAATCCAACTCGTCGTCATTAATCAGCCAGCCCAAGTAGAAGTCGCGCAAGCCCACAAAGTTCCAGGACTCATCGTGCTTAGAGGTAGGCAAATAGCGAGAAACGGTCTTTTCGATAGATTGTCCGATCATCTTCACGATTTGAGCACGGATGTCGTCGCCATCCAGAACCTTGTTCCGCTGATCATAGATGATCTGGCGCTGCCTGTCCATAACGTCGTCGTATTGAAGCACGCTCTTACGGGTTCCAAAGTCGCGGCCCTCAACCTTGCGCTGAGCACTCTCAATCGCATTAGTGACCATCCGGCTGTGAATCGGCTCGTCCTCGCCAACGTTGAGCTTATCCATCCAGGACTTCAAACGATCTCCGCCAAAGAGACGCATCAAGTCGTCCTCAAGAGAGAGATAAAACCGAGTCTCACCCGGGTCGCCCTGACGTCCAGCACGACCACGCAGCTGATTGTCAATGCGTCGAGTCTCGTGCCGCTCGGTACCAATGATAACCAAGCCGCCAAGTGCCAAGACTTCTTCCTTAGGCTCCTTGATTTCCGCCTTGTATTTGGCCAAAAGCTTATTGAAGGTCTCGCGAGCCTCCAGAATGCGCTCGTCGTCGGTGTCAGCAAACCCACTGGCCTCGCTAATGACTTCCTCGCTTATCTGCATGCGACGCATCTCGGCCTTCGCCAAGTACTCTGCGTTTCCGCCGAGGCTAATGTCCGTTCCGCGGCCAGCCATGTTTGTAGCAATAGTCACAGCGCCCTTCTTGCCGGCCTGTGCAACGATTTCAGCTTCTTTTTCGTGATACTTAGCGTTCAAAACGGTATGTTTGATGCCATTCTTCTTCAAAAGATCGCTCAAACGCTCGGATTTATCGATAGAAACGGTACCGACCAGAACAGGCTGGCCCTTTTCGTGGTACTTCAAAATGTCCTCAATAACGGCGTTAAACTTGCCATTTTCCGTCTTGTAGACAACATCGGGCAAGTCTTTTCGGATAACCGGCTTGTTAGTGGGAATTTCAACAACGTCGAGCTTGTAAATCTCGCGAAATTCCTCTTCCTCGGTCATACCAGTACCGGTCATGCCCGAGAGCTTGTCATAAAGCCGGAAATAATTCTGAAAAGTGACCGAAGCCAAAGTCTTCGACTCGCGCTCAACCTTAACGTTCTCCTTGGCCTCAATAGCCTGATGCAAACCCTCGTTGTAGCGGCGGCCGTTCATGATGCGCCCCGTGAATTCGTCAACAATGAGAACCTCGCCGTTTTTAACAACATAGTCAATGTCCTTAATCATGACGCCATGCGCGCGAATCGCCTGGTTGATGTGATGCTGCAAGTTGATGTTGTCGGCATCGGTCAGATTGTCAATATGGAAGTACTCTTCTGCCTTTCTCACGCCGTTCTGGGTGAGAGTGGCGGTCTTTGCTTTTTCGTCCACAATGTAGTCGGCCTCTTCATAGAGCTCGTCGGTGTCCTCCTTCGAGTCGGTCTCGGCCACTTTAACCATCTGGAGAGTTTTAGCAAATTTATCCACAACATTATATAGCTCCGTGGATTTATCGCCAGGACCCGAGATAATAAGCGGAGTCCGAGCTTCGTCGATCAAAATAGAGTCAACCTCGTCAACGATGGCGAAGTTGTGGCCACGCTGAACGCGGTTCTCCTTATAAGTGGCCATGTTGTCGCGCAGATAGTCAAAACCGAGCTCGTTATTCGTGCAATAGGTAATATCCGCAGCATAGGCCTTCTGACGATCTTCGTTCTCCATATCCTGGCTCAAAAGCCCGACAGTAAGCCCCAAAAATCTAAACACCTTGCCCATAAGCTCAGAGTCACGCCGAGCAAGGTAATCGTTAACAGTAACAATGTGAACGCCCTTGCCCTCGAGAGCATTCAGGTAGGCGGGCAAAGTCTCCACCAAAGTCTTACCTTCACCAGTCCGCATCTCGCTGATTCTGCCCTGATGAAGAATGATTCCGCCAATAATCTGCACCGGAAAGTGTGTCATGCCCAAAACCCGAGTAGAGGCCTCGCGGCAAACCGCAAAAGCTTCCGGCAAAATGTCGTCTAGAGTAGAGCCATTCTTAAGTTTCTCACGAAGAACCTGAGTTTGCCCCTTAAGTTCCTCATCGCTCATTTTTCGGTAAGTGTCTTCAAGAGCGATAACCGCATTGCACAGGGGCTTAACGCGTTTAACTTCTCTTTTACTATAATTACCAAAAAGTGCCTTTAAAAAATTCATTATATCACCTTCTAAAATTAATTTTGATTTTAAGACGTTGGGATAATTATAACACAAAAGATAAAAAAAGTCACTATTTTTTTTATAACTTTTTTACAAGAAGAATCTTTTGGCGATTAGAACAGAAATTTTTATTAGAATAGTTTAATTTTTACCATAATTTTTTAAATATTTGCACATTATGTGTTTTTTATTCACACGATTTTAGATATTGCTAGCGTGGAGGTATATTTTTTATTTAATTTTACAAATTTTATAAATTTTAATTCTTGAAACGAACTAAAATCAGGTAAAATTTAAGCTATTAGTTAATTTATACATATTTAACTTAAAAAACAGAATGGGTATTGACAAATTTGTTAAATTGAGCTATAATGCAAACGTACAACAATAACATATTTTAAAACACATATATACTCAAATATGTTAAAAATCGCACAAAAGTTTTTGCGCTTACCTAAGAAAGGGTATCAGCTGCCGGTGATATCTTTTTAAAAAATATTTTTCCCGGTAGAGAAATGGAGTCAGAAATGAAAAAGAACAAGATTTTAGGATTAGTATTGGTTTTAATTTTTTCTATGACAGTTTTCGCGGGGTGCGGCTCGTCGGACAAAGACGCAGCGCCAAAGTATGGAGAATCGGCCGAAATAAAGATGGCGGTTTTGGGGTCGGCAGAGCAGTTTGAAAAAAGACAGGACTTTTTTGTAGGAATGGACCTGGCGATTAAGGAGCTGAAGGAGTCGGGAGTAACCGTGACCTACGAAAAAATCGATGACGGAAAAAGCCGCGATAATGGCGTAGCGTTGGCAAAAGATGTGGCCAAAGACGGCAAATATACTTTAGCTTTCACGCTGCAGAACTCCGACACAGTAGAGAGCGTGGCAGATATCTTTGAGCAAGCCGGCAAGCCATTAATAATAGTAAACGAAGTGTTCGACAGCACGATGAACAAGAACTATAGCTATGTGTTGGCGGGCGTCATTTCGGCAGAGGCAGCAGGCAAGGCTCTGGCTAAGTTGTGCGAGTCAATGGGCATAAAGTGGGTGGCAACGGCTCACTCTTCTAGCCAGTACGAGAACATGCTAGCACGAGGCTTTAACAACGCCGCCACAGACAGCAAATCGGTGTACTTGTTGGATTCAACAGCAGGCCCAAACAGGGTTAGCGAGTTTGCAGCGGTGTGGGACAGATGGAATACCCTAGGTGTGCAGGCAGCGCTGATCTCTTTTGACGACCCAGAATGGGCATGCGAGGTTATTCAGATGATTAAGTCTCAAAACAAAAACATCCTGATTTTGGGAGACGCACAGTTTAACGACCTAGCTCTGATGAGCGAGTATAAAGATTCACTCGAAGGAATGATTGTAGCTGGATCTTATGGCGTGGCGCACGAAGAGAAGCTGCAAGCTTTCTATAATAAGTACGAAAAGAAGGTAATGGACGAAATAGGGCTCGACATAACGAGCGTTACAGCGCAGGCTTATGACTTTGTCCATATGATCGCTCAAAATGTAAAGCAATCTGGTGACGCACAAGAATTCATGAAGCACATGAAGTCCACAGAGGGCTACCCGGGCGTAACAGATGTCAAGTTTAATGCAAAAGGTCAGCTAGAGGAAGATCCAAACTATTGGACGGTTAAAAATGGCCAGATGTACAGAATGGTCTAAGTTAAGGAGGAGGAATAAAAATGGCAGAAAATAAATTGTTTCGAAAAACCGCACTAGAAACAGTTTCGAACCCAGAACAATTAGACCAGCACATCCGGGTTACCAAACCGTTTGCATGGGTCATATTGATAGCAATAATAAGCTTTGTTTTGGGAGTAGGAATCTGGGCATTTACTGGGAACATTTCTAGCGGAGTGGACATCACAGGAATAGTGTTTTCGCCGGACGGCGTATGGATTGAGAATTCGGTAGTAAACGGAAGAGTAGCCGACGTGCTGGTGGGCGAAAACGAGCGCGTAGATAAAGGCGACGTGCTGGCTGTGATTCCAGATGAAGAATTGTTAGCACAAATAAAAGCAGCAAGATCACAAGGCGGATCGGGCACAACAGTGGATGCTTTGAGGTATCAGTATATTATAAATTCGTTTGTAACGGCAAGCAGAAGCGGAGTCGTAAATAGTGTGCCATCGGTTGGAGACACAATAGCAGAAGGCCAACAAGTTACGGTTAACTATTCGGAAGAGAACATGTCGGGCTCCAAAGAGGTAATAGCATATATTCCCCAAGAAATAGCAAATAACTTGAGAATAGGTGGAGACGTGCAGATCTCGATTTCGGGCTACCCAAGAGAAGAATACGGCTATATATTGGGTAAAATAACAAGCATAGGCAACACAATAGTAACAGAAGAGATAATAAAGAAAGATTTAGGAACAACTAAATATAACGAGTATTTAATAACCTCAAGCAACTGTGTAAGAGTTGTAATCAGGCTAAATGTAGACTCATCTACACGCTGTGGCTTTGAATGCTCTAATCAAAAGGGCGCACAAAACCTTCCAGTAGAGATAGGTACACTCTGTAGCGTTAAGTTTATATTGGGAACAACGCATCCAATTAGTATGTTTATTGTAAACTAAGAAAAAACGCCTAAAAAAGGAGAAAGGATGGAAAATATGCCTAATAATAACGTAAAAAAAGTACCTATAATTCTACAAATGGAAGCGCTGGAGTGTGGCGCAGCTTCGCTGGCTATGATATTTGCTTATTATAAGAAGTACATTCCGCTAGAGAAGCTAAGGCTTGAGTGTAGTGTCTCGCGAGATGGCTGTAACGCAAAGAACGTGTTGGCAGCAGCAAGGCATAACGGCCTAACCGCCAAAGGCTTTTCGTATAACGATATAGAGAAGCTCAAAGAAAACGTGCAGTTTCCGGCCATAATTCATTGGAACTTCAACCATTTTGTGGTATTATGTGGCTTTAGCAAGAACGATGCAATTTTAGCGGACCCAGCTTCGGGGCGCAGAAGAGTGCCAATGGAGGAATTTGAGAAGTCGTTTACGGGCATAGTGCTCACGTTTGAAAAGTCCGACACATTTGTAGCAGACGGCCAAAAGAAGAGCATAATGGGCTTTTTGCTAAACCGTCTGCATGGAGCGGTAACGCCGCTTGTGTTTATCTTGATAACAGGATTTTTGTTGGCGATTGCAAGCTCGGTAACGTCGCTGTTTTCGCAGATATTTACAGATAAAATCCTGGTCTCGACCGACAAAAGCATGATGATGCCGCTATTGCAGGCAATGGGAATAACCTTGGTGATCTCGTTTGTGCTGCAGACGTTCCAGTCGGTGTACCTCTTGAAGATAAGGGGAAAAATGAGCATCACGTCGGGCACAGAATTCATGTGGCACGTTTTGAGGATGCCAGTTGAGTTTTTCTCGCAGAGGTTTGCAGGAGACATAAGCTCGCGCCAGAGCAGCAACGACACAATCGCAGATACAATATGCACAACCGTAGCACCAATAGTGCTAAACGTCATCATGATAGTCGTGTACTTTGCAATACTGATGTACTACGACGTGACCATGACGATGATCTGCCTGGTGGTGGCGCTGTTGAATATCTTCATTATAAAGATGGTTTCGGAGAAAAACGAAAACGACAACAAAGCAATGTCCAGAGACGCAGGAAAATTGCAAGGCTCAACAGTAGCCGGCGTAAGCATGATAGAGACGATCAAGTCGAGCGGTTGCGAGGCAGGTTACTTTCAAAAATGGATAGGATATCAAACCAAGTTTAGCAACGCGGTGCAAAGAATAACCGAGCGAAACAGCTGTATAGGTGCAGTGCCAACGCTGTTGCAAGGGCTTGCAAACACGGCAATTTTGTTGCTGGGAGTATATAACATCCTGATCGGAAGATTCACAATCGGTTCTTTGATGGCTTTCCAAGGCTTTATGAGCTCGTTTTTGAGCCCGGTTAACTCGCTGGTGGGCATAGGACAAACCATCCAGTCGGTTAGCGGAGACATGGAGCGTGTCGAAGACGTCATGAACTATGAGCCGGACGTGTATATAGACCTAGCAAATGAGCCCGACAGCAAGACAGAATATAAAAAGCTGGACGGTTGCGTGGATATCCAAAATTTAACCTTTGCATATAGTCCGCTAGCCAACCCGCTAATAGAGGACTTTAGCCTGCATGTAGAAAAAGGCCAAATGGTAGCTCTGGTGGGCGGCAGTGGTAGTGGTAAATCCACAATCGCAAAGATAATTGCCGGGCTGTATGAGCCAAGAGAGGGCAGGGTTTTGTTTGATGGAAAGGAACGAAAAGATATAGACAGAAATGTGTTTCGGGGTTCACTAGCAATGGTAGACCAGGACGTCACGATGTTCCAAGATACCATCAGAAATAATATCACGATGTGGGACGACAGCATAGACGATTCTGCGCTGATTCAGGCCGCACAAGACGCACAAATTCACGAAGATATAATGAACCGACCAAATGGTTACGAGCACGTGCTGGTTGAGAACGGAAAGGATTTCTCAGGCGGACAACGGCAGAGATTCGAGATAGCTCGTTCGTTCGTAATAGATCCAACAATAATGATCTTGGACGAAGCGACTTCGGCACTGGATCCGACAACAGAAAAAAGAGTCATGGACGCGGTAAAACGCAGAGGCATTACATGCTTTGTGGTTGCGCATAGACTCTCAACCATACGGGACGCAGACGAAATAATCATGCTAGAGTACGGGCACGTGGTAGAGCGCGGAACGCATGAGGAGCTAATCAAGCTAAACGGAAAATACGCAGAGCTAGTAAGAACAGAATAAATCAGGAAGGAGGGAAAACAGATGAACTTTTCGGAGAAGGTTAAAAAGCAAAAAAGAAGAGAGCAAGAGATCTTTAAGCTCTCGTGTGAGTTAATAGAAGATACGGCGCTTGGCTCTGGCGACAAGAACCCAAAAAAGACAGTGACGCTAGACCAGCAGTCAGACCAACTCATAAACGCGATAGATCAGGTAACGGACTATTATAGCATCGCGCATATAGAGCTACCGAAGAACGTGCTAGAAGACGAAGGGCTGCTAGACACGGTGCTTGGTAGAACAGGCCTAACCAGAAGAAAGGTTGTGCTGAGCCGAAAATGGTGGACAAGAGGCGAAGGCCCAGTAGTGGCCTATACTCCAGACGGAGACATAATCTGCTTGGTGCCGCTGCGGTTTGGCGGATATTGCTATATCGACCCAAAAACCGGAGAACCCGTAAAAATAAATAGAAGAACAGCCAAAAACATATCTGGCGAAGGCTATTGCTTCTATAAGCCGTTCCCAACGACATCGATGAGCATCAAAGACTTCATAAAATATATCATGAAAACGTTCACAAAATTCGACATAGCGTTTCTAATGGTCTTGGCGCTAGCCGCCGCGCTTTTGGGACTCGTTTCGCCGGCAATAAATCAGTTAATCTTTAACACCATCATTCCATCCGGGACCATCCAAGACATTTACCCGCTAATGGCACTTCTGGTGGGAGTAATGGTTTCCACAACGGCATTCAACCTGTTTCAAACATTGTGGATCCTGCGAATAGGCGACAAAATCCAGTTTGGAACGCAGGGCGCGCTGTGGATACGGCTATTAAACTTGCCAATCAGCTTTTTTAAGAGGTTTAGTTCGGGCGACTTAGCCTCGCGAACATTCATATTAAACTCAATATGCCAAACATTAAGCGGTAGCCTGATTCCAACGGTGTTAACAGCAGTTTTCTCGTTTGTGTATTTGGGCCAGATCGCGTCACTTTCGGCAGCACTGCTTTTACCAACAATTTTAATTATATCTTTGATGGTAGGCACGTCGTTGCTAAATGCTTGGCTTAACACAAAACTCAACAAGAAAGCATGCCAGTATTCGCCGCAACTTTCGGGACTAGTCTATCAGCTGTTTACGGGCGTCTCCAAGATAAAGCTGGCCGGGGCAGAGGTTAGAGCGTTCTCGAAGTGGGCAGACGTGTACTCTAAGCTTGCGCAGATAAAGTTTAACCCGAATTTGTTTATAAAAATAGCAGACGCCGTGAGCGCAGCAATCAACTTGGGCGGCACAATGCTAATTTACTTCATCGTGTACCAAAACAACTTGGCACCGGCAGACTATATCGCATTTAACGCAGCGTATGGAGCATTTTTATCCTCGATAACGCAAATTGCAAGCATAGTTATGTTAATTGCGAACCTGAAGCCATCTATAGAGATGCTGGCACCGATTTTAAAAGAAGTGCCGGAGTCTAACGAAAGCAAAGAGCGAATCGACCACATAAGCGGAAAAATCGATATAAACAATCTGAAGTTCCGCTATACTCCCGACGGACCGCTAATCATAAACGGCCTGAACCTGTCCATAAAGCCCGGAGAATACCTAGGCATAGTGGGTTCTACAGGCTGCGGAAAGTCAACATTATTTAGATTATTACTAGGCTTTGAAGAACCAGAGTCGGGCGCGGTCTTTTACGACGACCAAAACCTAAGAAATCTGGATCTGCATAGCGTGAGAAGAAATATAGGAATAGTTTTGCAAAACGGATCCATGTTCTCCGACAGCATTTTCTCAAACATAACAATAACGAATCCGTCGGCAACCATAGACGAAGCCTGGGCAGCGGCAGAGAAAGCAGGCTGCGCAGAAGACATAAAAGCAATGCCAATGGGCATGCATACGATGGTTGCAGAAGATGGCGGAGGGCTTTCTGGAGGTCAAAAGCAGAGAATAATGATAGCCAGAGCATTGATATCATCGCCGAACTTGCTGATGTTTGACGAAGCAACCAGCGCACTGGACAATATAACGCAGGCCACAGTTGTAGAAACGCTCTCAAAAATGGACATTACAAGAATAGTCATTGCGCACAGATTGTCCACAATAAAGCAGTGCGACAGGATAATCTATCTGCACAAAGGCAAAGTAGTAGAAGAGGGGACCTACGACGAACTGATGCAAAAAGACGGATATTTTGCAGAATTGGCAAAACGTCAGATAGTGTAAGGGGTGATATTTATGAGCGAGAGTTTGAGAGAATTCTTTAAAAGACTCATGAAAGATGAGGAGTTTAGAGAGGAGTTCGCATCGGCTAAAACGGCCTACGAAGGGTATACTATGGCTAAGCCGTATATAGAGGGCATAAGCTTTGAGGAGTTTAAAGAAGCGCTAACCACCATTCACAATAAGGTTAGCTACAGAAAAGAGTTGCTAAACCAAGACCTAGAGGCAATAAGCGGGGGCAGCACGAATATTTTTACCGAAGTGCTGTTTATGCTGGCAAACCTAGAGGATGGGCTATTTTAATAGATGTGCCTGAAGTCTTTTGGAAAAGGTGTTTTATGAAAGATAAAATCATAAAAAAGAGGCGTAAAGCATGGAAAACTTTTTAAGAGTACTCACCGAAGACGCGCAAGTGAGAGAGGATTTTTTACGACAAACAACCCCCGAAGGTGCATATTTGGTGGCAAAGCCGTATTTGGGGGGCATGCCGATGCACGAATTTGTAGAGAATTTGCTGGGCATAGCGCGTGTAATGGACGGAGTGGAGCCAGGCGAGCTTCCGGAAGAAGCGTTGAATACAATCTCTGGCGGTGCATTTGGCAAAGCTATGGAGATCTTCAACAATTATTACGATTGAGAATTGAGCGAAAAGTTTAACTGAGCCGAATGGAGGCTAAAAAGGCCAAAAGGAGGGATAGAAATGAAGGGGCTAAAAGAGTTTATAGAGGACTTGGCAAAGGACAACAAGCTGAGAGAGAAGTTTAAGGACTTAAAAGACGTAAAAGAGATAGTTAGCCTTGCAGAAAAGGAAGGTTACAAATTCACCGAAGACGAGTATATGGACAAGCAAATGGAGGCCGTTTCC
>CAREUR010000023.1 GCA_948968885.1 uncultured Eubacteriales bacterium | reverse complement strand
AATCAAGTTATGTCTTACCTGCTCAGTTCTTAATCCTAAATCAGTAAACCTTATGCCTTCTGTATCCAGTTCTTCTTTTGGACCTTTTGTAACATTTCTAAAAACAATTTCTCCCGTTTTTAAACATATAATATCTGCATGGAATTCATCCGTACGCGCTCTTATTCTTTTATCATTTATGTGAGAAAAAAGTGTTACTATGCATTGCCCCGGAGCAACGTAAATTCCTTCATTTGCCGATATTTTCCAATCATCGTTATATATATGAGCTTTTTCTCTCATTAAGTTGTTATCTTCAACCCATGCATTTTCACCATCATACACAAAATAGAATGCAAGAAAAAGACTACACAAATGCTCTCCAGTCTCTTCAAAATAAAAGTCTGTCCTTGCCTCTACTTTTCTACGAAAAATTTCCTCTCCGTTTTCATTAAATCCATTTGCAATAGGTTCACTAATGTTTGTTTCACACACGCACTTTATTCCATCTTCAGTTAAAAAATTTTTTTGGTGGATTACTTCCCAACAGCTTTTTGCGTTTCGTGTTGAAACTCTAATCTGCTTATCTTCTTCTAACCGATCTGTCGCCAATTTTATTATATCCGATGTGTCAGGTTCCGGCTCTAGCACACCGTCTTTAGCAATAACATTTCCATGTGCAAAAACATTTTCTACACCAACCGCTGGTCCAGTTAAAAAAAGTAAAAGTGCCATAAAACAAGATAGTATCCTTTTAATATTCATAAAATTCCCCTTCTTCCTTTTTATCAAACATGTATTGCGTTATATTTGTTCGCCATCAAATAAAATTTATAAAGAAGGCCTGCAATCGCCTTTTGTGCATTTTTAACGGAGTTTTCTGCAACTTGCTCTTTCGTCAACAATTTTTCATATAAAGCATAAAGGTTGTCGTCCGCTAAATGTGCACTGCAATTTGCTATTGTCTCTACGCTATTAACCTCATAATACCGTAACTCTCCTGGTTGCATCGAGGCTCTTACTCTGTCTTGCACACTTTTGCAAGTATTCTCAAAACTTACATGGAAGAAGAAGTTAAATCCAGTATCCAATAAAGTTTGGTTATTTGTATGTACCGGAGTATTAAGGTCCCCTAAGAAGTGCAAAGCTCTGCCAAGCTCTTCCATGGCTTTTTCCCGATATATTCTGGCTCTTTCCACATCATCCTGGTCTTCTAATTCACTAATGTAATATAATGCACGGTTAAAATGATCAACGCATCTTGTTAATGCAGAATCATTCTCACCCATAAAGTTTAGTCCTGTTACCGGGTTATAAAAATGATATTTATATGCCCCACCAATCTCATCCTCGTCTGGCTTTACGCAAAAAATTAAAATTATCTCTATATCCTCATCTGTAAAAAAAACGCCCTCTTCTTTGTAAAAAATCAATCTCAAAACATCAGCAAAAATCTCAAGTCCCCTCTGTGTAACATATACATGAGTTGGACCGTCAAAAGCCGAACAAGGGTTACCTGCTGCACCAAAAATTAACATCATACTCAAAAAAAATGAAAATACCTTTTTTAAACATCTCATATGAAATCATCCCTTTCTTTGCGCCGCCTTCAGTTCAAATCATTCCACCTCAAAAAAACCACCTCCTTTCAATTTCCATTTTTATGGTATTTTGTAAAAATAAATAAAATAAATAATATAAAAATTAACTTTTAGGGCTATATTATATCATTTTATTTATTTTTTGTCAATAATTTAGCAAATTTTATGTAATTATATTTTAAATTTGTTTAATTTTGGAGTGAAACTAGTCTTTTCACTATACAGCCATAAAGATCTACAAATTTGCCTTACCAAAAAAACGTTCTCACTGGAAGTTTTAGGCATAAAAAAAGTCCCTTCTGCTTGAATCATAATCAAACAAAAGGGACCCTTTTTATAGCCAAAGTCAATATTAAATTTTATCTGTGCCCGACGAATCTATCAATTTTTCCACTCAATGTCCGTATCGAAAAACGCGGTAATCGCCTTGTACGCCATAAGCACGTCTATCTTCGAGACAACCTCAAACGGCGCGTGCATAGAGAGCACCGGGACGCCCAAATCAACCACGTCCACGCCCAAATTCGCAATGTACTTGGCGATAGTCCCACCGCCACCGATGTCTACCTTACCGAGCTCGCCCGTCTGCCACAGAACTTTATTCTTTTCGAGAAAATTGCGCACATAGCCCATAAACTCCGCCGAAGCATCCGAAGTTCCAAATTTGCCGCCGCTGCCAGTGTACTTCGTAATGACGACGCCGTTGTTGATGTAGCAGCTGTTGGCAGGGTCATACACCGCGCTATAGGCTGGATCAAAGGCCGCGTTAACGTCAGCCGAAAGGCACTGCGACTTCATCAAAACATGCTTGTAGTCAACCTTGTCCATCTTGGCAAGGTCCGCAGCAAAATACATAAAAAACGTCGACTTCATCCCCGTGTTACCGTCGCTTCCAACCTCTTCTTTGTCCGCTAAGACCGTCATGACTGTATTTTTGGGCACACCTTTATAGTCCAACACCGCCATTAACGAAGGATACGCACAAACTCGGTCATCATGCCCATACGCGCCCACCATGCTGCGATCCAAACCGACGTCTTTAGCCTTAAACGCTGGTACCATCTCAAGTTCAGCCGACAGAAAGTCTGACTCCACCACGCCATATTTCTCATTCAGAATTTTCATTATGTTCAGCTTTACCAGTTCGGCGCCTTTTTCGGCTTTAAAAGGTCTGCTGCCCACCAAGATATTCAAATTTTCTGCATCAATGGCCTTATGCAGCGGTTTTGCGACTTGTTCCTTAGCCAAATGCGGCAATAAATCTGTAACGCAGAAAACCGGATCATCCTTATCTTCGCCAATCCTCACGTCAACCGGGGTCCCGTCTTTCTTCACGATCTTTCCATGCAGCGCAAGCGGCATCGCCGTCCACTGATATTTTTTGATGCCCCCATAATAGTGCGTCTTTAGCATCGCCAAATCGCTTGCTTCGTACAGCGGATTGGGCTTTATGTCTAACCTTGGCGAGTCAATATGCGCAACGGCAACCTGGGCGCCATTTTTTACGCCGTCTTTTCCGATTATCGCGACTATCACTGACTTTTTCTTGTTAACATAATAAATTTTGTCGCCAGGTTTATAGGTTTTGCCCGCTTCAAACTTGCTAAAGCCCGCTTTTCTCGCCATCTTCACCGTATAGCTAGTCGCCTCGCGCTCCGTCTTTGCGTTGTCCAAAAAAGCCTTATAACCTTCGCAAAAGTCATCCGCTGCCTTTATCTGCGCGCCAGTCAGCCTTGAGGCCCCGTTTTTTTTCTCCATAAATAGGCTCTCTTTCAGCTTCTCGGCCTCTGTCTTCGGCTCTCTTTTCGGCTTACTCTCGCTGCTAAGCATAAAAATCATCCTCTCAAATTTAGTTAAAATACAAATTTTTGTACATTCTGCGGCTCTCCAGCACATTCTCGACGTATATGGATGTATCTGGAAACGGGATTTTCTTCAAAGTCTTGCCATCGGCAGAGTATCGCTCGTCCCGAAGCCATTTATCCACCGTGCCGATGCCCGCGTTGTAGGCGCAAACCACCTCTACAATAGTATTATACCTCTTTTTCAGGATCGATAAAAGGTAGGCGCCATATTTGATGTTTGTTTGTGGGTTCTTAAGATGGCCAACGTCCAAAAGCGTCACTAATTTGTGAGTCTGCAGCCATTCAAAAGTCTCCGGCATAATCTGCATTAGCCCGATGGCGCCGGCTTTGGACTCTGCATCTTGCCGAAAATTGCTCTCTGACTTAATTATAGCCAAAATCAGCTCTTTTTCAACGTTAAATCTCTCGGAATTTTCGCTAACATAATCATAATATCGCACAGGGTATGCCTTTTTCAAGAAAAAAATATATCCGCAATAGAGCGCCAAAAAGGCAACCACCGCCGCCAAAGCGCACTCCAACAAGTTTTTGCATTTAAAATTCATTATTACCGGTTCCCTCAATGTCTCTGCTATCCATCTGGCCTCAACAAATCTAAGTTTTGGCCACACACTTTATAATTATAGCCGATTAAGCCTACCGTGTCTACAAATTAAAGCCGCCATCGCTCGACGCAAAGCTGCATATGTCCTGCTATTTTTCAATTTTATTTTTGAAGAAAGACTCGCTAGAAGTATTTGGCGGGCGCAAAATCCGGTAAAGGCCATACAGACTCTCTGGCGTTTTGGTGAGCTTATTTATCTTGCCCTCGCAGCTCAACGTTGCCTTAAAGCCCATCTGGTGCAAGATATCCAAAGAGCACTTACTTACCGCACCAAACGGAAACACAAAAGTCGTCGGCGTCGTGCCCAAAAAATCGGCAACTCTGTTTTGCATCAAGTCGATATCGCTACAGAGGGCATTTTGATAATGCTCAAAGCTCTCACTCCGATTCTTCTTGGTCCCGCGGCGCTTCCTTGTAATCGTGTGCATGTTATAAGAATGATTCTGAATCTCCACCAAGCCCGAATCCTGCATCTCCTTCAGCTCATCCCACGAACAATGCGCATAATTGGGATTTTTGTCCTTGTTCTCGCTATAAATGTCAGTCTGCTTGCCAATCGGAGACAGCACCATCTTGCACTCATACTTCTTCAAAAGCGGAAACGCATACAAATAATTATTATAATACCCGTCGTCAAATGTCAGCATTATCGGCTTTTCGGGCAAGTCCTTGTTCTCATAGACGTAGTCGATCAAATCCTGCATAACTATCGTAGTGTAGCCATTCTCTTTCATGTACTTTAAGTCGCCCTCGAATATATCTGGAGTTATAACAAATTTACCCTTCGAGCGGTTTGTCTTTAATATCGAATGATACATGAGTATCGGCAGCCTCACGCTGTCCGCCGACTCCGAAACAGACGAGAAAATCTTGTTCGTGCCGTAGCTCAAAGGCAGCCACACCAAGATAAATGCGACCGCTACTAGGACGACAAGCACTGGCTTTTTTACTTTAAAGTTCACATACATACGCAAAAGTCCGCCCTTCTCGGTGCTCACGCGCGCAAGCATTACGTTTAAGAGCAATCATTTTTGTAATCTATATGAAAAAACTTCGCAAATAATGAACAATCGCCCCACAAATGTGCAAAGCGTATGCTGAACTTTGGCGTGTACAAGCCATCCAGGCGATCTAATCTTCATAGTTTATGTTGACAGCAACCCCCTTGGTAAAAAAATATATAAGAGGTGACAGCACCGCCGTGTACAGGGACGCTATCAAATAGTGGTTAACAAGCGCATATAATCTGTCTGCATAGCCGAAAAATAAAAACTCAACCAAAAAATGCACGGCATAAAAAGCGAAAATAAAGGCAATCGCCACCGCAACCGAAGTAATCAAATTGAACTTTATGATTTTTTGCGCAAAGTTTCCAGCCAAAAATCCCAAACAAGTCGTTGCAATCGAATAAAACCCAATGCCACCCGTTGCGCCAACATCCAAAAGTAACCCAATGAAAAATCCAAACACAGCGCCAACCACATGTCCTTCAAATAGCGCAATCATAACAGCGACCGGCACCAAGATTATAGGCTTCACGCCATATACACTCGGAATCAAATTTGGTGTCTGCTCCAAAATATAAATTATCAAAATCTCAATAACATACGCAAAAAATCGCGCGCATTTGTAAGCAATCCGCATCAAGACCCTCCATTTTACGCTAAAATAAATACCTCAATTTTTCGCCGGTTTTGGCATCAGCTCTGCGGCGATCTCTCCCTTGCCGCTAAAATCCGTCAAAACAAACACGTCAATAACATTTTTAACGTCGTCAAACGGCATAATCACCGCATAAAAAGAGGAATCATAATCATCGTTTTTGGTCTCCGCAACCTTGCCAATGGGCAGCCCTTTAGGACAAATACCTCCAAGCCCCGTTGTGACTATAATGTCGTCAGGTTTAATTTTATTTTGCGCCGAAATATACATCAAAGCGGTCTGATTGATATCTGCCAAAGACTTTTTGCCCGTCACAACGCCACTGTCGCCAGTTTCAGCATCAATCGCACCCATCTTATATTCCGGCGACAAAATCGTCTTAACCCGGCAAGAATGCTCCCTTACTGCAGAAACCCGCCCAATCAGCCCATTTTCGGTAATTACCGGGTCGTTTTCACAAACGCCGTCACTGCTGCCTTTATCCAAAGTAAAACCATAAAACAAATCATTCGGATCCCGCGCAATAACCTCTGCAGTCTTAAATTTTAGCGATTTATTTTGCTTCTTAAAACCGTAAAACTTCAAATATTGCGCATTCTCGCGCTTCACGTCATAATAGTCCACTAAAATCGCCCGCATACGGACAAGCTCGGTTTTTAAATTTTTTATCTCTTTTTCATATTCATCAGCAGATTTTTGATTCTTAGGCAAAACCGAGGCCGCCGCGTCGGTAAAGTCGTTCGATACCATCTGCATGGGCGTTACAATACAGTCAACAATTTTAGGAATAAGGTTCGCGCCCGGCACAAAGGTCAAAATGGAAATTCCCGCAGCGATAAAGCAGCACGCAACAAAAAGCTTGAACCCATTGCTTTTAAAAAATCTCTTAAAATCCAATGCCACCGCCCCCTTGCAAAAATCTTGCCATTAATCAGGCGGAGACCCCACAAAACTGATCCCCGCCCACAAAAAAGATAAAAATAAATCAAGCAAAACAAAATTATGGCCTTTTCCGCCGATAGTAACTCCTCGGCATAACAAGCTCCAAACGTTTTCCCGTGCCATCTGCAACGCAGTCAAGCGGGCGTTCCGCCACATGCACAACCATCCTCGTCTCTTGCGAAATCAGCTGATCCAACCCGCGAAGCAAAGCGCCGCCGCCAGTCAGCATAATCCCATGGTCAATAATGTCAGCCGAAAGCTCCGGCGGAGTCTTTTCAAGCGTGCTCTTAATAGCATCAACAATGGAGGTCAGCGGCTCAAACAAGGCCTCGCGCACTTCCTCCGCCGTAATCTCAATATGTTTTGGCAAGCCATCCACCAAATTTCTTCCTTTAATCTCCATAGAACCTTCACTCTCATACCTAAAGGCCGATCCAATCTGGATTTTAATATTCTCCGCCGTGCGCTCGCCAATTAGCAAGTTATACTTCTTTTTAATGTAAGCCACGATCGCTTCATCAAACCGATTGCCCGCCACGCGCACAGACTGCGACGTAACAATATCCCCCAAAGAAATAACAGCAATCTCCGAAGTGCCGCCGCCAATGTCAACAACCATGCTGCCAGTGGGTTCCGCAACAGGTAACCCCGCACCAATAGCAGCCGCCATCGGTTCTTGAATCAGCTCAACTTCTTTTGCACCAGCCTGACGCGTTGCATCTTCAACCGCGCGCTTTTCAACCTCTGTAACACCCGCCGGAATACACACAACGACCTTTGGCCGCTTGCTAAACAAACTAGTTTTCACCGTTTTTCTTATAAAATGCTTCAACATAGTGGCAGTAATATCAAAATTTGCGATCACACCGTCTTTTAAAGGGCTCACCGCAACAATAGACCCCGGCGTTCTGCCGATCATATCTTTAGCCTGCAAACCAACCGCCAAAACAGTGTCAGTATTAACGTCCACAGCCACAACCGACGGCTCGCGCAAGATAATCCCTTTATTCTTCATAAACACCAAAGTATTCGCCGTGCCCAAATCTATCCCAATATCCCGTGAAAACATTCTGCCTCTTTTGCTCCCTTCAACCTCAGCACGATCACACATTCGCGCATACGCAAAAACGTTATTTTAAAATATTATACTACACAGGGCGCGGATTTCTCAACAAAAAAACTTACATTTAAAAATTATCTCCTAAACACACAAAAAAAGCGCGCATCCGCATATATTTTTAGCAGATTGCACGCTTAATTAATTAGACTTTTTCCTTTGCCGCAAGTAGCAGTACAATCACGTTTCGATACAGTTTCTATGATTGTTCATTTATTATTGATGGCTTTTAAGTGTATCTGCCAACTTGGGTTAATATAGGAAAGGGCCGCTTTTTCAATGATAATTAAACTTACTAAATTTTAATTCATAAGTTTTTGTGACTGATAAATAAAATTTTTAAAAAATATTGACGTTGTAAAATTTTTATGGTACAATTTGTACTAAATCAAATTATAAGGAGATATTTTATGAACAAAAACTTTTTGGTAAAACTACTTTCAGGCACGGTGGCCTTAACGACTATGCTAAACCTAGCACCATCTGCTATGGCAATGTTTCCGCCAGATGGCTCGACTTCTAATCTATTTTCATCGCCACCATTATTTCAAAACGACCAAGTAGGAACACCTGCAAACAATAATTTTAATCCGGGCATACATTTTGAACCACCTAGGACAGGCGCAGATAACTCGAATTTAAATTTCCAGGAAATTATAGATGAGTGGGTTGCTGAATTTGATATACCCAGCCATTTCAAGGAACCTTCAAATAACATTCCAGCAAAAGAAATCAATACTAATTTAAATATTCAACCAACTTCTCCAACAAATCAAAATCATCAGCAACCCAATCAGGAAGTGGAAGAAGAAATTGTTTTTGGCAACAACTTTTCAAATGAAGATGACGAAGAGTTCAACAATGAATTCCCAGAAGATGATGGAGATCCGTTATGGAGGAACTTAAATGTTTCCCCAAAAGGCGGTCGGAAGGCACTTGACATTAATAAAGCTATATCTACTCCTAGAGGAGAACAAATGCGGCAAGAACTAGCATTCATTCTTTATGGCGACCGCAAAAAGAAAGTTGGAAAAGATTTCCTTTATAATTTAACAGAACGAGCTAGAAAAGAAGTTAACAAAAACTTTTGGTTTCTTCAGTATCTTCTTAATAACTTTGGACTAACACAAGTGCATGTAAATCTTATAGAAAACCCGAGTAGAACTGTAAAGAGGTCGGCTGCTAAGTTTCTCGACTATTTAGCAGATAATAGAGCAATTTGGATTGCACTTTTCAAAACCCTAAAGCACTTCGATATGATATAAAAAAATAAAAGGCTTGCTAAAAAACAGCAAGACTTAAAGTAAAAATGTTTGCATAAATTTTTATCCTCTGCTAAAAACAAAGTTGCCACCTTTTATCAATGTGGCAACTTTTCTAATATTGATTTTTTTGCGGTTTCTGGTACAATGTAATTATGAAATTCATCGATTTTCAGCGAGTTTGTATTTTCTCAGACATTACAAAGTGTTGGTGATCTGCACATTGTTATTGTATTATTGCTCTGGAGGCTAGTATGGAAAATTAAAAATATGAACAAGGTTGCGTTTATGAATAGGCGTGATTTTTTATTTTGTGTTAAAATAATATTAAAATGAAGGAAGGCTGATTGATAGTGAAGTCTGAGATGGTTGTGAAAGTGCAAAAGAAGAGAAAAAATGCGATAATTCCGGAGCGGGCAACTGTGGGGGCTGCAGGGATGGACTTGTACGCTTGCATAGATGAAGATATTACGATAAAAGCTGGTAAATCGGCTTTAGTTGCGACGGGGGTTGCAATTGAGTTGCCAAGCAAAGAGATGGCTGCTTTTGTTTTTGCGAGAAGTGGCCTTGCAACTAAATTTGGAATTGCTTTGTCAAATTCTGTCGGCGTTGTGGACAGTGACTACAGAGGCGAAATTTACGTTAGTTTGAGGAATTTTAGTGGGCAAGATTACACTGTCAAACAGAATGAACGCATTGCGCAGATGATAATAATGCCGGTTTTGCCTGTGTCCTTTTGCGAGGTAGAGAATTTGGAGAGTACGGTTCGTGGAGATGGCGGTTTTGGGTCAACGGGCAAGTAACAAAGAGCTGAAAATGAATGTTTAAATCAAACTTCATGCTGATTTTATATAAAAATATTGGCAGGTCCATGGCTAAAATAAGGTGAACCAATTTTTAGTAGCGTGAGAAATAGTAAAGTTGTAATGCATCAACATGTCTAATGCAGTTTTTAAATTCATGTCATAAAGCAATATTAGGGTTATCACTTCTTTTCTTAGGGCTTGCTACTAAACGGTATATTTCATTAAACGCTTTTGATAATGTAGCTTTATTTGGAGCAATTAGCAGCCTGATGTATTTTATTTTTGTTTGGAGATTGAACAGGCTGATAAAGCTAAGCGCCGGAACACTGAGCGCGTTCCAAGTTAAAATTATGTTAATGTACCTATGTCGAATATCACTCGCTCCTTGTATTATAAAGTAGTAGTTTTTATAGCCCCTCTCCAAGGGCTGTGCTACACTGTTTAGGATGCTGTGGATTGGCACTGCTCTCCTACCGCACAGACGGTTAAACAAAGGCTCCAACCACAGCCCTTTGCAATATTGTTAATCAGTTAGATACCGTCCGACGGTTTATTTAGAACAAGGTTACAAGAGCAAGGCGTCCTGTGGTCTTAAACAGCATCGAATATTATTTCGGAGGTATCATTCCCATGATTTACGTTGGAATTGACGTGGCAAAGGATAAGCATGATTGTTTCATAATTAATTCAGAAGGGAAAGTCTTTGCGGAAGTTTTTACCATTCCTAATAACCGGGACGGGTTTGAGGCTTTAATGCAACAGATTCGTTCTTGTGCTTCGGCGTCTAACAAAATAAAAGTAGGACTTGAGGCTACCGGACACTATAGCTACAATATTCTTGGGTTTCTGCTCAACAATGGTCTGACTACCTATGTCATTAATCCGCTATGCAC
>CAREUR010000022.1 GCA_948968885.1 uncultured Eubacteriales bacterium | reverse complement strand
ACATTCATAAATTAAGCCGGCTCTCCTATCTATGTAATAATTAAAATAAAAAATTAATGCACCAGTCTTATAAAATGCCTCAATCTAACAAGCTCCAACTCATTAGAATCAAAAATCTTTTTATATGTAAAGTTCAAAATTTGTTCCTTGCTACAAAGGCCCGCGTAAGTTTGCCCGCCATTTTCAAAAATATAAAACCAGTAATTTCCATCGCCCCTAGGGGAAATTTTATAATTAATTGTAAGTGGATCTAGCTCTTCTATTTCATAATGCAGCCCGTTAGAATCCATCACCGTTTGGTTTTCCTCTGTGTCCACCAAAGCCGCTTTCAGCTTTCTAACAACATTTTTCGAAGGAATGTTCTCAGCATTTAGCTTAATAAAAAACACTATCGAAGGATCTATCTTGTGAGCCTCTTTTATAAGCGCCTCGCAAGCCTTTGCCGCATAGCTATGCCCTCTAAACTCAGGAATAATCCAATAAGCAATGTTAACGTAATCCGATAGACACGACAAAACAACCGCGCCAGCCGCCTTGCCATCTTTGTCTTTTATCACAAAAGTAAAATTTGAGCCTGAATTATAGTGATTTAAGTCTGATAAAGCCTGTTGTTCCGTAATTTCTTTGTCCGTAGCCTCTAAATAATATCTTATGTTTACGTTTTTATAATATTTTCCTAGCTCATTAAAGACATCCTTACCAGGCCGCGACAACGTTATCTCTCCGGTATATACATTATCGATATTGGTTATAGCCTCACATCCACGCGTACGCGAGTAATTCTGATAAATTTCGCGATTATAATTGGTCTGAGCCCTTCCTGCTGTCGACGTAAAGCCAAAACAAACCGCAGCCGACAATATAACCGATATAAACTTTTTCAATTTAAAATCCTCCTAATAAACTTTTTAATTCCCAATTTACTTGCTAATCTGCACTAATTAAGCCCCACGAAAAAGGCAGATGATTATAAATCCACATCATGTGACCGTATAAACGCCTGGTCATCTCTAAATCTTCATCAGACTTAATTTTAAAATTAAAATACCTCAGACAATTCGGCATCTTTGCCCAAATATACGACCCCAAAGCTCCGGCCAAAGTTTTAACAGAATTATCACTAGGCACATAGCCGTCTCCAGCTACTCTAAACAACAAATCACTATTGTTTTGCCTCAAAATCTCCTCAATAATCGCCGTTTGATAAGCAACATAGGGCTGACTAGAGATAAACAATGCATCCTCAATTTTATTTCCATGTTCCTCATTCCATTTGCAAAAATCCTCAACAGTCGTCTGCGTTGTTGGCCGTCTGCCATCTCTTGCCGGAGTATCAATCACAACAAGGGCAAAGTCACCCTTATTTAGCCAAGACTGTTCGTACAAATACTTAAAAATATGCGCCTCAGTGACTTCGCTGCTACTTATTCCAAAATGCTGAGCAATTTCTTCAATTTCCTCTGCGGTTCCATCTACTCCAACTGTAGCGGGCCTTGCCCCTGTCAACAAAACTACCCAAGCAAAATGATATCTTTCTTTAACCAACTGCTCAACAAATTTAATGCGCTTTTCCATCTCAGATCTGCGCGCCCCTAATATGCAAACAGCATCGTATTGCGCTTTATACTGCTTAGCATACTGGTCTTCTCTCCAGCCATAAAAAACAGCGTCAACCAAATTTAATTTTGCAAAATTTTCGTTTAAAAGCGTTACGTCTTGATCCATCCAATTAAGGTCAGTTGTTTCCCAGCGTTCTTGCTTATCTTTCCTGTTTACAAAGCGTTTTTGCGTTAATTCAACCAGTTGCAAAAATTCGTGGGTGCCAAACTCGTCGGGCAAAGAGACTCCTGCTTTTTCGCATATAAACTTAAAGGCATCATAACGCTCCTTACCACTGAACCCAAAGCTATCCAGCACCTCCTCCAAGCTAACTTTTTGCTCCTCTTGAACCGCGGATGCAGAACAGCACATACAATTTATCAAAAACGAAAATATCGCAAAAAATGAAAAAATCCTCAAAAACCAATGTTTCTTTTTCATAAAATAGCCTTCTCCCAACAATAAAAATCATACAAATTCAAGCTTAGCGCCATCTGGTGGAGATGAGGGGAATTGAACCCCTGTCCGAAAACCGTTTATCAGGGCTTTCTACGAGTGTAGTTATTGAATTAAAATTCCCTTGGCAAAACGCCCAATAACAGGCTTTAAGCCGCGGTAGGCTCTAAATCATGACTAAGCCTGAAGCCAAAGCTTAGTTCACGTTCACTGCTAATTAACGCCTTTTAAGGGCCGCAGTAATCCCTAAAAAGACGGCCGCTTAATTAAGCAACTGGAATTTCAACGTTTGCGTTTAATTTAAAAAATTGCGAAGTTTAAAGCGTATCCGCACCGCTACTCGCTTACCAAGACTCACAATCCCCGTCGAACCCATTACATCCCCATGTTTATACCGGCCTCAACGATTATATTCCTTAATAGTGCGTTCAATCTTCCTTTGAGCATCCTTTTTAGCCATCACGCTGCGCTTGTCGTAGAGCTTTTTACCCTTGCAAAGGCCCACGCAGACTTTAACCAGCGAGCCCTTAAAATAAACCGACAAAGGCACCAAAGTATACCCCGCTTGCTTAATGAGCCCCAAAAGCCGCATAATTTCGCGCTTGTGCATCAACAGCCGCTTAACTCGCACCGGGTCTTTATTAAAAATGTTCCCCTTTTCATAAGGCGAAATGTGCATCCCATTGAGCAAAAGCTGACCATCCGTAATGCTGCACCAAGCCTCTTTCAAAGAGACTTTGCCCAAGCGAACCGATTTAACTTCTGTGCCAAAAAGCTCAATTCCAGTCTCAAATTTCTCTTCCACAAAGTAATTATGGAAAGCCTTTTTATTTTGCGCAACCGTTTCAAAAGTCTCATTCTTCATGCCAAGCACCTTCGCACCTTTTCAGAATGCAAAAATCCACCGCCAAAAGCGCAGATTCTTAAACCAAATTATATCACAAAATCGCTTCCTTGTCAACAGCAAAAGCCAAACAAAAATTAGCTCAAGACTCAAAAACAAATCTCAAAGAACCTCGTCAAATCTCGTTTCTGCCAAGCAACGCTCTCGAAAGAGTCACTTCGTCTGCGTATTCAAGGTCGCCGCCCACCGGAATCCCATACGCCAGCCGAGTAACTTTAACTCCAAGCGGTTTTAACAATTTAGAGATATACATAGCCGTCGCCTCGCCCTCCACCGTGGGGTTCGTCGCCATTATGACTTCTTTTATAGGCTCGGCAGAAATTCGTCCCAGCAGCTCTTTGATGTAAATTTGGTCCGGTCCAACGCCATTTAGCGGAGAAATCACTCCATGCAAAACATGAAAAGAACCCGAAAATTCACCGGTTTTCTCCAAAGCCAAAACGTCGCGCGGGTCCTCCACCACGCAGATAATACTTTTATCCCTGGCGCTATTTCGGCAAACATGGCACAAATCTTGATCCGTCAAATTCTTGCACACCTTGCAATACTTGATTTTCTCATGTGCCTCAATGATGGCTGCAGCAAACTCCCTCGCGTCCCCATCGGACATTTGCAAAACAAAATAAGCCAGCCTCTGCGCCGTCCGCTTTCCAATGCCAGGCAACCGCTCAAATTGCTCAACCAGCCTTGCAAGCGGTAATACATTATATTCCATCATGACTTAAAACAACCCCGGCATATTGAGCCCCGCCGACAACGCGTCCATTTTTTCGCTTCTTTCTGCCGAAGCCTCGCGGATAGCCTCGTTCAAAGCAACTATAATCAAGTCCGAAAGCATCTCCACATCGCCCTTGTCCACAATCTGAGGGTCAATCTCAATGTTCTTAACCTCCGGCTTGCCAGTAATGGTCACCTTAATGGCGCCGCTAGCAGACGTCGCCGCGTATTCCTTCTCGTCAAGCTCGCCAGTTAAAGTGTCCATCTCCTTCTGCATCCTCTGAGCTTTCATCGCCAGCTGCTGCAAATTCCCGGCTCCACCGCCGCCAAACCCTTTGGGTAACCTTGCCTTCATAATTCATCCTCCAAAAATTCAAATTTCTGTAACGTCAATCCCGAGCCTGCGGGCTGTCTCAGCTAAATCATTCAAAGGATCCGCCACCTGTCGGCTTTTACTCGCATCCGAATTTGCATTAGCCTCCGCAGAGTAAGGTCCCAGCTTATAGGCCCGCCCCGTAACACTCCGAATAGCGTCCCTTATTTTGTCCCGCTGGCTCGACTTCCTCAGCAGCTCAAACGCCATCTCGTTCTTAGAGTTAATCAAAACGAAGTCCCCGCTAATATAAGCATCCGAACCCTTAAAAGCCATCGCAACGGTGCGCGAGTACTCCTTCAAAATGTCCAAAACCTCCGCCCAGTTCTCCATTCTTTGAGCATTCTTGTGCAAAACTGTCATATCAACGCTGGAAGCACTAGAACTAGCGGCCTCTTGCTTATCTGCTCCAGCTTTTTTACGCAGGGCGCCAGCCTTTTTTTCCATATCTTCCTCCGCAACTTGCTTCGAACCAGTTTCTTTATCCATAACGCCCGCCGCATTTTGCCTAGAGTCAGCCCCTTTTCCTATATCCTCCGCCGCAATTGCCTTTGGGTCTTTCCCATCTGCAAATTCTGCCTTCTCTTGCCTTGGAGTCAACTCTTTTGCTAGCTTCTCATCTTTAGCTGCCTTCAAATCTCTTCCTGTCGGGATTCTCTCAGGCTTAATCCCCGAAGTTAGGCTCGAAATTTTCCTTTCTAATTCATTAATCCGGCTAGCAAGCGCCTCGTTACTATAGTTTAACTGAGGTGCGCACAATTTAATTACGCACATCTCTAGCTCCGTTTTAGCGTCGCACCCCCGGCTCATCTTCTCAAACGACGCTTGCAAAGTGTCCATAATAAAAATTACCGTTTCAAGCGCAACATTTTTGGCCAAGTCACGCAACCTAGAGTAGTCATCATCCGAGACAACCATCAACTTTTTCGCGTCGTTTAAGGTTTTAATGAGCATCAAATCTCTAAACCCGTTTATCAGCTCAAACGCCAGCCGGGTCATGTTTTTCGAGCATCTATCAAACTCGCCAATCGCAGCCAGCGCGTCCTGTGGAACTTTTCGCAAAATATCCTGCATCAACAAAAATATCTGCTCGCCAGAAGCCAGTCCCACCGTGTCTGTAACCACGCCCGCAGTAACATTTTTGGCTGTTCCCATGCACTTATCGAGAATTGCCAAAGCATCCCGCATTGCCCCGTCGGAGGTTTTAGCGATCAAAAAAGCTGCATCCCTAGTTATACTGGCGTTTTCCTGCGATGCAACATAGTCAATTCGGCCAACAATGTCATCTGCAGAAATCTTATGAAACTCAAACCGCTGGCAACGCGACAAAACCGTAGCCGGAATCTTATGTACCTCAGTAGTTGCCAAAATAAAAATAACGTGCGCCGGCGGCTCTTCGAGAGTCTTAAGCAAAGCGTTAAACGCGCCCGCAGAGAGCATGTGCACTTCGTCTATGATGTAAACCCGATATTTGGACTTAGCCGGCGTAAAGGCGGTAGACTCGCAGATCTCTCGAATATCATTTACCCCATTATTGCTAGCTGCATCCAGCTCAACAATATCCATAGCCTCGCCAGAATCAATCTCTCCGCACATTTCGCACTCGCAGCAAGGATTACCACCCTCAACGTGACGGCAATTAACCGCCTTTGCAAATATCTTCGCACAAGTCGTCTTGCCCGTTCCGCGCGAACCGATAAACAAATAGGCATGTCCAATGCGGCCAGACAAAATTTCGTTCTGCAAAGTCACCGTAACATGCGGCTGCCCCACGACGTCCGCAAAGGTTTTGGGTCTGTATTTTCTGTAAAGAGCCTGATGCATACATAATTTACCTCTCGCAAACAAGATAAACAAAAAGCAAAAACCGCAACAAACCGCCAATGTCTATAAATCAAAAAATAAATAATATACACTCAAATATGCAAGCGAGCAAACTGACTGCATCGCCCCCGGCACTCCGCTTAATGCTGCTCGGTTCCCCGCCTGACATGGTTCACGGCGCCAGACCGCACAGCGCCCACCCGCTCACATATTAAAACATACATCTCATGCGCATATTCAGTGTTCACGCGCACATTTGCAAAAAAACTTTACCTTGACCAGTGCCAGGCTTACCTCCATCGCCCCTCAAACTTACTTTGTTATTATAACACATTTTTTGTAAAAATCAATAGCCATTTTAAAATGTTGAACAAAATTTCTTCCAAAAATTTTACAAAATAACTCAGATTATGTTGTTGAATTTTGTCTTAAAAACCGGTATAATTAACCTTAGTTTATTATAATTTGGCAAATTTATTGTTGAGGTGAGTTGAAAAAATGGTCAAATGTGCAAAGAAGCTCTTAGTTGTTATTTTCTGTGTTTTTTTCGCGATTTTAGGCACCGGTTTTTACATAAACTTCAAGTCCGAGGCGATTCTAGTCCCAAATATGCCTGGATATGCTGAAGCTATTGCGGCCCGCAATAGCAATACAGGAATTCTGATTCCAAACATGCCCGGATATGCTGAAGCTATCGCGGCCAGACAAAATTCTTCTTGCAAAAAAGGTATCGACGTTTCCTATCACAACGGCGATATCGACTGGCAGGCCGTAAAAAATTCTGGCATAGAGTTTGCAATCATCCGGACTTCCTACGGCTGGAGCAATTGGGAGAAGCAAACAGATAAAAAACTTCGAGCAAATATATCTGGCGCCAAAGCCGTCGGAATGCCAATCGGTGCATATCATTATAGCTACGCAACCAATACTCACGAGGCTTTGCTAGAGGCAGAATTCTTCATAAACAGGCTCCGGTGGACGCAGTGGGAGTACCCGGTCTTTATGGACTTTGAGGACAAGTGCCACATGACGTTGAGCAACTCACAGCGGACCGGCATAGTGCTAACTTTCCTGCAAAAGCTAAAGGAAAACGGCTATTATTGTGGCTTCTACACGTTTTTAAATTTTCAAAAATATCACCTAGACATGAACAGACTCAGTGGTCACGAGTTGTGGATCGCCCATTGGCAACCAACCTGCGACTGTACCTCGCCTTATGGAATGTGGCAACACACCAGTGACGGTAGCGTTCCAGGAATTCAAGGCCGCGTCGACTTAGATTATTGCTATAAAGATTACCCTTCTATCATAAAAAATTCGCATTATAACGGCTTTTAAGTCATCTGTATGGCTTCACAAGCGAGTAGGCAGCGGGATTAATGCTATTTGAGAGCTTGTCAAAGCTGAAACCCTGGCTTCTTAAGCCATCAATAATCGCCGGCAGAGCCTCTACTGTCGTGGCTTTTGGTCTAGCATCATGCATCAAAACCACTCCGTGCCTGCAATTTTTGGAGGCATTCAGAACATTGCTTATACATCTAGCCGTTGGCGTAGGCGTGCGGCTAACTGCGTCCCCGGCGGACAAATTCCAGTCAAAATAGTCAAAGCCACGGCGAGTCATCTCCGCAATAAGCTCCCTGTAATTTCCCTTGTTAAAGCCATTCTTGGAGCCACCAGGGAAGCGGAAAATCGTTGGCTTAACGCTAGTTGCGTCGTAAATCAAGCTGTAAATTTTATAAAAATCGTCCAAAAACGCATTCACGCTTGCATAAATCTTCTTAAAGTCGTGCGTATAAGTGTGAACGCCGATTGTGTGGCCCTCATCCACAATTCTTTTCATTATAGCTTTGCCTTTTGCCAGAGGACAATTTCCGGTCACAAAAAAAGTAGCCTTTACGCCTTTTTCGCGCAGAATATCTAAAATCTCCAGGGTTCTGTCCGATGGCCCGTCATCAAATGTAAGAAAAATGGTTTTGTCTGGGTTTATCTGATTTTGCGGCCGAGTGCAATATAGATCCGGGTACATCTGCTGATAATCCTTTGCATTTGACGCTTGAAATTGCGGCACTTGCTGCTGTACTTTTTTTTCTTTAGGTTTATTCTCAGTTTTTGGCGGTTTTTCCTCATTATTTTCAGGCTTTGAGTTGTTTTCTTCTGCTTTATTCTCTATTAACTGATCCTCTGGATCTGGCTTAGGGTGGCTTGTTTTCGATAAATTTACGCAGCTTATCGCGATGGCTACTGCTGTTATAAAAAAAATAATCATCAAACTTTTGTTTCTTTTTAATCTAATCCAATTTCTAAATTTTGACATTTATACATCTTCTTTTCTTTAAAATTTTGCCCCGCACTAAGTAAATTATACTGCCTTTAGTTCTATATTTCAACAATTATTTGTTTAAATTTTTGTAACTTTTGTTACAAAATTCTGGGATAAAACGGCGGCCTTCATTGTTAATTTCCAATAAAAAATATTTGATAATTTGTCTTTTTTATGTTAAAATTAAATAGCTAAAATAAATTTAGCAAATTTATAAAGAAAAGGGGTAATGAAAATGGCAAATGACAAAAGCAAAGGATTTCATGAAGTCGACGAGCAAAGCTTGGATACTGTCGCAGGAGGCTATGTAGGTAAGGATAAATATTCTGCCGGACAATACAACGAGGCTGGTGTAAGTTGGCAACACAATATTTGGTCAAAGGACAAGTATTATTATAGAGGCAAGCCTATAAGTCAAAAAGAAGCCGAAAAAATCACTGACGTTTACATGCTAAATAGAAGGTAGAGGAGCTTAAATTTTTAATGCGTTTCCTTAATAAAGAAAAATTTTAGGCAGATCGAACTTTTGTAAGTTTGGCCTGCCTTTTGCTACATATTTGGCATAAACAATTTGACAAAATTTATATTTTATATTAAAATTAAATAATTAAAATAAATTTAGCAAGCAAAAGCAAGTAAAAAAAGAAAGGGAGTAATAAAAATGGCAAAAGAAAAAAGGAATTTAAAAAAATTGAGCAATTGTGAAAAGCAAGGCGTAAGCGGAGGAACTATTTTTTATGGTCGAGGTCAAAATGGCTGATATTTTGTGGCAGACCCTATAAATAAAGCTGTTTATAAGCATCATAATAAAGGTTGTGCTGTAAATAGTGCTATTAGCCACGGAGTTTCTACCGATATTGTAAACTGTAAAACTGAAGCGGCTGCGCAAAGAACTGCAGGTATGTTCCAAGTTTGGGAATCAACAAATATGGACGCTTTTTTAGACTACTTTAACAAAAAGTAATAAGTTTTAAAAATAATTTTTCTGATCAAACTGAATATAAGACAGCTCGTATTTTATTAAAAACTCGAGCTGTTATTTTTTATAAACAAATTTTGATTTTTACAATAAAGTTAAGGCTTCAAATGCCTGTTTTATCGTTTTTACGCCGATTAATTCTATTTTGTTTTGAAGATTCAAATTCATTGATTTCAAGTTATAATACGGTAGCACGCATTTTTCAAAGCCCAGTCGCTGCGCCTCTATCACCCGCTCTTCTGCGTACGAAACTGCTCTGACTTCCCCCGCCAGGCCTATTTCTCCAAAAACAATGGCGTTGTCAAAAAGAGCGCTCCCCTTCAAGCTCGAAATCAACGCGAGCGCCACTGCCAAATCCGAAGCGGGCTCGTCCAACTTAATGCCTCCGATCACGTTTATGTAGGCATCCAGATTTGAAAAAAAGTACCCGGCTCTTTTTTCGAGTACAGCCAAAATCAGCGACATCCGATTATAGTCAAATCCGGTCGACATTCGCCTTGGGTGACCAAAGCCAGAGGTCGCCGCCAGACCCTGAACTTCAGCAAAAATCGGCCGAGTCCCCTCCATAATGCAAGCTACGCACGTACCAGGAACTCCCCTCGGACGGCCAGACAAGAACATCAAAGAAGGATTCTCAACCTCCTTAAGCCCAGCACGAGTCATGCTAAACACGCCAATTTCGTTCGTGGAGCCGTATCTGTTCTTAATTCCGCGCAAAATCCGGTATGGCATCTGCTTGTCGCCCTCAAAATATAAAACTGCATCCACAATGTGCTCCAAGACCTTCGGGCCGGCAATTCCGCCGTCTTTATTGACGTGACCCACAATCACTATCGAAATTTCAAGCTCCTTTGCGCATCTCATCAAAAGATTCGTGCACTCCTTCACCTGTGTCACACTGCCAGTTGAGGACTGAAGCTCCCTGTGATTCATCGTCTGGATCGAGTCGATTATAACAATGTCGGGCCGATTCTGCTGAATCTCGCTCAATATCGCTTCTATGTCCGTCTCCGCCATAATGTAAAGATTCTCGCTGTCCACCGCGAGTCGCGCTGCACGAAGCTTTATCTGCCGTTTAGACTCCTCGCCCGATACGTATAGCACGTTCAAAGACTCGCCCAAATTCTTGCAAACCTGCAAAAGTATAGTCGACTTGCCGATTCCCGGATCGCCGCCCAAAAGTACAAGCGACCCCTTGACGATTCCGCCACCCAAAACTCTATCAAGCTCATTCAAGCCCGTCTTGTAGCGATTTTCGTCCGCGTCGTTTATTTGCCCCAGCAAAACCGGCTTCTCGTACATTTTATTTTTTATATGCAACGCCGAGGCCGCCTGCTTCGAAGTGTCCCGAATCTCCTCATTAAAAGTGTTCCACTCCCCGCACGCCGGGCACTGGCCATTCCACTTTGGCGATTCATACCCGCACTCCGAACAAACCCAAACTGCCTTCACCTTTGGTGGCATGTCATTCTAGCCTCCGTCCTTCTGTTTCGTATTTATGCGCGATTTTTTAAGCACGAAAAGCTCACAAAATCAATAATTCCTTCGACGCAGAAGTCAAGTTTAGCGCGCCATCCGCCGTAACCACGAGCATGTCCTCTATGCGCACGCCAAACTCATTTTTCAAATATATACCCGGCTCGACTGTGACGACCATTCTCGGCTTTAAGACGTCTTTTGAACGTGCAGATAAACTCGGCTTTTCGTGAATTCCCAGCCCAACGCCATGCCCCAAAGCGTGCTCAAAACAGCCCTCATAGCCATTTTTATAAATAAAATCCCTCGCCACAGCGTCGATATCCGTGCACAAAGCTCCCGGCCTAATCTGCTCAATCGCTCTACTCTGAGCTTTTAGCACCAAATTATAAACTTCTCGTTGCCTTTCCGAAGCCTCCCCCAGCGCAACAGTCCGGGTCATGTCACTATGATATCCGTTGTAAACCGCGCCCATGTCTATTGTGATGAAGTCTCCGGTCGCGAATGTCTTCTTCGAAGGCTGCGCGTGCGGGACTGCTCCGTTTTTTCCGCTTGCCACAATTATTTCAAATGCGGAAGCCTGTGCCCCCTCTTTTCTCATCAAAAACTCCAGATCAAACGCGGCTTCTCTCTCCGTCATGCCCGCCTTTATTGTAGGCAAAAATTTTTCAAAAGCTTTCTCCGCAATCTCTTGCGCTGTTTTGATGTTTCGGATTTCTTCCTCGGTTTTAATTGACCGTAACGAATTTATCGCATCATCTAGCGCGCTCGTTTTTATAAAATAGGCGCCCGCATCTTTTGCCCAAGCTTCAAGCCTCAAAACTTCGGCCAGTGTTATTTCGGCATTTTCTAGCAATACTTTTTTGACTCTGTGCTTCTTTATTATCTTTAAAAGCTCGCTCTTAAAGTCAGCCGCCAAGACGACATTCATGTTTTTGACTTGTTTTGCTGCCGCCCCATAATACCTAAAATCCACAATAAAATAAGCCTCATCCCGAGTCGCCAAAACCAGGCCCGCGCTGGATTTAAAGCTAGTAAAATACAGCCGATTCACCTCCGAGGTTATAAGTGCTGCTTCAAAATTCTCGGTTCGTTTTTGCAGCTCATCCATTAAAACATTTAGTCTGTCCGCCATAAAAGCCAGCCCTCCCGAGGTTTTTGCTCAATAAATCAAGTCTACAATAGCGTCCATCGCCAAAAAATAGCCGTTTTTGCCAAAGCCAGAGATTTGTCCAGCGCAGACCTCAGCAATCACCGACCGTCTGCGGTACTCTTCTCTGGCGTAAATGTTCGACATATGCACTTCAACGCACGGCACCGGCACGCTCGCAATCGCGTCCCGCAAGGCTATGCTATAATGCGTCAAGGCCCCTGCGTTTAAGATTATTCCATCAAAATTGCCAACAGATTCCTGAATCTTATCGATCAGAGCGCCCTCCCAGTTGGACTGATATATCTCGCACTCCAGACCTTTTTCTTTGGCCTTCAAAATTATCTGCGCATTAATATCGCTAGCAGACTCTGTTCCATATATATCACGTTCTCTCACGCCAACCATGTTCAGGTTCGGTCCCAATAATACTAACATTTTTTTCATTTTTAGCAAAATCCTAACTTTTTATTTTCTATTTTCAAAATCTATGAAGCCCCTAAACGGAATTTCCAAAACCCGCTTTATTCTCATAGAACGCGGTTCTTTTTTGTCTTTTGGGTCAACTAATATCGACATTGCTCCAACACCGCTCGCGTACAGTACATCCGTGAAAATTTGATCTCCTATAACCACAACTTCGCTCTTGTCGACTCCAAGATCTTTTGTCAGCTGGCGAAACCCTTTTGTGAACGGTTTTTTTGCATCCCAAATATAATTATCTATCCCTAATTTCTCTGCAAAAATCCGCACCCGGTGCTCATCTTTAGCATTAGAAATTATCATAACCTTAACTCCGGCATTTTTAATGGAGTCAACCCATTCGCGCACCCCGTCATAGGGCTCAGTACCGTTGTGCTGCGTTAAGGTATTATCGACGTCCAATAAGACGGCCTTTATATTATAATAACCTTTCAAAAACTTTATATCGATGTCGAGAAGATTAACAAAATGAAGGTTGGGATAACAAGATTCCCAAGCTTCTAAAAAGTAACCAATAGCATGAGAAATTGTATGCCATGAAATAAAAATCACTCTCCAAATTTAAATAAAAGCGGGCAAAAAGCCCGCCTTTAAATCTAACTCTCTCAAATATTAATATTTCCGACTTCTAGCTGCTTCAGACTTTTTTTTGCGTTTAACCGAGGGCTTTTGGTAAGCAACTCTTTTTCTAACTTCGGCGATAATTCCAGCTCGGGTGCATTGTTTTTTAAATCTTTTCATAGCGCTGTCCAAAGACTCATTATCCTTAACTTTAATTTCAGCCATCCATATCCCTCCCATCCGCCATCCGGCAGAGGTAATGTACTATCTTAAACCTTTTATTTTATAAAATAAAGCTCAAATTGCAAAATCACAAATTACGAAAATAATTATACAACAATTGTGAACAACATGTCAAGACGCAACTTTAAAACCACGCAAATTTATTTAATTAACAACAAAATTCACTAGTTTATTTTGTACATAAATTTCTTTAATAATCCTGGTGCCATCGAGTGCAGCAGATATTTTCGGGTCGCTTTTTGCCAAAGATATAGCTTCATCCCTAGAAATTCCAGCCTTCACCTGCATTTTAGCCCGAAGCTTGCCGTTTATCTGCACAACAACTTCAATAAGAGAATCCACACATTTAG
>CAREUR010000021.1 GCA_948968885.1 uncultured Eubacteriales bacterium | reverse complement strand
TGATTTTGTCCTTTGCGACTGTGACAGCTTGCATTCTATAGTTATTCGGGGTAATGTAAAAACTTTTGGAGATATGGCATTTGGCAATTGTACCAGCCTAAAAAATTTAACTTATTACGGCACTGGTGTCCCAGAATTTGGGGAAGAAGTGTTTTCCGACTGTACAAAGCTAGAAGAAGTTAATGTAACTGCAGATTTTAAAGGAGATACATTTGGCGGCAAACCTGTAAAGAAGGCGAAAGCAGCGCAAGAGGCTTCGCCATTAACTAAAAGGGAAGCAAGTGAGCTAGTTGGTAGGCTGAAAGTCAAATCAGATTTGAAACTCAACAAAGATCTTGATGGAAGAACAAGGAAATTACTAGAACGCTTTGTTAGAACTAACCTTGAAAAGCTTAGAAAAAATCATAAAAATCCGGTGTTTAGTTTTGAAGGTACAGCGTTTAATAAAAAATTAGATAATGATAATAATAATAATATAGCAAAAAAACATAGAGATAAAACTTCATCTAAACTATTACAGGAGGCTGCATATGCTAACTTTGCAAACCTTATCAATGAATCGTAAATCTAAAAAATTTAAAATTTAATATGGATTTATTGTCACCTTTTAATTTGAAGGTGACAATTTTTATTTCTTTGTGCTTGGGCTGCATTAATAAAGCCGCAAAGGCCAATACTTAAGTTAAGGGCAAGCGCGAAGGGAGTTTTTATAAAATGCAGTACAACAAGGTGGAGCTCTGCGGAGTGAATACGGCGAAGCTAAAGGTGCTATCGGAGAAGGAAAAGATGGAGCTTTTGAAGGTGATGAAAACCGGCACAAAAAAAGAACGCAAAAAAGCAAGAGAAGAGCTGGTAAACGGCAACTTAAGGCTGGTGCTGAGCGTCATACAGCGCTTTACAAATAGAGGCGAAAATCTTGATGATTTGTTTCAGGTCGGATGCATCGGGCTGATAAAGGCTATTGACAATTTTGACATTGACCTTAACGTCCGATTTTCTACCTACGGCGTGCCAATGATAATCGGCGAAATACGAAGATATCTGCGAGACAACAACTCCATCCGAGTAAGCCGCTCAATGCGCGATGTTGCCTACAAAGCCATGCAGGTTAAAGAGCAGATCATCGCAACGTCGGGGCAGGAGCCTTCTGTTGATGAAATTGCAAAAAAATTAGACGTAAAAAGAGAGACTTTAGTAATTGCGCTAGAGTCCATTGTGGAGCCGATTTCTCTTTACGAGCCGGTTTTCTCTGAGGGCAGCGACACCATCTACGTTATGGACCAGGTCGGAAACAAGAATGAGGACTCCAACTGGCTGGACGAGATCGTTTTTAAGGAGTCCATCGCAAAATTGAGTGACCGCGAGAAAAAAATCTTGAGTCTGCGCTTTTTGATGGGCAAAACCCAAATGGAAGTCGCGTCCGAAATAGGAATCAGCCAGGCGCAAGTTTCTCGGCTAGAAAAATATGCACTAGATAAAGTAAAAGGCAAAGCCTGACTACAGGCGTGGCTACTAGGCTTAACCGCCCTCCAACTTTTGTTTGCGTTGATTTAATCTTTTGGCCGGTGTATAATATACGTGTTTAAAATTGGAGGATGGTTATGGACTGGACGAGCAAGTGCGCGGAGATTCGGCGCTTGATTTTGAAGACGATTGGGACTTTTGGCAGCGGGCACATCGGTGGCTCGCTGTCTATCGTGGAACTTTTGGTTGTGCTTTATGAGAATCACATGAACATTGACCCGAAAAATCCGAATATGCCGGGCAGGGATCGCCTGATTGTGTCTAAGGGGCACAGCGGACCGGCGGTTTATTCTGTTTTGTGCAGCAAGGGTTACTTTGGCGAGGACTGGCTGCTGACGCTTAATCAGCCGGGGACGAATTTGCCGAGCCATTGCGACATGAATAGGACTCCGGGAATCGACATGACGACAGGCTCGCTGGGGCAAGGTTTTTCCTGCGCGATGGGGATAGCGAAGGCCTCTAAGATGAAGAACGACGGAGCCACGATTTATGCGATAATTGGTGACGGAGAGAGCCAGGAGGGGCAGATTTGGGAGGCCGCGATGTTCGCCTCGCAGCATGAGCTGGGCAACGTGATTGCGTTTACGGATTATAACAAATTGCAACTGGACGGCGAAGTTAGCGAAATTTGCAATATAGCGCCGTTGGACGAGAAGTGGCGTGCTTTTGGCTGGAACGTGCTGGTTGTGGACGATGGTCACGATTGCGAGGCCATTGATGCGGCTATAACGTCGGCGAAGTCTTCGCAAAAGCCATCGATGATAATTTTGAACACGGTGAAAGGTAAGGGAGTTTCCTTTGCAGAGGCCGCCGGGACGAGCAACCACAGCATGCAGGTCACGCCGGAGGCGATGGCCTTGGGGTTGGCAGAGCTAAGGGGTGAAGCGTAGTGGAAATGCGGCAAATTTTGGCAGAGGAGTTAGAAAAGTTGATAGCGCAGAATGAAGATATAGTGCTGCTTGATGCGGATTTGATGCGAGCAAACGGCTTTTCTAGCCTAAAACGCAAGTTTCCGGAGAGGGCCATAAACGTCGGCATAGCGGAGCAGAACATGGCTTGCGTGGCCGCTGGAATGAGCAGCTACGGGATGATACCGTTTATTTCTACGTTTGCGCCTTTTGCAACCAGACGCATTTGCGATCAGATCGCGATTTCGTGCGCTTACGCTCGGCAAAATGTCAAGATAATCGGCACGGACCCGGGAATTAGCGCGGAGCTTAACGGTGGAACGCACATGAGCTTTGCGGACATCGGCGTTTTGAGAAGCATTCCGGGGATTGTGATTTTTGAGCCGACGGATGGAACTCAGCTGAGAAGGGCCCTACCGCAGATTGCAGATTACTATGGCGTGGTGTATATTCGGATGATTCGCAAGTCGGCGCTGGATGTTTTTGATGAAACCTGCGATTTTGATCTGTTTAAGGTGTGCAAAATCAAGGATGGCCGGGATTTGAGCATTTTCTGTTCTGGAATAATGGTGAGTGAGACTTTGACTGCGGCGAGGGAGCTGCAAGCGAGCGGCATAGACGCTGAGATTATAAACGTACATACGATAAAGCCCATTGACCGGGCAGGGGTTGTCGCTTCTGCGAAGAAGACTGGCGCAGTTTTGACGGTCGAGAACCATAATGTGATTGGCGGCTTAAAGTCAGCTGTTTGTGAGGTCCTTATGGAAGAATGCCCCGTGCCGCTGAGGGCTGTTGGCGTGGAGGACAAATTTGGCCAGGTTGGAAGGGTGCCGTACCTGAAGGAGTGCTATAATCTGCGGGCGAGCGACATTGTTGAGAAGGCTTTGGAGGTTTTATCTTTAAAAAATGGAATAAAACATGCATGATATTGCCGATTTTGCACAAGATATCTGTGGAGGTGCAAGATATCATGAGCAAAAACAGGGATTTAACCGCGAACAATTCCGATGGGACGGTGGATGAGAACATAAGTGAGGCAAACCCTGGCAGCAAAATTCAGATGGAGCAAATTAGCAAAACTGGCGCCGTTGTTGTGACGAACGGGAGGCATACCATTTATTGCCTGATGATTTTTGGGACGATTGAGGGGCACGACTTTGCGGAGGATTCGGTGAAGACAACGAAGTACGAGAGGGTGATTCCGCAGCTTGTCGCTATTGAGGAGAGCCCTTCGATTGACGGATTGCTCATTCTGCTCAACACCGTGGGGGGCGACATTGAAGCGGGGCTCTCTTTGGCGGAGCTGGTCGCGGGGATGAAAAAGCCCACGGTTTCGATGGTCATTGGAGGCGGGCATTCTATTGGGGTTCCGCTGGCTGTCTCGGCAAAGAAGACGTTTATCGCGAAGTCGGCTTCCATGATGATACATCCGGTGCGAACGACCGGCACGACTCTGGGAACTTCGCAAGCTTTTGAGTATCTTAAACGGATGCAAAACAGGATTACCAAATTTATTACGGACAACTCGAAGATAGATTCTAAGCGATTTTTGGAGCTGGTGACGAACACTAGCGAGCTTGATATGGACATTGGCACGGTTTTGGAGGGCAAGGAGGCCGTTACAGAGGGGATCATTGACGAGGTTGGAAATTTGTCTGACGCACTTGCGCGACTTTATGGTATGATAGATAATGAAAGGGCCGAAAAGAATTCGAATAGTGGCAGCAAGAAGGCCTAGAAAGCCGCGTGGCACATGAGGAAAATTTGTTAGGTTGCCGTAGGGACAAGTTTTAACCGCCGTCCCTACCCTGGGATTCTTGGCTGTGGCTATTAAAAAACTGCGAGGGGATATTTTGACGGAAAAAAAAGATTTGAAATCAAAAAAAACAGCGAGGCCAAAAGTCAGGCCGGAAGAGCCTGCCAGCTTAAACAACCGAGTGCTGTCTATAATAATCTTTGCAACGGCGGTGTTTTTGCTGTGCTTGGTGCTCATAAAGGGCGAGAATGTCTGGTTCTTTTTACATAATTTTATTTTGGGACTTTTTGGCAAAATCGCGATATTTTGGCCGGTGGTGCTGCTTTACATCGCGGGGACGACGGCAATGGCCCAACCGAGGGAGAGGGCTGGCGCGAAGGTCGTACTGTCGGTGATAGTGATCTTTTTGCTGTGTACGTCGGTGTACATTTTTGAAGAAGTGCCGCAGCTTGCGGATGCGAATTATTTTCAAAGCTTGTTAGAGCTTTATAAAAGAGGCGAACAGGCTACTGGAGCCGGGCTTTTTAGCGGAATTTTGGGCATACCGGTGATATACCTTTTTGGGGCGGTTGGTGCCAGAATAACCATTTCGCTGCTGCTTTTTGTCGCAACGATGCTTTTGACGGGGACAAGCCTGGCAACGCTTTACAACGCGCTGAAGAAGGTTGTAGTTTTTGTTGCGGACGGCCTTAAGAGCTGCTTTTTGAAGGCTGAACCTGACGAGGATGACGCTGAAACTCAAGCGAAATTCCCAGACCATCCGGTAAAATCGAATGCAATTTTTGAGAGGTTGAAAGAAAACGCGGCACAGAAATTTGCAAAAGGCAATAGTGACGATGTGTTTGAGGATTCTGCGAAAAAAGCCGCCGAGGCATTTATTGAAAAAAACAAAAAGAAAAAGGTTGAATCTACGGAGTTTGAGGCAAGCGAAGTCAAGCTGACGCCTGACAAAACGGACGAAAGTACATATAATTACCCTCCGGCTTCGCTTTTGGAGCCAACAAAAGAGCAAAATCAGGCTGATATCCGGCACGAGTTGCAGACAAATGGCCAGATGCTAGTGGATACGCTTATTAGCTTTGCAGTCCAGACGAAGATTGTGGATATAAGTCGCGGCCCGGCGGTTACCCGATATGAACTTCAACCGGCGGCGGGCGTAAAAATCAGCAAGATTACGAACCTCGCAGACGACATTGCCCTTAATTTGGCGGCTCTGGGAGTGCGCATTGAGGCGCCGATCCCGGGCAAGGCCGCTGTGGGGATCGAGATTCCGAACAAGATTGTGAACATTGTTAAGATGCGCGAGCTGGTTAATTCGGACGAATTTGCGAACTCGAAGAGCAAACTGACGGTTATTTTGGGGCGCGACATTGCCGGAAACGTGACTCTTGCGGACTTATCTAAGATGCCACATTTGTTGATTGCCGGATCGACGGGCTCGGGCAAGTCTGTGTGCATAAATTCGTTCATTATAAGCCTGCTCTATAAGGCGAGTCCCGAGGAAGTCCGCCTGCTTATGATCGACCCGAAGGTGGTTGAGCTTGGCATATACAACGGAATCCCGCACCTTCTGGTGCCTGTCGTTACGGACCCGCGCAAGGCCGCTGGGGCGCTCAACTGGGCGGTTACGGAGATGCTCAAGAGGTACAACATTTTTGCCGAAAACAACGTGCGCGATTTGACATCTTACAACAAAATGGTGCAAAATAAGATGAAATCTGGGGTTGCGAGGGGCGAAGAAGAAAAGTTTGAGAAAATGCCGCAGATTGTGATAATCATCGATGAGCTGGCGGACTTAATGATGGCGGCGCCAAACGAAGTCGAAGATGCGATATGTCGGCTGGCGCAGATGGCTCGTGCTGCCGGGATGCATTTGGTTATCGCGACGCAGAGACCTTCTGTGGACGTCATTACTGGAGTTATAAAGGCTAACATTCCCAGCAGAATCGCGCTTTCGGTTTCTTCGCAGATTGACTCTAGGACTATTCTTGACTCTAGCGGGGCCGAAAAGCTGCTTGGCCGAGGCGACATGCTGTTTTCGCCAATTGGGTCCACCAAACCGCGGAGAGTGCAGGGCTGCTTCTTGACGGACAAAGAAATCGAGAACGTTCTGAGTTTTATCAAGAGCAACGGCCAAAACGAGTACGATCAGACGGTGATTGAGGAGATTGAGAAAAACGCGGTGCAGGAGCCAGCCAAAGAGGAGAAGTTTGATGACAAAGAGCAGGACCCGATGCTGGAAGAGGCGATAAACTGCGTGATGGAGGTGGGCCAGGCTTCGACATCCTTGCTGCAACGGCGGTTGAGGCTGGGTTACGCAAGGGCGGGCCGGCTTATTGACGAGATGGAACGAATGGGAATTGTGGGGCCGCACGAGGGGTCTAAGCCCAGGCAAATTTTGGTCAAAAATTATCAGATGTTAGACAACAAAGAGACATTCAACAGGCCGTAGATTCGGGGATGAGAGTGTTAGAGGGAGCGTTTTATGCAGAGTAATTTTAAGAGAACTCAAAAGAAAAAAAGGTTGCTGATTCTTTCTTTTTCTTTGGCGATTATCCTTGGCGCCGCGGCCGTGGCTATAATTGAGGGCTTTGGGATTCCGATTTGGAATGGGATATTTAAAACCTGCTCGGTTGGCGAGTTTTCGGGCACGGCGGACGACTACCCGATGGCGGTGCATGTTTTGGACGTTGGCAAGGCAGACTGCATTTTCATCACTTGCGAGGGCAAGAATATCCTGATTGACGCGGGCGAGACAAGCATTTACAAGGTTGTGAACGAGTACTTGCGCAAGATGAAGGTGAAGACGATCGATCAGCTGATATTGAGCCATCAACACAGCGACCACGTAGGCGGCATGGGCTATGTTGTGAATGAGTTTGACGTGAAGGCCTTTATGATGCCGCATTTAAAGGATGAGATGATCCCGACTTTTAGGTCCTATGAGCGTTTGCTGAAGGCGCTTGACAAAAAGGGGATAAGGGCAGAGGTGCCAGAGCCGGGGAAGGTTTTTTACATAGGGCCGATGAAAATTGAGATTTTGGCGCCACTCTTCCAGTATGATAACATGAACAATAACTCGGTCGTTGTTAAGATCACGTACAAAAACAGGAGTTTTCTCTTTACTGGCGACGCAGAAAAAGAGTCGGAGCGAGATATGATTGCGGCAGGGTATGATCTGAAGGCGGACGTTTTGAAGGTGGGGCACCACGGAAGCCGGACCTCGACCTCGCAGGCGTTTTTGAATAAAGTTGCGCCGACTTATGCCGTGATTTCGGTTGGCGAGTACAAGAACAGGCTGCCCAAGAAGGAAATTCTGAGCAGGTTGGAGAAAAGCAACGTAAAGGTTTACCGCACGGACTGGGCTGGCACGGTGATTTTTGCGACGAACGGTGACGACCTGAAGATATTTTGTGAGAAGGAGAGTGCCTAGCCGATGATGCTATCGATTGACCGGTTTGACGGTGTTTATGCGATTTGCGAGGGTGACGATGAAAAGCTGTACGCTGTAGAAAAGTCCGAATTGCAAAAAGGGGCAAAGCCTGGTGACGTTTTGAGGACATCTTCGGACGGAAGTTTGACGTTGGATAAGGATGAAACAAAGCGCCGAAAAGAGCGGATAAAAAAGCTGCAGGACAGGCTGTTTGGGGCAAAATAGGCTGCGCGGCTTGATTTTACAAAATAAGGAGAACTAGAATGAGCTTTAAAGAAGAATTTGCGGAAATATATGGGAACTCTATCAAACGGCCGGGCGCTGCGGAGCTGCTTAGTTGGCTTTCGTCTACGGACTTTTTTACGGCGCCGGCGAGCACGAAATATCACTGTGCATGCGAGGGAGGCTTGGCTCAGCACAGTGTGAGCGTCTACAAAACGCTGCGAGAGCGCTACTTTGACGAAGAAACTGACACAGAAGAGAGCTTTGCGGTGTGCGGGCTGCTGCATGATTTGTGCAAGGCGGAGTTTTATAAGGTCTCGACAAGGAACGTGAAAAACGAGGTGACGGGGGCATGGGAAAAGCAGCCGTTTTATGCGATTGACGACAGCTTTCCTTACGGCCACGGAGAGAAATCTGTGTTTTTGATTGAGCGCTTCATGAGGCTAAAACCAGCAGAGGCAATGGCGATCCGGTGGCATATGGGCGGGTTCGACAGCGCAGCCAAGGGCGGTGACTTTTCGATTAGCGTGGCGTACGAAAAATATCCGCTGGCTGTGAAGTTGCATCTTGCCGACGTGGAGTCCTCCTATTTGCGCGAGCGGCATACCTCCGAAGTTGTAAAAAGGTGAAAAATTTATTCTTGACAAAGCACACCCGCCGTGTGATAATGTAATGCAAATTTAGAAAGGTGTGGAGTGCAAATGTTTAAAAAAGTGACGTCTGCAGTTTTGGCGATGTTTGTTTGTTTTTGTGCAATAGGATTTATTGGCTCTGCTAGTAATGAACGTGATGGCTTGCCACCAGGAAGGCAACGTAAAAAGTGGGCAGAATATAAAAAGCGTTTAGCTAAGCAGCAAAATAATCAGTCAAATAATAAAAAATGGGGCAAAAATAGTAATGATGTGTATGTTCTTGGTTCAGAAGAAGAAAAAGAAGAGCAACTTCAAGAAGACGAAGACCTCGATGATATGCGAACAAAGGCAGTGAGGGAAAAAAGAAAAAAATAATTATCATTACCAGGTGAAATTATTACGAGGTCTAAGATTGGTCAATTTCAAAATTAATGTTTAAAATAAATAGAGGTGTAAAATTGTGTTAAAAAAAGTGGTATCCTTGGTTTTAGTGGCGTTTTTTGGTTTTGGTTTAGGGGCAAATACTTGCTCCGAAGCAATGAATGCTTTTGAAAAATGGGAAAAATTGAAAGAACTGAACGAATTTAAAAAAACTTCAAATATATTGCAAAATAATTTAGGAAATCGTCCTATAGCTAAGGATGATCAGTCAAATAGTAAGAAACAGGGCGAAGATGGTGACAATAAATGTTCTGCCCCTGGTAACAGCGATGATGGGGGATGGTTTCCTGACCCCAAAAAAGAACAAGAAGAGCGACTTCAAGAGTGCAAAGACCTTTATGATATGGAAAAAACAGCAGTACGGGAAAGAAGGAAGAAATAATTATTCAGGTGAATTTACTACTGTGGTTAAGATTGATTAATTTAAAAATGAGTGGTTTAAAATAATATATGAGGTGTAAAATTATGTTAAAAAAGAATTTGTTTAAAAAACTTACTTCGGCAGTTTTGGCAATGTGCGTTTGTATTTGTTAAGCGGGGTCTGTTTGTTTGGCAAGTAATCAAAAAAGAGCTAACCAAGACCAAACAAATCGGCCCGAGGTGAATAAAAAACCTTCTTTGAACATAAAACCAAAAAAAGGAAACAATAAATGTGTTGACTGGGATGATTATGACTATTATGAATATGATTATTATCCTGAAGAAGACTATGAACATAAAAACTGGGGGAAATCGGAATTAAAGAATTTGGGGAATAAATCATCAGTAAAAGTAGATGGAAAAGTTGGCAATAATATTTCTACTACTGAAGAAGAGGACAATAATTTAAACGACAACGATGATCTTAGTGCTAACGCAGAAGAAAACGGAAATCAAAATGGTAGCACAGCAGCAACAGATAACGATAATTAATAACGCTGCGATATCTCAAAATGTTGGCCATAGAGATTACTAGGAATCTTGGCATGAAAAGATTTTTGGTGATGATAATAATGAATAATATGGCTGATGTGAATTTTTGCGTTGAAGTCTGCTATTAAATACAATTATGGCAAAATTTAAAAATGTGTGGTGCAAAAGATTTTATGTTAAAGAAAAATTTGTTTAAAATGGTTTCCCTGTTTACTTTTGTGATGCTTTTTTTGTTCAACGTAGTAGCATTTGATTGTTTGGCTAGTAACCAAAATGGAAAATCGCCAAATGGCTATACTCTTGTTAACGATTTTTCTTCTAGTTCTGATGAGGGATTTAGTAATTTAGCAGAGAAAAATAGCCAGACCAACGGTGCCAATGGAGAAAAGTATGATGATGAAAGTTGGCACGAAGAAGAGGAGGAAGAGGAAGAGGTTAATAGAGAAGAAGACTTCGGGAGACAACGTTCCTGAGGTTGGGGACAAATAATAAGGCGGACGAGGATGATTATTGTACAGGCGAGAAATGCTAAAATTCTGAAGCTTAAAAAATTGAATTTAATAAATTTAAATATTGACTATTATTTGTAATTATGCTAAAATATAAAAATACGTGGTGTTAACAGATTTTATGATGAAGAAATTTTGGTTAAAAAATTTTGTAGCAATTGTTTTAACAATGTTTATTGCGATTAATGGTGACTACTGGCAGGTGCAGGCTTCTTTTACAAATTCTCAACTTACTAGTGACGTTTATATAGAAAAATATGAACAATTAATTGGGGAGCCACTGCATGAATTATCAAGGGGCTATATAGGTAGATGTGCGATTGAACTTAGAGAAAATAATGTTACTCACATATATGTTCCAAGCGGCAATGTTCAAGCAATAAGACTCTCTGAAGTTATTAATTTTTTAATGAATTATATTAATATGATTTTCGGAAATAGCTTCTTAAATGCTATTACTTCAATTATTAAAGAAGATGATTTAAAACAACAAGTAGAGAAGATGAAGGCTGTTAACAAGTGGATCTTAAATTTAAATGAAAAATTGAATGATTTACCTATCGATCATGTTTCGACAGAAGATTTGCCAAATTGCGTAGAAATTAAGTTTAATGAGAATTATATTATTGATTGAGGCAAGGCTTATTTGATTTTAGAAGGAGGGGATATGTATGGCAGTGCCGAAGAGAAAGCATTCTAAGGCTAGGCGCGACAAAAGACGTTCTAACGTTTGGAAGATAGAAGCTCCTGCAATTATGAAATGCCCACAGTGTGGAGAATTTAAGCTACCACACAGGGTTTGCAAGGCATGTGGGTTCTATAAAGGCCGCGAGGTTATAAAGGTAGAAGCTTAAGCTTTGTTTTAGCGCGAAAGAGAAGGCCGGGTTGTGACCTTCTCTTTTTTGTTTAGAGGGATTTTGAGGGATTTTAAGGAAGAGATAGGAGGAACACTAGTGGCAAAGCCGATTGTCGCGATTGTTGGGCGGCCGAATGTTGGGAAATCTACGTTGTTTAATAAGCTCGTGGGGCAGAGGGTCGCTATTGTTGAGGATGTGCCTGGCGTTACTAGAGACAGAATTTATGGCGACTGCGAGTGGAGGGGCCGGAGCTTTTCTATTATTGATACTGGCGGGATTGAGCCGCATTCGGATGATGTTATTTTGGCTCAGATGAGGAACCAGGCACAACTTGCAATGGATTCTGCGGATGCGATAATTTTGGTTGTGGACATGAAGACGGGACTTGTGGCGACGGACTATGAGGTTGCTGCGATGCTGCAAAAGAGCGGTCGACCGATTATTCTTTGCGTGAACAAATGCGACAAGGTTGGGGCGGCTGATGCCGACTTTTATGAGTTTTATAATTTAAGTCTGGGCGACCCTATAATGGTTTCCTCTGTGCATGGCCACGGGACGGGCGATTTGCTGGACGAAGTTTTTAAAAATTTGCCGGACATTAGTAATTTTGATGAAAAAGAAGACTCGACTATAAACGTCGCGGTTATTGGCAAGCCGAATGTTGGCAAGTCTTCGCTTATAAACAGGATAACTGGCGAGGAGCGGTGCATTGTCTCTGATATTGCGGGCACGACGCGCGATACTATCGACACTTTTATAAAAAATAGTTTTGGAAGTTTTAACTTTGTGGACACAGCGGGCATCCGGCGGCAAAGCAAGGTTACCGATGCTGTGGAAAAGTATAGCATTATCCGCGCCAAGATGGCCGTTGAGCGCAGCGACGTGTGCGTTATTATGATAGACGCTGTTGAGGGCTTCACGGAGCAGGACTCAAAAGTGGCGGGGCTTGCGATTAATGCTGGAAAGGCTTGCGTTATCGTTGTTAATAAGTGGGACGCTGTTGAAAAGACTGACAAAACCTTTGCTAACTACAAGAAAAAGCTTGAAAACGACTTTTCATTTATGCATTACGCGCCGATTTTGTTTGTGTCGGTCAGAACGGGGCAACGAATAGAAAATTTGTTTGAGTTGATAACTCAAGTCTTCAATGCGAGTGCGACGCGTATTTCAACTGGAGTGCTCAATGAAGTCTTGGCCGAGGCCATTCTTAGAGTTCAGCCACCAACGGACAGGGGCAAACGGCTAAAAATCTTTTTTGTAACGCAAGTTTCTGTGCAGCCGCCGACGTTTGTATTTTTTGTAAATTCGGTGAAACTTTTTCACTTCTCATACCAGCGGTACCTCGAGAATAAATTTAGAGAGACATTCTCTTTACAAGGGGCGCCGATAAGGTTTATAATAAGAGAAAGGGCGGAACGCTAGCTTTTATATCGCATTGGGAGTGATTTTTTGGAAGTTCAGGCAGTCAATTTTTTAAAGCTCTATTGGTTTCAAATGGCTCTTGTGGCCGCGGTAGGCTATTTGATCGGGAGCGTCAGCTTTTCTATTTTGTTCACACGGCAGTTTAAAAACATGGAAGATATCCGGAACCTTGGCAGTGGCAATGCTGGTTTTACGAATGTGCTGCGCTCGGTTGGGTTTTGGCCAGCTTTTTTGACTATGTTGGGTGACTTTAGCAAGGGGATTATTGCTTGTTTGTTTGGCCGGATGATTTTTTCGCAGATTAGTTTAGCCGGCGTGCCGACGTTTTGCATTGTTCAGTATGGCATGTATATCGCCGGCGTAGCGTGTTTGGTGGGGCATGTTTACCCGTGCTTTTTTGATCTCAGAGGCGGCAAGGCGGTCTTAACGGCGTTCTCAATGCTGATTATGACGGACTGGCATGTTGCAGCACTTTCGTTTTCTGTTTTTTTGATTATCGTCTTTACCACGCGGCTAGTCTCCTTGGGCTCAATATTGGCGGCCGTTTCGTACCCGATTTTTACTTTTTGCGTCACGTATTTTTGCGATTACCTTGGGGCTCGCCGCCCGGCAACTTTTGGCTATACCGTGATTGTCACAACGGCAGCGGTTTTGATCAGTGTCTTTGTGATCTATAAACACAAGAAAAACCTAGTAAGGCTGCTAAACGGAGAAGAAAAAAAGTTAACCATGGCAACAAAGTAAAAATGGACAGTTAAAATTACATATAAAAAATAAACCTGCAGACATACTAAAACGATAGTACAAATGCAGGTTTTTAATTTTGTTCAATAATTTTACTTAATTAATAAGATTTTGTTTTAGCTGATCGCTCATTCCGTAGACATTACCGCCAGGGGCAGCGTCAAGTTCATCAGAGCTGAGTTCCTTGCCTTCCGATATTTTTT
>CAREUR010000020.1 GCA_948968885.1 uncultured Eubacteriales bacterium | reverse complement strand
GGAGTATTATCACTTGTACCCGGGGCTACGGCGGGTGTCGGACGTGAATGTGCCGGCTGCGCACGTTGCAAAAGAGCCGAGTGCGCGAGATGAAAGTGATAAGAATAAACCTGATTTTAAGGTGTCTAACGGGACGTCGAGTCGGGAAGTTTTAGATAGGCTATCTGTCCGAGCCAATGCTGTTTTTGAGATTTTAACGGATAGGCCTATGACTGTTGACGAGCTATCGGAACTTACTGAACTGAGCGTTCCGGAGGTTTTGCAGGCCATTACGGAGCTTGAATTGCATGAGCTTATTCGGCCTCATGCGGGCAAGCGTTATAGTAGAATATAGATTTAATCGAGATTGAGGTGACTTTTGCTGTGTCTAATTTGTTGATTGTGGAGTCTCCGGCCAAGGCGAAGACCATCAAAAAATATCTTGGCCCCGGGTACGAGGTCGTGGCATCTATGGGCCACGTGCGCGACTTGCCGGCCAATAAGCTGAATGTGGACATCCGGCACGATTTTAAGCCAAATTACGAGATCATCAAGGGAAAGGAGGACTTGGTTAAAGAGCTCGTTGCTTTGGCCAAGAAGAATAAAAAAGTCTTTTTGGCGACTGACCCTGACCGCGAAGGAGAGGCGATCTCTTGGCATTTGGCATATATTTTGAATTTGGCCCCTGGCGAGAAAAATCGCGTTACATTTAACGAGATAACGAAGTCTGGCGTAACTAAGGGGATGGAGGAGCCTAGGGCTATTGATCTTGACCTTGTGAACGCGCAGCAGGCGAGGCGGGTTTTGGATCGAATTGTGGGCTATAAGTTGAGTCCGTTTTTGTCTGGCAAGATTAGAAAAGGGCTTTCTGCCGGTAGAGTGCAGAGCGTGGCTTTGCGGATAATTGTTGACCGGGAGAACGAAATTCGGGCTTTTGTGCCGGTGGAATACTGGACCATCGATGCAAAATTTGCGGCAAAGGGCGTAAAGAAGACGTTTTTGGCCTCTTTGTATGCGGACAAAAATGGAAAACTCGAGATAAAAAATGAGAAGCAGGCAAAGCAGATTTTAAAAGACCTCGAAAATGCAGTTTATACGGTTGTGAGCACTAAGAAAGGAACCAAAAAGCGCTCTCCGGCGCCACCCTTTATTACTTCTACTTTGCAGCAGGACGCCTCGCGAAAACTGGGCTTTCAGGCAAAGCGGACGATGAAAGTCGCGCAGGAGTTGTACGAAGGTGTTGAGGTCGAGGGCCAGGGCGCCGTGGGACTTATCACTTACATGAGGACGGACTCTTTGCGGATTTCTGACGATGCGGCCGATGCGGCTAAGAAATACATTGAATCGACTTGGGGTGAGAAATATCTGCCGCCTAAGCGGAGAGTCTTTAAGACAAAGGCCAATGCTCAGGACGGGCACGAGGCTATTAGGCCCACAATGCCCGAATTGTCGCCAGCCAAAGTCAAGGGCTCTTTGAGCACGGACCAGTTTAAGCTCTATAAGCTCATCTGGGAGCGCTTTGTGGCAAGCCAGATGGCTGACTGTCTGATGAACACTACTCGGGTGGAGATTGAGGCGAACGGATACATTTTTAAGGCTTCTGGATTCACCGTGGCTTTTAACGGATTCACCGCGCTTTATCAGGAAAGCAAAGACGAAGAAGAGGAGAAGGCCAAGGAGCTGCCGGTTTTGGAAAAGGGCACGGTTTTGAATATGAAGGAATTGCTGGATGCGCAGCATTTTACGCAGCCTCCTGCCCGATACACCGAGGCTTCTTTGATTAAGGCTTTGGAGGAAAACGGAATCGGTCGGCCTTCTACTTATGCTGCAACGATATCCACGATAACGGGCCGTGAGTACGTTAAGCGCGAGAGCAAGGCTTTGATTCCTACTGAGCTCGGTGAAGTTGTGACTAAGTTGATGAAGGAGCGGTTTTCGGACATTGTTGACATAAAGTTTACCGCTAAGATGGAGAGTGACCTTGATACGGTTGAGTCTGGCAAAGAGGAATGGACGCAGATTTTATCGGATTTCTACGGCGGTTTTAATGAGAATCTGAAAAAAGCCAAAGAAGAAATGAAAAACGTGAAGATCCGCCTAAAAGAGGACGAGACAGACCTTGTTTGCGACAAATGCGGCAGAAAAATGGTGGTTAAGGTGAGCCGCTACGGCAAGTTTATTGCTTGCTCGGGGTACCCGGAGTGCAAGAATATTGTTAGAAACGTCAACAAAGACGGCGAGGTTGAGCCTAAGGCTGAGCCGGAAGAGTCGGATGTGATTTGCGAAAAGTGCGGCCGCAATATGGTGATTAAGACCGGCAGATACGGCAAGTTTTTGGCATGCCCGGGGTATCCGGAGTGCAAGAATATTAAAGGAATCGACGTTACCGTGGGTGTGCCATGCCCCAAGTGTGGCGGAGATATTGTGGAACGCAAAACCAAGCGCGGGCGCACGTTCTACGGATGCAGCAATTATCCGAAGTGCGATTTTATCTCGAACGACAGGCCTATGGAAGAGAAATGCCCGAAGTGCGGCAAGAATTTGTTCAAGAAAAACGGCAAAAAGAAGAAAATTTATTGTATGACGGAAAATTGCGGGTATGAGGAATTAGAAGAACAATGAGCATAAATGTGATTGGAGCGGGGCTTGCGGGCTGCGAGGCGGCTTGGCGGATTGCTGAAAGTGGCGTGGGGGTTAATCTTTTTGAGATGAAACCTTCTAAGTTTACGCCGGCGCACAATAGCGCGAATTTTGCTGAGCTGGTTTGCTCGAACTCTTTAAAGGCAGAGCGGACTTCTAGCGCGGCCGGGCTTTTAAAGGCAGAGATGAGCATTTTGGGGTCGCTGCTGCTGCAGTGCGCTAAGGAGTGCAGGGTGCCGGCGGGCGGAGCTTTGGCGGTGGATAGAGACAAATTTTCTGCTATGGTTACGGCGAAGATTCGGGCACACCCTTTGATAAAAGTCGTCGAAAAAGAAATTACGGCTTTGCCGCAAGATGGAGTCACGATTGTTGCGACGGGACCTTTGACGAGCGAGGGACTGTCGAGAACCATTGTTGACACATGCGGAGGGGCGCTGAGCTTTTTCGATGCTGCTGCGCCAATTATAACCGCCGAGAGTATTAATATGGGCCACGCGTTTTTTGCTTCTCGCTATGACAGGGGAGATGATGCCGCTTATATAAATTGTCCGTTGAATAAAGCCGAATACGAAGCCTTTTATAATAAATTGATTACGGCGCAAAGAGCCGAAATGCACGATGTAGACGTGCAAGACCCAAAAGTTTATGAGGGGTGCATGCCGGTTGAGGTTATGGCGCAGAGGGGTGAAGACACTTTGCGGTTTGGGCCGATGAAGCCGGTTGGACTGCGCGATCCTAGGACGGGTCACAGGCCGTGGGCCGTTTTGCAGCTGCGGATGGAGAACGCTGAGGGCACGCTTTACAATATGGTGGGGTTCCAGACGAATCTTAAGTTTGGCGAGCAGAAGCGAATTTTTTCTCTTATTCCGGCGCTAAAAAATGCAGAGTTTATGCGCTATGGCGTTATGCATCGCAATACTTTTATTGATTCGCCGAGGATTTTGAATTCTGATTTTAGCTTGAAGGACAACCCTAACATATTCTTTGCGGGGCAGATTACCGGAGTGGAAGGCTATATGGAGTCGGCTGCAACTGGCATAATGGCCGGAATTAATGCGGTTAATAGGCTTAGAAATAGGCCTAGCGTGATTTTGCCGTGCGAGACTATGATTGGCGCTTTGAGCCGGTATGTGAGCGTTGGTGGGCAGAATGAATTTCAGCCGATGGGTGCAAACTTTGGAATTTTGCCGGCGTTGGAGACTCATGTTAAAGACAAAAAGGCTCGATATGAGGCTTTTGCCAATAGATCTATTAAAATTTTGAGGGAGAGTTGTGGTAGTTATGAAAATAATAGTTGACGCTTTTGGTGGGGACAACGCGCCTTTGGAGATCCTGAAGGGCTGCGCGGAGGCCGTGGCTGAGTACGGAGTCAATATTTTACTGGTTGGCTCTAAATCGAAAATCGAGAAAATTGCCAACGAGAATGGTATAATTTTGTATCACATGGAAATTAATGATGTTGAGGATGTTATCACCAATGAGGACGACCCGTCGGAGGTTATCAAGTCTAAGAGCGAGTCTACCATGGCGCAGGGGCTGCGGCTTTTGGCTCAGGGCGAGGGTGACGCTTTTATATCGGCCGGAAACAGCGGTGCACTCGTTATGGGAGCGACTTTTATTGTTAAGCGGATAAAAGGGATCAAGCGATGCGCGTTTGCCCCGGTGATTCCTAAAAAAGAAGGCTGCTTTATGCTGATTGACTGCGGAGCTAACGTTGAATGTCGTCCGGAGATGTTAAAGCAGTTCGGCGTGATGGGATCTATCTACATGAATAAGGTTATGGGGGTTAAGAACCCGAGGGTTGGCCTTGTGAATGTGGGGGTTGAGGAGCACAAGGGCGGTGAGTTTCAGCATGAGGCTTACCATAAGCTTAGGGAGAGCAATTTGAATTTTGTGGGCAACGTGGAGGCAAGAGAGGTGCCGATTGACGCTGCGGACGTTGTGGTGACGGACGGCTTTACTGGAAATGTTATGCTAAAGCTTTTTGAAGGCGTGGCGCTGACTTTGATGGGCAAGATAAAGGAAGTCTTTAACACAAATTTAAAGACAAAAGTTGCCGGAGCTTTGGTGCTGCCAGAGATGCGAGCTTTGAAAAAGCAAATTGACTATAATGAATTTGGCGGCGCGCCTATAATGGGGATCTCTAAACCGGTGTTTAAGGCACACGGAAGCTCAAATGCACGGACGTTTAAGAACGCGATCCGCTTGACTATGGAGTATATTAACGGCGACGTTGTAAATGAAATTAAAAGTGCTATAAACTTTGAGGAGCCGGAGATTGCTGGCGATAATAATTAGGAAGAAAATTGATTTGGTGAGGGAAAAATGAAGGGATCGGATACAAACATAAAAGTGCTGGAGAAGAGCCTGGGGTATAAGTTCAAGAATCTTAACTACTTGAGCACCGCTTTGACGCATTCTTCTTATGCTAATGAATCTAAGGCGAAGATTAAGTGCAACGAGCGGCTTGAGTTCTTGGGTGACGCTGTTTTGGGGATTATTGTTTCGGACTATATTTTTGCGCACTGCCCGGACTTTCCGGAAGGCGAGTTGACGAAGCTTAGAGCCTCTTTGGTTTGCGAAAAGAGTTTGTGCAAGTTTTCTAAAAGCCTAAATGTTGGGGATTTTTTAAAACTGAGCCACGGGGAGGCCAACAGTGACGGTGCAAAGCGACCATCTATTTTGGCAGATGCCTTTGAGGCTATCATTGCGGCGATTTATTTGGACGGTGGAATTGACTGCGCCCGGGAGTTCATTTTAAGGTTTATAATCCCGGACATAAAAGACCCGAAAGCCAGCATGTTCAAGGATTATAAGACTCAGTTGCAGGAGATTGTCCAGCAAAACCGCGAAGAAACGCTGGAGTATACGTTGGTAGATCAGACCGGGCCCGATCACGACAAGAGATTTTTGGTGCAGGTGTGTCTGAATAATAACGTTATTGGCAAGGGCAAGGGAAAAAGCAAGAAAGAAGCTGAGCAGCAGGCCGCGAGAGAGGCGCTAAAACTGATGGGTTACTGATTGCACTTTGGAACTTTTGAGGTTTAATCGAATTAATCTAAGATGCAGGTGAGGTTGTGTTATTAAAGTCTTTAGAATTGCAGGGGTTTAAGACCTTTCCGGAGAAGACGGTGCTAAACTTTGACGCGGGAATAACCACCGTGGTGGGGCCAAATGGCAGCGGAAAAAGCAATATCAGCGACGCAATCCGTTGGGTGCTGGGAGAGCAGTCCGCGAAGACAATACGGTGCGCCAAAATGGAAGACGTCATATTTAATGGGACAACCGAGCGCAAGGCAAAGGGGTTTGCGAGCGTTACGCTTATTATTGAAAACGCTGATAGGAGGCTGCCTGTTGCGTCGGACGAGGTTGCCATCACGCGCAGGCTCTATCGTTCTGGCGAGAGCGAATATTTGATAAACAAGAAAGAAGTCCGACTTAAGGACATCAACGAGCTTTTTATGGACACCGGCCTTGGCAAGGACGGCTATTCGATGATAAGCCAGGGGAAGATTGATAGCATTGTTGCGGCTAGGAGTGAGGACCGGCGTGAGATTTTTGAGGAAGCTGTGGGAATCTCGAAGTATAGGTATAGAAAAGAACAGGCGCAGCGGAAGCTCGAGCAGACAGAGGAGAACTTGCTGCGCTTGAATGACATTTTTAATGAGCTAAAAGAGCGCTTGGGCCCGCTGCAGGAGCAGGCTGAGAAGGCCAGGGCGTACCTTGAGCTAGCTAACAGAAAAAAGCAGATTGAGGTCGGTTTGTGGCTGTTTACCTTGAGCAAATCTGGGGACATTTTGAAGAATTACGACGACAAAATCGGCATTGCTAGGCATCAATATGACGAAATAGAAAAAAGTTTGGAGGAGTTTAACCTTAGGATTGAAGCGCTTTCTAAGGAGATTTTGAGCCGGACAATTAAAGTTGACGAGACTAACCGCAAAATTTCGGATTGCGAGGAAAGTGCGATCAAAAAGAGCGGGCAAATTTCTGTTTTGGAAAATGACATTTTACATAATAATGAGAATGTTCAGCGGATATTGAAGGAAGTTTCGGGCTTGGAGCAGAGTTTACCGGGATTTGAAATTTCTATAAAAGAAAAAAACGAAAGAATAGATGAATTAAAAAAAGAATTAGCGGAAAAAAAGTTGAAATTAAAAAGAAATGAGGAGGCTTTGAGGGAGCTAACGGAGGAGATAGAGGCGTCGGAGGGCAAGAGCAAGGGTGCGAGCGAAGAGCTAGCGGAGCTTAACAAAATGCTGACTAGGGCACAAGTCGAGATGATGACGGCAAGGTCCAGCATAGGCGACTTTACGCAAAAAAGGGCTGAAGTTGAGCAAAACGTAAATTTATATGAGGAAAAAATCCGTGAGTTAAATGAGGATTTACGCATAAAAGAAGGGACTTTGGCTGAGGCTAAACTCAAGTTGGACGAGGTTTGCGCGAAGTCTCAAAAATCCGCAGGGAATATAAGGGTTATATCGGGTGAATGCGAAAAGTTAAAGCAAAACGCAGACAAGTTGACCTTAGATGCGGAGGCGCAGTTGCGAAAGATCCACTTTTTGGAGGAGCTCGAACGGAACCTTGATGGGTTTTCTCACAGCGTAAAATTTTTGGCTCAGGAAGCGAAAAAAAGTACGGGAAGTGGGATCCATGGGCCAGTTTCGAGGCTTATTAAGGTGCCTAGCGAGTTTTCGATTGCTATTGAGACGGCTCTGGGCGCGGCGATGCAGAACATTATTGTGGACACCGAGGATTCTGCGAAAAAGGCGATACAATTGTTGAAGAGCAAGAAGGTTGGTCGGGCGACGTTTTTGCCGATATCAAGCATAAAAGGGGCGGAAATGCCGGAAAGAGAACTTCCTAACTGCGAGGGATATATCGGCATTGCTAGCAGATTGTGCGACTGTGACAGCGTTTATAAGGGTATACTTAAGTTTTTGCTCGGAAAAATTGCCATTGCGGATACGCTTGACAACGCTACTAAAATCGCGAAAAAGTTCAATTACAAATTTAAAGTAGTCACGCGGGACGGACAAGTTATAAATGCGGGAGGATCGTTGACAGGCGGGGCTTTGGCCAAAAATGTGGGGCTTTTAAACCGCAACGAACAGATAAAAACGCTGCGAAAAGAGTATGACGAAATGAGTGCGATGGCCAAAAATGCTAAGGATGACTTCTTCAACGCACAAGAGAAGCTAGTTGAGCTTAATAAAGATCTTGAGATTTTGAAGTTGACCGAGGCAAAAGCCAAGCAGAAGGTGGACTCTGGTGAGCGAGAGTATCAGCAAAAATTGCTAGAATTGCGCTCGACCGAGGAGCTGCATGAAAATTTTTCTAAGGAAATATTAGAGGTTAGCCAGAGGATTGACGGCTTGGCGCAGGTTGCCAAAAACGCTGAAAAAGAAGTAGAAAAACTCGATGCCCAAATTAGCGCGGCAGAAGGGACCTTGCAGAGTGCGGGAGAAAATAAGGCTGAAATAATCGAACGACGCGATGAGGTGAACTCAAAATTTAGTGATTTTCGGATAGAGGCGATGTCTTTAGAAAAGGATATAGAAACGATGAGCGCGGAAGTGGATTTTGCTTTGAAAAATTGCAAGTTAGCCGAGGATCAACGCGAGAAATTGTTGACGGAAATTGATGCTTTAAATTTAAAAAACGCCGCAACTGAGGCGAAAATTAGTGATACAAAAGCTGAAACTGAAAATTTAAAAATGATATCAAGCCAGCTAAGCTGCGATATTTCGAGATTTAATGCAGAGAAAATAGAATTCGAAAAGAATATAACTGAGCTCAGAAGTTCGGAGCGGTCTACTTTGAACGAAAAAGAAGCGGTTGCGCTCGAAGTTGCGCGGTTAGAAGATAAAAAAATCACGGCGCAAAAGGAATACGACGCGATTATTGCAAAACTTTGGGATGAATACGAGCTAACTAGGCGCGAGGCCGCTGCGAAGTTTGAAATGCTTGAAGACACACCAAAAGTTGCGAAAGAGCTTAATGAGTTACGGCTTAAAATAAAGACTTTGGGGATGGTAAACGTTGCGGCGATCGATGAATACAAGGAAGTTGCGGAACGATATGAATTCATGGGTGGCCAAATAGACGACGTAGAGCGATCTAAGAAGCAGCTTTATCGGTTAATCTCAGACTTGACGGGACAGATGCGAACATTGTTTTCTGAAAAATTTACTCAGATAAATAAAAATTTTGACGCGGTTTTTAAGGATTTGTTTGGCGGGGGCAAGGCAACGCTTGAATTGGCAGACAGCGCGGACGTTTTGAGCTCGGGGATAGAGATTTTTGTGCAGCCACCGGGAAAGATCGTTACGCATCTGGAGGCGCTTTCTGGCGGGGAACGGGCTTTGATTGCTATTGCACTTTACTTTGCCATTATGAAAGTCAGCCCGGCGCCATTTTGCGTGCTGGATGAGATCGAGGCGGCCTTGGATGACGTGAATGTGGAGCGCTTTGTGGCATACTTGAGAAAGATGAACGCGAACACACAGTTCATTGTGATCAGCCACCGACGTGGGACCATGGAGGAGGCAGATGCTCTTTATGGCGTCACCATGCAGAATGAGGGGGTTTCTAAGTTGCTGAAGCTTAGAGCCTACGGGGTAGAGAAGACTTTTGTGAGTTAGGGAGATGATTTGATTGGGCATTTTTAGCAAGTTTAAGCAGGGCTTAAAAAAGACGAAAGACAGCATCGTGGGGCAGATAGACTCGATGCTGAAGTCGTTTACAAAGATTGATGAGGAGCTTTTTGAGGAGCTAGAGGAGCTGCTGATTATGAGTGACGCGGGGGTGGCGACGGCTCAGAAAATTTGCTCTGAACTTCGAGAGAGGGTAAAAAAAGAAGGAGTGAGCGGCCCGGCGTTGGTTTATGAGCTTTTGGAGAAGATTGTTGCGGACATTTTGTCCTGCGAGGATGCGGGGCTTGATTTATCAACGAAGCCGGCGATTATACTGATCATCGGCGTGAACGGCGTGGGCAAGACCACCACGATCGGCAAGTTGGCAGCTCAGCTGAAAAAGGCCGGCAAGAAGGTAATTTTGGGCGCAGCGGACACTTTTAGAGCAGCTGCGATCGATCAGTTAGAAATTTGGGCGAAGCGAGCTGAAGTGGATATTGTCAAGCAGAATGAAGGGTCTGACCCGGCTGCTGTCGTTTTTGACACGATATCTGCAGCAAAGGCGAGGAACTGCGATGTGATAATCTGCGACACGGCGGGAAGATTGCACAACAAGAAGCATCTTATGGACGAGCTTTCGAAAATAAGCAAGGTGATATCCCGCGAATTGCCGGGCGCTGCGACGGAAATTTTGCTGGTTTTGGACGCTGCTACCGGACAGAACGCGATTAATCAGGCGAGGGAGTTCAAAAATGCAGCGAATATCACAGGGATAGTCTTGACAAAGTTAGACGGGACGGCCAGAGGCGGGGTTGTTTTGGCAGTGAAGGAAGAACTTGGCATTCCGGTGAAATTTGTGGGCGTAGGGGAGCAAATAGACGATTTACAGCCGTTTGATGCCGCAAATTTTGCTAAAGCGCTGTTCGAACGGGAAAATGCATAGAAAAACAATTTGAAAATAGCATGAAAAGGAGAAATTTTTATGATCACAAGCAAACAAAGGGCGTATTTACGGGCGCTTGCCAACGGGTTGGAGACCATCTTGATAGTAGGCAAGGGCGGTGTCAGCGCAGATGTTATAAAGCAGGCGGACGAGGCTTTGACTGCGCGCGAGATTTTTAAGGGAAAGGTTTTGGAATCCGCAAAGGAAAGGGCACGAGAGGTTGCGACGATTTTGGCTGAGGCTACGATGTCAGAAATAGTGCAGGTTATCGGCACGAAGTTCATTTTATACAGAAAAAATGAGAAAAAGCCGAAAATAAATTTGCCAAAGGGCTGGTTGTGCGATTAAAGTGAGATTTAATCGGTGATTTGATTTTTTGTATTGTGCTGAGGCCTGATGTCGTGGTAAAATAGTTGTGTTGATTAAATGCGGATTGCGGAGTGTGGCTTATGTTGGAGGAGTATTACGAAGTTTTGCGGGCGAGGCTGAACGAAAAGCGGTACGAACACAGCCTGAATGTGGCAAAGCAGGCGGTTTATCTTGCAAAAAAATATGGGGCTGACGTTAAAAATGCTGAGATTGCGGGGCTTTTGCACGATGTAACCAAGCAGACTGACAAACAGGAGCAACTGCAGCTTATTTCTGACGCGGGGATGCGGCTTTCTAATTTAGAGCTCGAGAATAAAAAGCTTTGGCATGCGGTTTCTGGGATGGCATTTATGAAAACAAAGCTAAATATCGTGGACGAGGACATATTAAATGCCATAAGGTACCATACCACGGGCAGAGCAGGGATGTCGCTACTTGAAAAAATCGTGTTTGTGGCGGACATGACGACAGTGGACAGGACTTCGCTCGAGGCAAAGAAGGTTAGACGAGTCGTGGAGGAGGACCTGGACAAGGCGGTGTGCCTGACGGCGATTTTTTCGATAGAGTGGCTAACAGAGCGGAAAGCCGTGGTTGCGCCGGACACTTTGGGCGCGTACAACGACAACGTTAAGGCTTTTAATTAAAACAAAAAAGGGCGTGCAGGGGCGATGAAATCGATAGAGAAGGCACAGCTGTGCAAAGATTTTCTTGAAAATAAAAAAGGACTGAACATAAAGGTCATTAAGGCCGATGACAGCAACGTTTTGGCGGATTATATTGTGGTTGCGACTGGAACTAGCACGACGCACGTTAAGGCACTTGCCGATGAGGCTGAGATTAAGCTTAAAGAAGTTGACGTTTTGCCGAATCATATTGAGGGCTCTCGCTATAACAGTTGGATTTTGCTCGATTATGGCGAAGTTATTGTGCATGTGTTTTCGGAAGAATCGCGCAGATACTATAATCTTTATGGTGAAGTTGAAAATTTGGATAATGAATAGTTTTTGTTAAGGAGTTGAGGCGCAAGTGAAATATAATCACGCGGAAATAGAAAAAAAGTGGCAAAATAAATGGGAAGAGGCTAAAATTTTTCACGTAGATAATAATTGTAAAAGTGAAAAGAATAGAGAAAAATTTTTTGCGCTGGTGGAGTTTCCGTATCCATCGGGAGAAGGGCTGCACGTTGGGCACCCGAGGAGCTATACGGCTATCGACATTATTGCGAGAAAGCACAGAATGCAGGGCTATAACGTGCTTTTCCCTATTGGCTGGGACGCTTTTGGGCTTCCTGCGGAGAATTTTGCGATAAAAAATCATGTGCACCCCAAGATAATAACGAGGAAAAACATCGAAAACTTCAAGCGCCAGCTAAAGTCGTTGGGGCTTTCTTTTGACTGGAGCCGTGAGATCGACACGACCGACCCGGAGTACTACAAATGGACGCAGTGGATATTTTTGCAGCTGTTTAAGCGCGGCCTGGCGTACAAAAAGGAGATGAGCGTTAACTTTTGCACGTCGTGCAAGTGCGTTTTGGCGAACGAAGAGGTCGTTGGCGGAGTCTGCGAGCGCTGTGGCAGCGAGGTTGTTCAGAAGGTCAAGTCACAATGGATGCTGAAGATTACCGAATACGCCGAGCGTTTGATCGATGACCTTGATTTGGTGGATTATCCGGAACGCGTTAAGGCTCAGCAAAAAAATTGGATTGGCCGCTCGGAGGGCGCACTTATTAGGTTTGACACCACCTTGGGCGAGGAAATTGTTGTCTACACGACCCGGCCGGACACGATTTATGGCGCTACATATATGGTGATTTCGCCGGAGCATCCCATTATTGAGAGAGGTTGCGGGGATATTAAAAATTTGGATGAGATAAAAAAATATCAGCAAGAGACGGCGAAAAAGTCCGAATTTGAGCGTACTCAGCTGGTTAAGGACAAGACGGGCGTGCGGATTGACGGGATTTTTGCGATAAATCCGGTTAACAATGCGGAAATTCCTATATTTGTCTCGGATTATGTCCTGATGTCTTACGGAACGGGCGCCATTATGGCGGTGCCGGCTCACGATGAGCGCGATTATGCCTTCGCTAAGAAGTTTTCTTTGCCGATAATCGAAGTCGTGCAGGGCGGAAACATTTCAAAGGAAGCCTTTACAGACTGCGAAACGGGCGTTATGGTAAATTCGGGAACGCTCAATGGCTTAACTGTGGGAAGCGCGAAGGAAAAGATGCTCGCTTGGCTAAAAGAAACGGGCAGGGGAGAAGCAAAGGTAAACTACAAGCTGCGCGACTGGGTGTTCTCGCGCCAACGCTACTGGGGCGAACCAATTCCGATTGTGCATTGCGAAAAATGTGGATATGTTCCGGTGCCAGAGTCCGAACTGCCGCTAAAATTGCCAGAGGTAGAATCATACGAGCCTACAACGACCGGAGAGTCGCCGCTTGCAAATATCAAGAGTTTTGTTAACACGACTTGCCCCAGGTGTGGAGCCAATGCTAAAAGAGAAACCGACACAATGCCGCAATGGGCGGGCTCTTCGTGGTACTTTTTGCGATACACCGACTCGCACAATAAGGAAGCGCTTGCTGGCAAGGGAAATTTAGACTATTGGTTGCCGGTGGACTGGTACAATGGCGGAATGGAGCACACCACGCTGCACCTTTTATACAGCCGATTTTGGTATAAATTTTTGTACGACATTGGTGTCGTTCCGACGAAAGAGCCGTACGCAAAGCGGACCAGCCACGGCTTGATTATGGGCGAAAACAACGAGAAAATGAGCAAGTCCAAGGGAAATGTGGTTAATCCGGACGAAATTGTGAATGAGTTTGGTGCCGATACAATGCGGCTTTATGAGATGTTTATTGGCGATTTTGAGAAGGCCGCGCCATGGAGCACAAACGGAATAAAGGGTTGTAGCCGCTTTGTGGAGCGATATTTTCATTTGCAGGACATTCTGTCGGGCGAAACTGGAGTTAGGAAAGCGTTGGAAGTGCCGCTAAATAAGGCGATAAAAAAGGTTAGCACGGATATTGAAGAGATGAAGTTTAACACGGCCATTGCGTGCTTGATGTCGCTCATAAACGAGATTTATGACGTCGGCTCAATAACTGTTGATGAATTGAAAATATTTACGAAGTT
>CAREUR010000019.1 GCA_948968885.1 uncultured Eubacteriales bacterium | reverse complement strand
CCATTTTTGATGTCCTGCCTCTCTGCTCTTTAAACAGGGCATCCTTTCCTTGTTCATAGTAGATTCGTTCCCATTGGGAAACAGTCCTGAAGGAATATTGAAATGGGCTGCCGTCTTACGGATGGATGCACCTGTATTATGCATATATTCTACAACACAGACTTTAAATTCGCCAGTATAAGTTCCGTGTGTAGTACTTAATCCTTTCACACCATGCTCCTGATAGACATCCCTCCACTTTTGAACATCACTATAGCTGACACGATATTCCTGTGCCAGTTTTTTTATTCCAATATCTCCTTTGAGATATCGTTCCACTATTTTTAGCTTGAGTTCTGTGGAATATATTTTTCTTCCAGACATAGAGATAACACCTTTCGTTAGATTTTCATTTTTGTCTAACAAATGGGGTTCACTTCAATTTGGGCGGTTTTTATTTTTTGTTTACAATTTCGGGTTTTTGTGGCAATATTATATTGTGAGAACATAGTATGTTTTTAAGTTTACGTAATTTGAGGTTAAGGGTGGCGCAAGATGAAGCTTAGGCGTTTGGTCGAAAAAATAGATTTTTCGCTGGTTTGCGGCGATTTGGACTTGGAAATAAGCGATATTTTTTATGATTCTAGAAAATGTATCAAAAACTCGGTGTTTGTCTGCTTGAAAGGCTGCAACGAGGATGGGCACGGCTTTATTGATTCTGCTATTGCTAACGGTGCGGTGGCGGTTGTGATTTCCGATAATGTCTCGATTGATAGTGAAATTACGGTTGTTAAAGTTCGGGACACTCGCGAGGCGCTGGCTTTTATGTCGGCAGAGTTTTTTGAAAATCCTGCGTCACAGCTAAAAACAGTTGCAATAACCGGCACAAAGGGAAAAACGACGGTTTCTTGTATGATTCGTACTGTTTTGCAGAAAGCTGGAATAAAGACCGGAGTAATCGGAACTCTGGGGGTTATCATCGATGAGAATGTGACTAAAACGGTTAATACGACGCCAGAGTCCTATGAGATTCAGCGATTTTTGCGCAAGATGGTGGACAGCGGCTGCAAATGCGCTGTTATGGAGGCCTCTTCGTTGGGCTTAAAGTGGCATCGTATGGATGGCTTTGTGTTTGACTATGGCGTGTTTACGAATTTTTCGATGGACCACATTGGCGGCAACGAGCACGAGAGCATGGGGGAGTACCTGGCCTGCAAGAGCTTGCTGTTTCAGAAGTGCCGGCTGGGCCTTGTGAACATTGATGACAAGAATTATCGAGAGGTCTTGAATGGCCATACTTGCCGGGTGGAGACTTATGGTTTTTCTCGCGATGCCGATATTGTTGCTTTTAACGAGAAGTTGATATCGCAGAATGGCTATGTGGGGATTCATTTCGAGACCGCGGGCAAGGAAAGTCTAAGCGTGGACGTAGATATTCCAGGCAAATTTAGCATATATAACGCGCTGGCCGCTATTTCGGTCTGCCGGCACTTTGATGTTCCAAAAGATGCGATAACAAGTGGCCTGAACGAGGTTAAGGTAAAGGGCAGGATAGAGTCTGTGCCGGTTCCGGGCAACTTTACCATGCTGATCGACTACGCGCACAACGCCTTTAGTATGGAGAACATCTTGACGACGCTTCGGGAGTACCGCCCAAACCGCTTGATAACTTTGTTTGGTGCGGGGGGGGATCGTCCCAAGGTTAGACGCTACGAGATGGGCGAGGTTTCGGGCAAGCTTTCAGATTTATCTGTTGTGACGGCCGACAATTCGCGCAATGAGGACGTTATGGACATAATTTCGGACATTGAGGTCGGCCTAAAAAAGACCCGCGGCAAGTTTATTGTGATTCCCGACAGGAGGGAGGCCATTAAATATTGCCTTTCTATAGCCAAGGACAACGATATAATTGTGCTTGCGGGCAAGGGTCATGAGGATTATCAGGAAATAAACGGCCAGAAAATCCATTTTGACGAGCGCGAAGTCGTTGCGGACATTTTGAAGGAACGAAGTGAGGTTCGGTAGACAGATGGAGACATTAAGCATAAGCAAGGTTTTGCCGGCGGTTGACGGAGAGCTGATTTGTGGCTCTGCCGAAGTGGCTGTGAATTCGGTTAGTACAAACAGCAAAGAGATAAGAAATGGTGCGCTATTTGTGCCAATAAAAGGTGAGAAATTCGATGGACACGCCTTTATAGGGGAGGCCTTTGCGGCTGGAGCGGTTGCTACGCTGACTTCGGAGCACTATGCCGGCCCTATAGCGGTGAGATGCAAAAACAAGGTACATATAAAAGTTGCGGACACAAAAGTGGCGCTGCAACAGCTGGCGGCATACTATCGGAAAAAGTTTAACATCCCGGTTGTCGGTATAACGGGGAGCGTGGGCAAGACCTCGACTAAAGAGATGATCGCAAGCGTTCTGGCGGCCAGGTTTAACGTGCACAAGACGACCGGCAATTTGAATGGCCAAATCGGCCTGCCTCTGACTATGTTTGGGCTAAAGCGCTCGCACGATGTTGCGGTTGTAGAGATGGGGATTAGCGAATTTGGTGAAATGGAGAAGCTTTTGACAATTGCAAAACCGACATGTGCCGTCATAACGAACATTGGCGTCACGCATATTGAAAATCTTCATACTAAGGAGAATATATTCAACGAAAAGTTCAAAATCGCCGGCAGCTTGGGCAAAGATGGCTGTTTGTTTGTTAACGGGGACGATGAAATTCTTCGCAATGTGCCAAAGAGCGGCGATTTTCGGGTAGTTACGTTTGGGTTAAAAAATAATTGCGATTTTACCGCGAGGGATATTGCCTTTGAGGATGGGAAGACGACTTTTGAGGCCGTGCATAATGGGAAGAGTCAACGCTTCGAAATTCCGACGATTGGGGAGCACAACGTTTATAATGCGCTGGTTGCCATTGCGATTGGGCGTTTTATGGGCATGAGCGAGGCGCAGATACAGGCGGGGCTTTTACAGTTTAAAAATCTTGACATGCGGCAAAATGTGTACCATTTGCGAGGCGTTACCTTGATTGACGACAGCTATAATGCGAATCCTGATTCAATGAAAAGCGCGCTTGCGGTTCTTGCGCAGATTGGCCGGGGTAAGCGAAAAGTTGCGATTTTGGCAGATATGTTGGAGCTTGGCGACATGGCAGAGGAGCTTCACTTCGACGTGGGGGCTTTTGCGGCGAATGTAGATGTCGATGTGCTAGTAACAGTGGGAGGTTTAGCCAAATTTATTGCGAAGGGTGCCGATTCTGCCAAAGGTAATGTGGCTACTTACCCGTTTTTATCGAACGAAGAAGCGTTTGCGTGCTTAAAAGGCTTGATTCAGCCGGAAGATTGCATTTTGGTAAAGGGCTCGCGCGGGATGCACATGGAGGAAATCGCCAGAGCGGTAATTTCTCTATATAAAAAATAGCGGGCGCGGCCGGTGGGAGTATGATTAGGATTAAAAAAGCGATGGTTAAGGGGTTTTACGATGTGGATTAATAATTTTTTGGATTTATTTGGGAATTTTTTGTATGCGTATATTTTGATCCCGCTTTTGATTTTTGCTGGGGTTTACTTCACTTTTATGACGAGGTTTGTGCAGTTTCGGCTGTTGAAAGACGCGTTTAAAGCTTTGACTGAAAAGGCCGATAAGGGTAAAGTTTCGTCGTTTAAGTCGCTGATGATCTCGACTGCATCTAAGATTGGAGTGGGTCACATTGCGGGTATCGCCTCTGCTATTATAATTGGCGGTCCTGGCTCGGTTTTTTGGATGTGGATTATGGCGATTTTGGGCAGTGCTTCGGCGTTTATTGAGAGTACGCTGGCGCAAATTTATAAGGTTAAAGACGAAAATGGCGGTTTTAGGGGCGGCCCGGCCTATTATATGCAAAAAGTTTTTAACAAAAAATGGCTCGGAGTGCTGTTTTCATGCCTTTTGATTGCCGGATATGCCTATGGATTTAATGCTTTGCAGTCGTTTCAGCTGTCTTCGGCCTTGACGCCTTACATCGAGGACTACAAGAGCGGCATTTACCCGATGATTGTTGGTTTTATCTTGGCTGCGGTTACGGCTTTGGCCATTTGGGGCGGCACGCACCGCGTTGGATTTATCTCTGCCTACGTCGTGCCGGTGATGTCGCTTGCTTACATCTCTTTGAGCGTGTATATCGGCATCAAAAATTTTGACAAAATCCCAGAAGTTTTTTCTACGATTTTTAAAGAAGCTTTCAATTTTAAAGCGATATTCGGGGCGATGTTTTACAAGAGCGCGCTTATGATGGGCACCAAAAGGGGACTGTTTTCTAACGAAGCTGGCATGGGTAGCTCTCCGAATGCAGCGGCCACCGCAGATGTTTTGCATCCGGTGAACCAAGGTTTGGCGCAGATTTTATCTGTCTTTATAGATACATTGCTCATCTGTTCGGCAACTTCGTTTATCGTGTTGCTTTCGGGCGTCGATTTTTGCTGCGGACTTGAGGATATTCCACTTGTGCAAGAAGCCGTAAGAAATCAGGTAGGCACATTCGGTGTGCATCTGATAGCGTTTTCGATATTTGCGTTCGCATTCACGTCGATAATCGGCAACTACAGCTATGCAGAAACCAACGTGCTATTCATAAAAAACAGCAAGGTTCTGCTAAACATCTTTAGAGTAACGTGCGTTATAACGGTGTTTTTGGGTGCGCAGGCCGACGCAAAGACCGTCTGGAATATCTCGGACTTGCTAATGGGCTTAATGGCGGTGGTCAACACAGTGGTGATATTGCTGATCGGGAACATCGCGATAAAAGCGCTAAAAGACTACTTGGCGCAAAAAAAGAAAGGCCAAACACCAGTATTTGTAGCCAAAAATGTAGGCATTGAAAATACTGACGTCTGGAACTGACGACTTGAGACGTTAATCGGGCTTTTTAATGTTGCGCCAGTAGGCCGAAAAAGCTTGCTCGGTTTTGTTTTCATTCGGATTATAGTAGCGTTTGCCATTCAACTCATCGGGCAGATACTGCTGCGATACCCAATGATTCGCGAATTCGTGCGGGTAAAGGTAGAATTGCCCTTTGCTTTTAACGTCTGCACCGTCACAGTGCTTGTTTTGCAGGTGCCGAGGAAATGGAAAAACCTTGCCCGATGCGATATCGGTGGTAGCTTCGTTTATGGCGTTGTACGCTGCGTTCGACTTTGGCGCCAAGCAAACCAAAATGACCGCGTCTGCAAGGGGAATTCTGGCTTCGGGCAGGCCAACTTGCATGGCGATATCGACGCAGGACTTTACAATGGGCATAATCTGCGGGTAGGCAAGGCCGACATCTTCGCAAGCGCAGACCATTAAACGTCGGCAGGCAGAGATTAAATCACCGCTGGACAGGAGCCGCGCAAGATAATATACAGCAGCGTCAGGGTCGGAGCCACGCATGGACTTTTGAAAAGCAGACAAAGTATCATAGTGCTCGTCACCATCGGAATTATACCGAATATTTCCTGAAAAATTAAGCTGGGATGCGGTTTCCATAGAAATTGTTTTAATTTTATTTTCGACAAGAGAAGATAAACTGCACAACTCTAAAAAGTTTATCGCCCGCCGCACGTCGCCGGCCGCAAGCGTCGCAATATAAGTCAAGACTTCATCTGCAATGGAGACCGTAATTCCCTCAGACTTCTCAATAAAGCCGACCGCGCGGACGAGCGCCTTTTTTATTTCTTCGACGCCGACAAGCTTGAACTCAAAGATGGTGGAGCGGCTTAAAATGGCGTTGTATATGTAAAAGGAGGGGTTCTCGGTCGTCGAGGCAATCAGCGTTATTTTGCCGTTTTCGATAAACTCCAAAATGGTCTGCTGCTGCTTTTTGTTAAGATATTGAATCTCGTCCAAATACAGCAGAATGCCGTTTGGCGCGGTAAAAGTATCAATTTGCGCGATGATATCTTTAATGTCCGCGGTTGAGGCCGTTGTGGCGTTCAGTTTGAACAGCTTTTTGTTTGAGCTGCTGGCCAGAATTTTAGCGAGAGTTGTCTTGCCAACGCCGGAGGGGCCGTAAAAAATCATGTTTGGCAGAGTGCCAGAGTCGATGATATTGCGCAGCAGCTTGCCTTTGCTTATAAGGTGAGCCTGGCCGACCATATCGTCGATGGACGCCGGGCGCAAAATGTCTGAAAGTGGAGCCGACATACAAAATTCCTTCCTAATTTTTTATAAAGTGACAAACCCGATCAGAGCTGAATTTTAGCTGTATATAGGGTGTTTTTTGCAGATTTCTGATACCGAATTTTTGATAAAGTTGCGATTATTCTCAAAGTCATTAACAGCCAAAGCGATAAACTTAGCAATCTGTGCCATTTCGGCAAGACCAAGGCCTCGGGTTGTGACAGCAGCCGTGCCAACGCGAATTCCGCTTGTGATGAACGGGCTTAATTTTTCGTTCGGAATGGTGTTTTTATTGACGGTAATGCGCACCTCGTCAAGCCTTTTTTCGAGCTCTTTGCCCGTTACGCCGGCGTCGTGCAGGTCTACAAGCAGCAGGTGATTATCCGTCCCACCCGAAACCAGTTTTAGGCCGTTATTTATCAGCTCATGCGCGAGAGCACTACAGTTCTCGACAACTTTTTTGTTATAATCCTTAAATTCGGGCTTTAGAGCTTCGCCAAAACAGACGGCTTTGGCCGCGATTATGTGCATCAAGGGGCCGCCCTGAGTGCCCGGGAAGATGGCTTTGTCAATGGCCGCTGCGTATTTCTCTTTGCAAAGAATCATGCCACCGCGGGGCCCGCGCAAGGTTTTGTGCGTTGTGGTGGTGACGAAGTCGGCAAAGGGAACCGGATTAGGATGCAACCCAGTGGCAACAAGCCCGGCAATATGCGCCATGTCGACCATCAAGTAGGCGTTTACGGAGTCCGCAATTTGGCGGAATTTTTCAAAGTCGATCGTCCTGGGGTAAGCACTGGCGCCACATACAATCAATTTTGGTTTAACCTGCATAGCTTTTTCGGCGACCTTGCCGTAGTCGATGTGGTGAGTAACCGGATCCACGCCGTATTCAACGAAATTAAAATACTTGCCCGAAATATTCGCCGGCGAACCGTGCGTCAGGTGGCCACCCTCAGAGAGCGTCATGCCCATAACGGTGTCGCCCGGGCTCAAAATAGAGTAATAGACCGCGGTGTTAGCCTGCGCGCCAGAATGCGGTTGAACGTTGGCATGCTCGGCACCAAAAAGCTTTTTGGCACGGTCGCGAGCAATATTCTCAACAACGTCGACGTATTCGCAGCCGCCGTAGTACCTCTTGCTGGGGTAGCCCTCGGCGTACTTATTGGTAAGAATGCTTCCCATTGCGGCCATAACGGCGGGAGAGACAATATTCTCCGATGCGATGAGTTCTAGATTTTGCTGTTGACGAGATAGTTCATCGCGAGTAGCAGCACCAATTTGCGGGTCATAGTTGCTTAAAAAATCCAGATTATTTTCGACATAATTCATAAATTAACAGCTCCAATTCAAAAAATAGGCGAGATTAAGAGTATTATAAAACATTTAATTTTCGATATCAACAAAATAAATTTCTAAAATGGCAAGGGGACGCTTTTTGTGGACGTGGCAAAAACAAAAATTTTGAATATACTGGATTTTAGATTATAATAAATGTAGTAAAATTAGGAGGAATGCTATTTTATGGACCATTTTTTGAAGAGAACGTGGGCGCAGATAGACTTGGACATGATAAAGCACAATTACTTGCAGATACGAAGCATTATCTCGAAAAAGTCCATGCTAATGTGTGTGATAAAAGCCGATGCATACGGGCACGGAGCGGTTGCGTTGGCCACGGAGTACGAAAGGCTGGGCGCGGATTGGTTTGCTGTTTCGAATTTAGAGGAAGCATTTCAGCTGCGAAACGGCGGAATAAAAAAGCCAATTCTGATTTTGGGCTACACGCCGGCAAATATGGCGTACGAGCTTTCTCGGTTGAACATCTCGCAGGCCGTTTTCTCGGAAGATTACGCAAAGGAGCTCTCTAAACATGCGATAAAGTCGGGCGTTAAAGTTAATGTACACTTAAAAATTGACACCGGAATGAGCCGCATCGGGTTTGTCTTTAACGGTAAGACGAAAAATGCTGGCACAATTAAAGAGCTGCAAAGGGTTTGTAAGCTTAAGAACCTTGTTACAGAGGGGATTTTCACACATTTTGCGGTTGCAGACGAAGATGGAGAGTCGACTGACGCAACGAATCGGCAATTCACGGCGTTTAAGGATGTCTGCAAGGCCCTAAAAGAGAGTGGCATTGACATCAAAATTAGGCATTGCAGCAATAGCGGCGGAATTTTGAATTATCCGCAGGCAAACCTAGACATGGTGAGGGCTGGCATAATTTTGTATGGTCTGTTTCCCTCGAATTACGTGCAAAATAAGCTGGATCTGCACCCGGCAATGAGCTTGAAGACGGTTATCTCTCAGGTTAAAACCGTGCCAAAGGGCACTGCGGTCAGCTATGGCGGAACTTTTGTAACGAAAAAAAGGACGAAAATCGCCACTGTGCCGATAGGTTACGCCGACGGATACTTGCGGATGTTGTCTGGAAAGGCGAGCATGCTGGTTAACGGCAAAAGGGCTCCCGTCATAGGTCGCATCTGCATGGACCAGACCATGCTAGACGTTACGGACATCGAAGATGTAACGGAGAACACAGTAGTCACGGTTTTTGGCGAAGATAACGGCGCGGAAATCCGGGTGGAGGAGCTCTCTGGCCTTGCTAAGACGATTAATTACGAGATTTTATGCCTGATAAGCAAGCGCATTCCGAGAATTTATATAAAAAACGGCGAAAGAATCGGGCAGCTGAATTACTTGTGTCCGAAAGATATCTTTGAATAAAATGAAATTTTGAGCTTTTTTAGAGGCAATGAATTGGGAAGCAGCGGGATTTTTCGCAAACACAGGGGTTGTTAAATTAGATTGAAGAAGGAATATTATGAAAAAGGTTTTCGCGGCGATTTTGTCGCTTTTGATAATGTTTTGCACAGCAGAAAAGTCAGTCCCCATCGAGGTTTGCGCGACTGACGAGAACATAATAAAAGTAATATGCAAGGAATTTTTGGAAAACGCGCAGAAAATGGGCCAAGTTTGCGACGGAATAAGAGAAATTCGGTGTGGCTTAAGTTTTTTTGCCTCGACTTGGTACGCAGCAAAAGGTTTGTTTAAGGAGAAGGACAAAGCGGCGGGCTTTACGCGGGCTTACCAAAAGCTTGAAGACGATGTTGAAAGGTCCGAAAAAATGGACGAAAAGCTGCGCGGGATTAGCTACGTTCTGAGCTTTTTTGCTTCATTAGGGCTGGCCGTCAAGAGCTTGTGCGATAGTTTAAGCTCGAAGTTTTCTAAAAGCAGCGAGGCAGAAATGGTCGAAAACCCCGCGCAAGAGCCAGCCGTCGAAAAGCCAAAAGCTGACTCTAAAATTAACGAAGCCAAGCCAATCCTAAAAGCTGAAAGCGGCCAGAATAAAGCCGATTCTAAAATTTAGACAAAAAAATCCCCAGCTACCTTGAGGATAGTTGAGGATTTACGTTTAATTCTGCTATTTTGTGCAGTTACAGCTGCCGTGCTCATGGTCGCAACAGGGGATATCCCCGACAATTGGTGCCGGATCGATACCTTTGCGGGTGTAATAGTCCGAAATGGCAGACTTTATCGCTTGTTCCGCCAAGACCGAGCAATGCACCTTTACCGGCGGCAAGCCATCGAGCGCATCCATCACGGCTTTGTTTGTTAGTTCTAGTGCCTCTTTGATCGTTTTGCCTTTTATGAGCTCAGTAGCCATCGAGCTCGTAGCAATAGCGGCGCCGCACCCGAAAGTCTTAAACTTAACATCGGTTATGACGTCATCTTTGACCTTGATGTACATTTTCATTATGTCGCCACATTTAGGATTCCCAACCTCACCGACTCCATCGGCATCCGGGAGCTCACCAACATTTCGCGGGTTTGCAAAATGATCCATCACTTTATCGCTGTAGCCCATCACAATCACCTCTTTATATATTTAATACTCGAATTCACGCGTTTTCGCGCGTAATTTTTTCCCACAAAGGAGACATGCTCCGCAACCTCGCAACAATAGGCGGCAAGACTCCCAAAATATAGTCAACGTTAGCCATAGAATTTTCCTCGCTAAGAGTGATCCTCAAGGAACCATGGGCAATTTCGTGCGGCAACCCGATGGCAAGCAAGACATGACTAGGGTCGAGCGAACCCGAAGTGCACGCCGAGCCCGAAGACGCACAAATGCCGTTAGCGTCCAACATTAAAAGCAAAGATTCACCCTCAATGCCGCAAAAACTCAAGTTTACATTCCCCGCAAGACGTTTCTTAGGATGCCCATTAAGCCGAGTATGCTCGATTTTTAAAAGATTTTCAATGAGCTTATCCCGCATGGCAATCAGCTTTTCGTTTTGACTCTCAATACCTTCGCAAGCAATTTCCAAAGCTTTGGCCATTCCAACAATTTCGGCAACGTTCTCAGTCCCCGCGCGACGACGCCTTTCTTGAGCACCGCCTTCGATTAAATTTTGCAGCACGACGCCACTTTTAACGTACAGAGCACCGATACCCTTAGGGCCGTGGAATTTATGCGCGGACAAAGACAGCAAATCGATGTTCTGCTCAACCACGTCAACCCGAAGATGCCCAACAGCCTGCACAGCGTCGGTATGGAACAAAACATTATGCCTGCGGCAAACCTCGCCAATCTCGGGAATAGGCTGAATCGTGCCAATCTCATTATTAGCGTACATGATGCTAATCAGCGCGGTTTTGTCCGTAATCGCGCGCTCAAGCTCATCAACCCGGAGGATTCCATCGTCGTGAACGTCCAAATAAGTAACCGCAAAACCCTCTTTTTCAAGAGCTTGAACAGTATGCAAAACCGCATGATGCTCGAATTTAGAGGTGATAATATGATTTTTACCCTTTTTCAGCATAGCACGAGCCACGCCCTTAATTGCCCAATTGTCGGCCTCGGTGCCACCAGAAGTAAAATATACTTCGCGAGGCGTTGCGCCAAGGCACGCAGCAATGGTAGCCCGAGCCTCTTCCATTGCCTTTTTTGCCGTCTGGCCAACAGAATAAATACTCGAAGGGTTGCCAAAATGCGTTTTCAAAAACGGCAACATAGCGTCCAATACAGGTGCCGAGATCGGCGTGGTTGCGGCGTTGTCGACATATACAATTTTCTCCATAGGGGTCACCTTCATAAAAACTAGTTCATTTAGAATATTATACACCGGCGGCACTTTTTATGCAATAGCTGGAAAATATTAGCGGATAGCTGATTTGGCTTTGGTTGCGGCTTGGACGGCTAATTCATCGCAGCGCTCGTTTTCTGGATGCCCAGCGTGGCCCTTAACCCAGACTATTGACAGGCTGTGTTTGTCGACCAATGGCAACAGCTTTTCCCACAGGTCTATATTTAAAGCTGGAGAATTTCCAGAGCGCTTCCAGCCGTTGGAACGCCATTTTTTTGCCCAGCCCTTAGAGATAGCATCGCAGACATATTTTGAATCGCTGCACAAAGTGACGCAGCAAGGCTCCTTAAGCAGACTCAAGGCCTCAATAACGGCGCTAAGCTCCATCCGATTATTTGTAGTGCTAGCGTCCCCGCCAGAGATCTCCTTTTCGCGCCCATTATATCTTAAAATAGCGCCCCAGCCGCCCGGCCCAGGATTCCCCAAACAGGCGCCATCGGTAAATATTTCGACCTTTTTCAAGCAATCTGCACGATTAAACGCCAAACTCACAAAATAATTTATCGTAAATTCGCATTTAATTCGCACACGCACCTCATTTCAAAATTTAAATTTCATCTTGAACATTACAGCGACATAAATTATATCAACTTAAAATCAAGAATGCAAATTTTGCTCGCGGTCTGGTTTGTGACTATGCAAAGATTATCTGCAAATAATATTCTGTAGCCGTTGAGGGATTATATCTGTTTTTGCTTGACAATTTTATAGCAAAATGTTAAAATTACAATAACGTTAGTGGTCGGTTTTGGTAATGGATTTGTTATAATTTTCTGTTACTTTTATTTTTTGATTATAAATGCTTAGGCTATTTGTTTTTTGCGCTCTCCGGCACCGTCTGCGGAGATTTATTTTTTAACTATTGTAGAATTTTTATAACCAAAAGGTAAAAATTTGATTTTTTATTTTATTTTTAATGTTTATTTTATGGAGGTATTTATTTGTAATGATGGATCAAAACGAGAATTTAATTGGAAGGAGACCTATCCCAACAGCTCCCAAACGGCAGCATCCGTCTCGGAACATAAATAAGCAGTCGGATCAGCTTTTGCTGGGCTCGGACGGTAGGGTTATTATTGATAATTTGAGCAATAATGCGGAAAACAAGAGTGCGAATGTCACTAACGGTAACGACAATGGCGCAAAGAGAGAAATTAAAGATAGTAGCAAATTAAAAAGAACCAGAACAAGAACTAACGTGGGCAGACCGAATAAAAGTAGCACTAACACTAACAAAGAGCAGGCAACTTCTGACGGTAAGACAGCTCTGGCTAATGCGCAGGGGCAAAGTACGAATAATCAAAACCAAAACCAGACCGGCAAAAACAAAAAAAGGCAGACTTTTAATAATAACAGAAAAAAGGCGACTGGTAAGAGTTCGCCCGAGGCTACTGCGACTGACGTTAAGACTGCTGGCAAAAAGACTGGCCGTTACTCCAAAAAGAAGAGCAATAAGCCATCGATAAAAGTGGCGTTTTTGGGCGGTTTGAATGAGATTGGCAAGAACATCACCTTGTTTGAGTGCGAGGGTGACATGTTTGTTCTGGACTGCGGCATGACCTTTCCGGATGGCGAAATGCCGGGCGTTGACTTGGTTATTCCGGATTTTTCTTATATTGAAAAAAATGTTGATAAAATTAAGGGTCTTGTGATAACGCATGGCCACGAGGACCATATTGGCGCGATTCCTTATTTGCTCAAGAAGGTGAATATCCCGATTTATGCAACGCCGCTGACTATTGGGCTGATTGGAAGCAAGCTAAAAGAGTATAATTTGGTTAAAAAGGCTAAGCTGAATGCCGTTACGCCGGGACATCGGATAAAGTTGGGCTGCATGGAAGTTGAATTTATCCATGTGAACCATTCTATCCCCGATGCTGTGGGCGTTGCGATATATTCTCCAGCCGGGACGCTTGTGCATACGGGGGACTTTAAAATTGACTGTACGCCGGTGCAAGGCGAAATGACGGATCTTGGCAAGTTTGCTCAGATTGGATCGCAGGGAGTTTTGGCTTTGTTTGCGGACTCGACCAATGCGGAACGCGCGGGATACACCATCACGGAGCAGAAGGTCATTGCGTCTTTCGAGCACCTGTTTAAACAGGCCGAAAACAACCGGATTATAATTGCGTCGTTTGCGTCGAATATTGGCCGGATACAGCAGATCATAAATTGTGCGCACAAATATGACCGCAAGGTTGCCTTTTCGGGGCGAAGCATGGTTAACTATATGGCTATTGCCGATGAGATGGGCTATCTTGACATTCCGGACGGGGTGATTATCGATATAGACTTGCTTAACAAGTACCCTAAAGAAAAGACGGTGCTTTTGACCACTGGCAGCCAGGGCGAGCCGATGTCTGCTTTGACGAGGATGGCTTACTCTGACCACCGAAAGGTTGAGGTTGGGCCGGACGATTTTATCATTATTTCGGCAAACCCGATTCCTGGAAACGAGAAGATGGTGGGAGCGGTTGTTAACGAGCTTCTTAAAAAGGGCTGCACGGTCGTTTATGAGTCTATGTATGAGGTGCACGTTTCTGGCCACGCCTGCCAGGAGGAGCTGAAGATTATTCAGGGAATTGTTAAGCCGAAGTACTTTATCCCTGTCCACGGCGAGCAGAAGCACTTGCACCATCATGCGCAGTTGGCCAAGAGCATGGGCATGAAGCACTCGAATGTTTTTATTGGTGACATTGGCGATGTTATCGAGATTAACGAGGATTACTTGAAATATTTGGGCAAGGTGCCGGCTGGCAGAATTTTGGTGGATGGCCTTGGGGTTGGTGACGTTGGAAGTATTGTTCTGCGAGATAGAAAGCACTTGGCTCAGGACGGGCTGATTGTTGTTGTTTGCACTATGGACTTCTCGAATGGATATATTGTTTCGGGGCCGGACATTGTCTCACGGGGGTTTGTTTATGTGAGAGAGTCGGAACCTTTGATGGAGACTGCGAAAAATAAGGTTATTAAAGTTTTGGAAGGCTGCAACGAAGACGGAGTCCGCGAATGGGGCATTATGAAGACGAAGATTAAAGACGAACTTTCGAAGTTTTTTTATGAGCAGACGAAAAGAAGCCCTATGATTTTACCAATAATTATGGAAATTTAAGTAGATATTTGTTATCATATGAATTGATGCGATCACGTTGCGCGGGGGTGCTTTTTTGAGAAAAAAAGTTTGGGTTACAACGCCGTTCGTGTTCATCATGAACCTGCTGATGTTCATGATGGCGGCGGTTAGTTGGTTTTTCAACAAGTATATATTTTTTGCGGAATTGGCTCTGGTTGTGGTTTTGTTCTTTTTGCTGGCCAGGGGAATTTTTGATTTTAGAAAATATGTGGAATCGCTTGTGAGTGACTTACTAGACGCGCAGCGGGATAGCGATAAATTTTTGGAATGGACGCCGTTTTCTGCCGTGGCTATTGGCAAAAATGACGAGATTGTTTTTGCGAATGACTCGTTTAAGGTGGAAGTTGCTGGGGACTCAAATTGCTTGGGTGAATCTGTTGAGAAGTTTTTGAACAATAAGAAGGTTGGCCATATTTTTGGGCGCAACGGTGTTGATGTTTCTCATAATGGCAAGAGATTCACGGTGTACGGCGTGACTTCGCCCAAAATAAATGTGCTGTATTTTATTGAGAACACTTACTATAAGGAGACTACCTTTGAGTATTTGGCGAGCAGGCCGACGGTTATGCTGATTATGTTTGACAATAAGGATGAAATTTTGAGAGACATCGAGGTTGAGCAGAGCAGTTTGGTTGTTGCGGGGGTCGAGCAGCTGCTTCAAAACTGGGCAAGGGACGCTAAGGCTATTTTCAGAAAGCTCAATGACGCCTTTTATATGATGATTGTTGAAGAGCGTTATGTTGAGGGCTTTGTTGATGAGAAGTTTTTGGTGCTTGAATCTGTGAGAAAAGTTAGGCTTGATGAAAACAAATTTGCGACGATCTCGATTGGTGTGGGCAGGAATGCTGCTAACTTGCGAGAAAGTGAGCTTTGGGCCAAAAAGGCTTTGGAGATGGCTTTGGGCCGGGGCGGAGACCAAGCTGTGGTTAAGCATAAGGACACGTTCGCTTTTTTTGGAGGCGTTTCAAAGGAGACTGAAAAGCTCGACAAGGTGCGCACGAGGGTGATTGCGAACACGCTGCTTGAGCACGTTCGGGAGAGCGACTTGATCCTTATTATGGGGCACAAATATTCGGACCTGGACAGCGTGGGTGCTTGCGTTGGCATGTGGAGCGCGGTTACTAAGGGTCAGAAGAAGAACGCTTATGTTGTTTTGAACGAGGCGGCCACTCTGGCAGAGAATGTTGTGCAGGCTGTTAAGAAGGCTACCGACGAGAAGGTGTTTATTGCGTCTTCGGCGGCTTTGAATATTATTACAGAGAGGACCTTGCTTATTGTTGTGGACACGCATTCGCCTAGCTTTGTGGAGGATTTCTCGGTTTATCAGCGGTGTAAGCGCACGGTTGTGATTGATCATCACAGAATGATGGTGAATCACATTGACGGCGCTTTGGTTTTTTATCATGAACCCTCGGCGTCTTCGGCTTCGGAGATGGTTACGGAGCTTATTCAGTATTTTGGAGAGGACTTTTTGACTTCTGTTGAGGCGGAGGCTTTGCTTTCTGGGATCATGCTGGATACGAGAAATTTTGTGCTTAAGACAGGTGTTCGGACCTTTGAAGCGGCGGCGTTCTTGCGCAAACGAGGGGCTAGCACTGTGACTGTGAAGCGTTTTTTTTCTAATACTATAACGACTTATAAGGAGAAATATCAGCTGGTTTCTACGGCGGAGATCTTCAACAGCTGCGCTATATCGGTCTCTCCGCGGAGCATGAAGAATATCCGGTTGGCGGCGGCGCAGGCAGCGGACGAATTGCTCGATATTCAGGGGGTTAAGGCGTCTTTTGTTATATATTTTGACAACGATGTGGTGAACGTTTCTGCCCGGTCTATGGGGGATGTTAACGTTCAGCCTTTGATGGAAAAGCTGGGCGGCGGCGGACATCAAACGATGGCTGGAGCGCAGATCGAAGATGCCGATGTGGAGCAGGTTAAAGAGAGAGTCATGGCAATGATCACAGCAATAAATAATTAATTGATTTTGGGAGTGTTGACGATGCAAGTGATACTATTAAGCAACGTGAGAGGTAGAGGCAAAAAAGGCGATTTGATCAAGGTTTCGGATGGTTATGCGAGAAATTGTTTGCTGCCTAAAAAATTAGCCAAAGAGGCAACAGCACAGGCTTTGAACGAGCTCGATAATGCGAAAAAGGCCATGCAGCACCGGATTGAGGAGGAGATTAAGAAGGCCAAGGAAGAGATGGCGGTTATAGATGAAAAGATTGTAAAGATATCAGCCAAGGCGGGCAACGGAGGTCGTCTTTTTGGCTCTATTACGGCCAAGGAGGTTGCTACGGAGATTGAGAAGAATTATAATGTTTCTATTGATAAGCGAAAAATCTCTTTAAATGGCGAAATTAAGTCGCTTGGCAGCTATGAGTTTGAGGTGAAGCTTTATAACGGCATAAGCGCCAAGATGACGGTTATGGTTGTGGGCGAATAGGCGATTCGCTTAAAAATGGCCGCAAGGGAGCAGGACGACATGGATGAGATAAAAGTTACTTCTGGGTACGATGGCTTAAAGCTGCCGTTTAGTGCAGAGGCAGAGCAGTCGGTTTTGGGCGCTATATTGCTGGACTCGCAGTGCTTGGACAGAATCATAGAGATTTTGCCTACGGCGGATTATTTTTATTTGGCAAACCATAAGCTGATCTACGCCACGATGCTTGAGATGTTCACGCTTGGGCGGCCCATCGACTTTGTTACCGTGCTTGACAACTTAAAGAAGGACGGCGACTTTGACGAGGCGAATGCGAAGACTTATTTGTTGCAGCTGGCTCAAATTGTGCCGTCGATTAAGAACGCGAGTACATATGCCTACATTGTCCGAGACAACTATGACGTGCGCACGCTCATCACTACGGCGAGGGACATAATTGAAGACGCGTCTTCTGGTGCTGGAGACGCAGCAACGCTGTTGGATTCGGCCGAGCAAAAGATTTTTGATATCCGCCAGGGCAAGAATATGCAGGGGCTGCAGAGGATTAACGAGACGATTATCGAGACTTTTGACAGGCTGGATAGGCTGAATTCGGATGAGAACCAGCTGTATCAGGGCGTGCCGACGGGGATTAAGGATCTGGACGAGACTATAAGCGGCCTTAACCGGTCGGACTTAATTTTGCTAGCGGCTCGGCCTGGCATGGGTAAAACTAGCTTTGCGCTGAACATTGCGCGCCATATTGCGGTTAAAGAAAAAAAGAGGGTTGCATTTTTCTCGCTTGAAATGACGAAGGAGCAGCTTACCTCTAGGTTGCTTTCCACAGAGGCTATGGTTGCTGGGATGAAGCTGCGCACGGGCAAGTTGGCCGACGACGAATGGATCCGGCTTATAGAGGCGGGTGACATTTTGTCACGCTCGGAGATTTACTTTGACGACACGCCCGGGATTACGGTATCGGAAATGAAGGCAAAACTGCGGCGCTTAAAGAATGTCGACTTGGTTGTGGTGGACTATCTGCAGCTGATTTCCGGCGGAAAACGGATCGAGAATCGGGTTCAGGAGGTTTCTGTGATTACGAGGAGCCTCAAAATTATGGCGAAGGAAATCAACGTGCCGGTCGTTACTCTGTCGCAGTTGTCTCGTGCCAGCGAACAACGCACGGATCATCGTCCGTTGCTATCGGACTTGCGTGATTCTGGTTCTATTGAGCAGGATGCCGATATTGTGCTGTTTCTCTACCGCAACGACTACTATAAGGACGGTGACAACGTCGACGAGAACGCTGATAGAAACAGCGGTGAGTGTATAATTGCGAAGAACAGGCATGGTGAAACGCGTTCGGTGCCGCTGCATTGGCAGGGAGAGTTTATGCGGTTTACAGCTAAGGAGGCAAAACGGCTTGAGTTCTGAAGTTAGCCGCATTGAGGCAAAAATTAACGAGGCGATTTTTAAGTATGGGATGCTGGAGAATGCTGAGACCGTGATTATCGGAGTCTCTGGCGGAGCTGATTCTATGGCGCTTTTGAGCTTTTTTGAAAAGAACTTTAGGGGCAAGTTGAATATT
>CAREUR010000018.1 GCA_948968885.1 uncultured Eubacteriales bacterium | reverse complement strand
GTCAGTATGGCTTGTGAACTTAAAGGTTCTTTTGCCTACTTTTCTTATTCAAAGTTAAACACTGAGCCCAATACAAATCGCAGAATCAGCATGAGTTGTGAGCTTAAAGGTTCTTTTACCTACTTTTCTTCCTTAAAGAAAAGTAGGTGGCCCGCTCGGAGGGATTTGAACCCCCGACCTCCAGAATCGGAATCTGTTGCGCTATCCAGCTGCGCTACGAGCGGAAACTCGACTAATATTATAGCGCACCCGGCGAACATTTTCAAGGGCGAATTTGCGAAAAACGCAAAAATCGGCGCCCGGCTTGATATATAATTTTTTGTGTGCTAAAATAAGATCAGTGAAAATGGTGAAATAGGGGGTCTTTTGGGTATGTCGGGGCATTCGAAGTGGAGCAACATCAAGAGGAAAAAGGAAAAGACGGACGGCGCGAGGGCGAAGATCTTTACGAAGATAGGCAGGGAGCTGGCTGTCGCTGTAAAAGAAGGTGGCGTAGCCGACCCGGCGGTGAATTCGAAGCTTAAGGATTGCATCGCGAAGGCGAAGGCCAACAACGTGCCGAACGACAACATAGAGCGGATTATCAAGAAGGCGGCGGGCTCGGCGGATAGCGAAAAGTACGAGGCTATCGTTTATGAAGGGTACGGGCCTAGCGGAGTTGCGGTGATTGTGGAGAGTTTGACGGACAACAGAAACCGTACTGCTGCGGATTTGCGGCATTATTTTGATAAGTTTGGCGGAAACTTGGGTACGCCGGGCTGCGTGTCATTTATGTTTGCGAAAAAGGGCGTCATTGTTATTGAGAAGGCGGGTCAGAGCGAGGACGAAGTTATGGAAGCTGCTTTGGAGGCCGGTGCATCGGACTTTTTGGCGGATGAGGATATCTTTGAGGTCTACACAGAGCCCGTAGACTTTAGTGATGTGCGAGAGGCGCTAGAATCGAAGGGATTTGAGTTTGCGTCGGCAGAGGTGGAGATGGTTCCGAGCACGTACAGCAGCATCGCGGAGGAGGAGAACCGTGCCAAAATGCAGAAGCTGCTGGATGCGCTGGAGGACAACGACGACGTGCAGAACGTGTGGCACAACTGGGAGATGCCCCAAGAATAGTGGCTTGAGGCTAGGTGAGCCAGCTAGAAATGGCGCCCTTAAGCGCGTAGAACCACTCTACGACTTTGAATTTAATTTCGTAATTTTCGCTGCTGTTGATTATCTTTTTTTCTGAATCAGAAAAAACCGAGTCGACGGCAGTATTGCTTTTCGCACTGCCAAGGCACATCTGCGGGAAAATCACGCACCACCAATTTTTCCCTTTGCCTTCGCCGATTAAGATTCTCAACGCGTCGTAGTGGCCGGCGGGGAGGGTCGTGTTGCCGTAATTTCGAGTCGGAAAGTACATCTTGGTCATCTGAACCTTTATTGGATAGCTGTAGCCGCGGGTTTGGACTTCTTGCTCGGCGATTTCTCTAATGTTATCGAGGTTTTCGGCGGTAAGAATTTGCGCGGAGGCCTTACTGGTCGCGGTGTTCAGGAAGTTTTCGGACTTTTCTATAATTTTGTCCCGAACGTTTAGCTTTAGAGCTTGATCCTCGGCGGCATCAGAGTTCGCAAGGATATGTAGCCGCAAAACCTTTGTGCTAAGATTCTCACAATTGTTTGCAAAGCCCGTTAGAGCGAGGATTAGGGCCAATAGAAAGCCCGAGATCAGCGACTTTTCAATGAGTTTCATGGTTTTAACACCGTCCGTTTTAGATTTTTCGCCATTGGATGTTAAGATTATGGACAGGCGGCCGCGGTTTTATTCACCGGGCCGAATTTTTGCGGCGCTAAGTTGAAAAATCTGAAAATTTGGGGTATAATTTAAATTAATGCGCGACGATCGAGCGGCTTAAAGACTGGAAAATGGGGCGATGTGGTGGAGCTGAAGTTCACGAAAATGCAGGGTTGCGGCAACGATTATATCTATATTGACTGCTTTAATCAGGAGGTTAGCGAGCCTGGCGAGCTGAGCAGGAGGCTTTCTAACCGGCGCTACGGGATTGGTGGGGATGGCGTTATTTTGATTTGCCCGTCTGACGTGGCCGACGCTAGAATGCGGATGTTTAATCTTGATGGCAGCGAGGGTAATATGTGCGGAAACGGCGTCCGGTGCGTTGGGAAGTACCTTTTTGACAATGGGATCGCTAAAAAGCCCGAGATGACGGTCGAGACGTTGAGCGGGATTAAGACTTTGAAGATTTTGGAAAGTGGCTCGGAGGCAGATTTGGTGACGGTGGACATGGGGTGTCCGGAGCTGAGCGCCGGCAAGATCCCGGTTAATTTGAATTTGGACCAGGTGATAAGCTATCGGGCGCGGTTTGGCGACAGGGACTACGATATTACGTGCGTTTCGATGGGAAATCCGCATTGCGTCGTGTTTTGCGACGATGTGCAGCGGCTTGATTTGGAGAAAATCGGCCCTGCTTTTGAGAATAGCGAGCTTTTTCCGGAAAAAATCAATACGGAATTCGTGAAAATTGTGGATAATACTACGCTGAGCATGAGGGTCTGGGAGCGCGGCAGCAATGAGACGCTGTCTTGCGGCACTGGAGCCTGCGCGGCTGTGGTTGCGGCGGTCTTGAACGGCTTTTGCAACAAGGGGCAAGAGGCCGTGGTTAAGCTGCGAGGCGGGATCTTGAAGGTCGAGTACACCGGCGAGCGCGTGTATTTGACGGGCAAGGCCGAGAAAGTTTTTGAAGGGGTTGTGGAGGTATGACGAAGTACATTTTTGTGACGGGCGGCGTGGTTTCGGGCCTCGGAAAGGGCATCACGGCGGCGTCTTTGGGTAGGCTGCTGAAGGCTAAAGGGCTTAAGATCGCGGCGCAAAAGCTGGATCCTTATATAAACGTCGATCCGGGGACGATGAGCCCGTATCAGCACGGGGAGGTCTTTGTGACGGAGGATGGCGCGGAGACGGACCTTGACTTGGGCCATTACGAGCGGTTTATCGACGAGGAGCTGAATAAGTTTTCGAATCTGACGACGGGGAAGGTATATTGGAACGTTCTGAAGAAGGAGCGGAATGGCGAATACTTGGGCGAGACGGTGCAGGTTATTCCGCACATTACCAATGAGATCAAGGATTTTGTCTATTTGGTGGGCAAGAAGTCCCATGCGGACGTGGTTATTACGGAGATTGGAGGCACGACTGGCGATATAGAGAGTCAGCCGTTTTTGGAGGCTATACGGCAAATTTCGCTGGAGGTTGGCCGCGAGAACTGCCTGTTCATCCACGTGACGCTGGTGCCGTACATTAGGAGTTCCGGCGAGCACAAGTCGAAACCCACGCAGCATTCGGTAAAGGAGCTGCGTTCGTTGGGCATAAACCCCGACATAATCGTTACGCGCTGCGACGAACCTTTGAGTAAGGGCATTCTGCAGAAGATTTCGCTGTTTTGCAACGTTAAGTCGGACTGTGTCATCGAGAATATCACGGTTTCGTCGCTTTACCAGGCTCCGCTGATGCTTGAGGAGAGCAACTTTTCAGAAATTGTCTGCCGCGAGCTGGGGCTGGATTGCGGCGAGGGCGATATGTCCGAGTGGATGGCCATGGTGGAGCGGATAAATTCGCGGGACAAGAAGGTGAAGGTCGCGCTGGTGGGCAAGTACGTGAAGCTGCACGACGCGTACCTCTCTGTGGCCGAGGCGTTGAGTCATGCGGGGTTCGAGAATGGCGCCGAGGTGGAGACAAAGTGGATTGATGCCGAATTGGTTATGGATTTTAGTGCGGATGAGTTGCTGTCCGATTGCGACGGGATTTTGGTGCCGGGAGGATTTGGAGATCGCGGTGTGGACGGGAAAATCTCTGCGATAAAGTATGCGCGCGAGAATAATGTGCCGTTTTTGGGGATCTGCTTGGGCATGCAGACCGCTGTGATGGAGTTTGCGCGGAATGTTTTGGGCCTTAAGGAGGCTAACTCTAGCGAATTTAAGCCAGAGGGGGAGTGCTCGGTTATTGACTTGATGGAGGACCAGCAGGAGGGTGCGCCAAAGGGTGGTACGATGCGGCTGGGGGCTTATCCGTGCAAGATAAAGCCAGGTACGACGCTGCAGCGGGTGTATGAAACCGAGGAAGTGGCCGAGAGGCACCGGCACAGGTACGAGTTTAACAATGAGTACCGCGAGCTTTTTGAGGAGAATGGGATGGTGTTTTCGGGGACGTCGCCAAATGGACTTCTGGTGGAGGCGGTGGAGCTTAGTGGGCTGGACTTTTTTGTTGGAGTGCAGTATCATCCGGAGTTTAAGAGCCGTCCAAACCATGCACACCCGCTTTTTCGGGAGTTTGTGAGGGCTAGCTTGAATAAACGGCGGTAAATCGCGAGAAACTAAGGGGAGATTGGGCTTAAATGAAGATAAATTCGAACTATTTGATGCTTAAAGACAGTTATCTTTTTGCGAATATCGCAAAAAAGGCGGCCGAATTCGCGAAGGCGCATCCGGACGCGAAGCTGGTCAGCTTGGGAATAGGCGACGTGACGTTGCCGTTGTGTGATGCAGTTGTTAAAGCCATGCAGAGCGCCATTTTGGAGATGGGCAAGAAGGAAACATTCAGGGGCTACGGGCCTTATCCGGGGTATGACTTTTTGCGAGAGGCGATAAAAGGCTATTATAGCGGCAGAAACGTCGATTTGGCTCTGGATGAGATCTTTGTGAGTGACGGCTCGAAGAGCGATGTGGCGAACATTTTGGATGTTTTTTCGAGCGATAACACGGTGCTGATTCCGGACCCGGTTTACCCCGCGTATGTGGACACGAACGTGATGGCGGGGCGGCGGATCCACTATGTTAATGCGAATATGGAAAATAATTTTTTGCCGCTGCCCGATAAATCGGTGAAAGCGGACTTGATTTATATCTGTTCGCCCAATAATCCGACGGGAGCGGTGTATAATCACGACCAGCTGCGGGTTTGGGTGGACTATGCCTTGGAGAACGGCGCTGTAATCTTATTTGATGCCGCATATGAGGCTTTTATCTCTGACGAAACCTTGCCTCGCAGCATTTTTGAGATAGAGGGTGCCAAGAAGTGCGCCATAGAACTGTGCTCGTTCTCCAAGACGGCGGGATTTACCGGTGTGCGCTGCGGATACACCGTTGTGCCGAGAGATTTGGCGGTGGACGGCGCTTCTATAAATAAATTGTGGTTTCGGCGGCAGTCTACCAAGTTTAATGGCGTTCCCTATATCATTCAAAGGGGCGCTGCTGCTGTGTTTTCGAAGGACGGCATGGCGCAGATTAAAGAAAATATCGGCTATTATAAGGAGAACGCAAGAATCATCGCGGAGGCCTTGCGCGCTAAGGGCGTGCACTTCACCGGAGGCGAGAATTCACCCTACATCTGGCTGAAATGCCCGAATAATATGACTTCGTGGGAGTTATTTGATTATCTGCTGGACAATGCGAATATCATCGGCACGCCGGGCGCTGGGTTTGGACAAAATGGCGAGGGATTCTTTAGGATGACGTCTTTTGGCAACAGAGAGGACATCCAAACGGCGGCGGATCGGCTAAAGAATTTGGATATGATGGCTTGATTGTGCATTAATGCTGACAAAATCAGAGCTAATCGCTGTAAAATGGCTGTCAGATGGGGCTTATGTAGCCTCTTTTATGGTGTAATTGTTAAAAAGACCAAAACTTATGGACAGGGCTTCGTCGACAAGGCGCATTGCAAAGGCGTCGAGACAGCCCATTTTTTCTTTCAACCGCTTCTTATCAAGAGTCCGAACCTGTTCCAAAAGCACGACCGAGTCCTTAGAAAGGCCGCAACAATGAGCATCAAGCTGTATGTGAGTTGGCAGATCTGACTTAGAATGCTGGCTCGTGATGGCCGCCGCAATCACAGTGGGGCTGAATTTGTTGCCAACGTCATTTTGAATGATCAGAACAGGGCGCATCCCGCCTTGCTCGGAGCCAATAACCGGGCTCAAATCGGCATAAAATATATCACCGCGTTTAATAGTCAATTTTGTTCACGCTCCGCAAATTTTAATTTGATTAGGGCGAATGGCCCGACAAGAGTATTGTTGCCGGATTTCGGTAAAAATAAACATCGAAGAAAAATAAACTTGTCGTTACATAATATTAGAATTGGCGCGGATGTGACAAAAAAAGACTTTTGAAATCGTGATTCCAAAAGCCTTCGTGCAGGTTATATAATTTTTATTTATGAATAAATCTCAGGTATAATCGAAGCGAAGAGGGTTCTAAATTGGATAAACCGCAATACCAGCCATATCTGGCCCAGTGTGAACGCCCAAAACGGCGGTAACTGGGTTAATCTCGCAGGACTTAACCTTGCAACACTTCTTAATTTCGGCCTTTATCCGCTCGGCAAGCTCCTTGTTAGAGGAGTAAGTCAGCGAAATGGCGACCTCGACGTTAGCAAACCGACTCTTAACCTCAGCAACGAGGGCCTCCAGCGCGCGGTTGAAGCCGATGGTCTTAGATGCAGTCTCATAAACGCCGTCGTCGTTGACCTTAATTATCGGGCACAGCTTAAGAAGACTACCCACCGTACCAGCAACCTTCCCGATTCTGCCGCCTTTTATGAGGTATGTAAGATCGCGGACGCAGAACATAGCGACCATTTTGTTGCGAATTTCAGAAAGCCGCGCGAAAATCTCCTGAATGTTGTCGGTTGTCTTTAGAGCGGCAATCGCGGCCCAAATGAGCATATTTTGGGCGCAAGACAGGGTTTTAGAGTCGAAGCAGTGAATATTAAGCCCGTCATATTCGCTAGCGATTAGTCGGACAGCATTAAAAGTGCCCGACAAACCTGAAGAAATGCCGATATAAATCACGTCGGTGTAGCCCTCATCGCGAGCGCTATCGAAAGCAGCAATGATGTCGTCGCGGTACGGCAGCGAGGATTTGGGAATCTCGGCCTCCAGCATGGGGTAAATCTCGTCGCAAGAAATACCGATCCCGTCGCGAAACTCCCTATCCGAAAAGCAAATCCGTAGCGGAATCACCTTCACGTTGTGCTTTTTCGCAAACTTAGCAGGGAAATCCCCGGCAGAATCAGTAATTATCGCAATTTTTTTCATAGTATCCTCCAAACAAAAATTAAGATTAAAGTTTAAGCAAATGCTTTAACAAATGGCGTCATTCCGGAAAGCGCGCAAAATTTCATTCGCAAGAGCCTCAACATCGCTCAGACACGCAACCCGCGAGGCTTTGTCTCTAAAGGCCGCCGCAAAGGGGATCCCTCGTATATAAGAAATAATATGCCGCCGCGCCCTCATTATACCAAGGGTTCCGCCCTCGTTGTGGCAAATAGAGCCCACGTGAGAGAGCATTATCCGAAGTTTTTCTTCAATGGATGGCGGAGTGTAGGGGTGATTGCCCGGATCCAAAAAATGATTAATCTCTGCGAACACCCAAGGATTGCCCAAAGCAGCGCGGCCGACCATGACCATATCGCACCCCGTGCGGTTGAGCATATTGTAGGCGTCCTGACCGCAAGTAATGTCGCCATTTCCGATAACCGGAATGCTAACAGACTCCTTGACTTTTGCGATGATATCGAGATCCACACCCGGACGAAACATCTGCTCGCGCGTCCTGCCGTGGATAATGATAGCATCGGCACCAGAACTTTCGCAGATCTTAGCCACCAAGGGAGCATTCACAGTGGAAGAATCCCAACCCTTTCGGATCTTCACCGTAACAGGAATATCAATAACTCGCTTAACAGCCGCAACAATTCTGCCACAAAGATCCGGTGACTTCATCAAAATGGCGCCACCACCGCTTTTATTGACCTTGGGAGCCGGACAACCAAAGTTTATATCGATGATATCGGGTTTGTACTTTAGCGCAAAGGCCGCCGAGTTGGCCATTATATCGGGGTCGTCGCCAAAAATCTGGATAGCGCAGGGGTGCTCGCTGCGAGAAATCTTCAAAAGATTAATCGTCTTATCGTTAAAAAACGCGATACCACGGGCGCTAACCATCTCGCTAACGACATAACTGGCGCCAAATCGCATACACAGCTCTCTAAAAGCTCTGTCAGCCACGCCCGCCATGGGCGCGAGGGCAGCGAGCCCGCCAATACTAACATTGCCAATCTTCAAACGCATTCCCCTTCACCAAACTGGACTCCTAACAGTTTACCACATTTTCAAAAATAAGTCTACGCCGAAAAAACGGGCGCGAAACCGGGCTGAATTATTTGCGCGAATGTGGTATAATGGAGGCAGACGATGAGCGACGGGGGAGTGGTGCGCGTGAGGCTGCTGGTTTTGGACGGCAACAGCATATTTAATCGGGCGTTTTACGGGATAAAGCTGCTGACGACGAAAAAGGGATTCTACACAAACGCGATATATGGCTTTTTGACGATGCTGAACAAGCTTAAGGAAGAGACGAACCCAGACGCCATCGCAATAGCCTTTGACATGAAGGCGCCAACATTCCGCCACAACAGCTACAAAGGTTATAAGGCGAACAGAAGGGGCATGCCGCCGGAGCTCGCGGTGCAGTTTCCGGTATTAAAAGAGCTGCTTGCCGATATGGGCTACAAGTTGGTGGAGAAAGAGGGCTACGAGGCCGATGACATCTTGGGGACATTGGCGTCTGCGTGTGAGAAAGCCGGACAGGAGTGCATTATAGCGACCGGAGACAGAGATAGCCTGCAGCTGGTGGGGCCTCACGTGACGGTGCGGATAGCCGCGACCAAATTTGGCCGGCCAGAAGTGACGTTGTATGACGAAGCCAAGATTAAAGAGGTTTACGGCGTGAAACCGGCTCAGTTGATCGATATAAAGGCGATTCAGGGAGACGCTTCGGACAACATTCCCGGTGTTGCTGGGATTGGCGAAAAGGGCGCTGGCGAATTAATCAGGGAATTCGGGTCGCTTGAGAATTTGTACGCGAACATAGACTCGGCAGAGATTAAAGAAGGCACACGAAAAAAGCTGGTAGAATCGAAGGAATCTGCATTTTTGAGCAAATTTTTAGGGACGATTGTGAAAGACGTGCCGATAGACCTATCATTTGAAGGCTACGTTCCGCAAGAAATGGACAAGCTTAAGGTGGCTAGAACGCTGACAGATCTGGAGATGTTTTCGATCCTAAAGAAGATGGGCTTAGAAGCGGCGGGATTGGAGGCAGATGAAAAGTCAGAAAAGCTCGAAGGCGCAAGCTTTGAAGTCGTTTTAGATGAAAGCATCGCGAATTTGGAGAACGTCGTTAAGCAGCAGAAAAGTCTAGATTTTTTGCTGAAATATCAAGACGAAAATGCCGTCTGTATGGGGTTTAGCGCGGATGGAAAAGTCTATATTTTGCGCGATTTAAACAAGTATGAGAGCTGGATTGCAGCAGTGATGCGGGATGAGCGGCTCCCAAAGAGGACCTACGATGTGAAGGCGGTTTACGAAGCGTTGCAGCCGCGCGGGGTTAGCGTAAAAAGCGTGAAGCTGGATGTGCTGCTGGGCGCGTATTTGCTGAATCCGTCGGGAAAGAATTACGGCCTGGAGGCGTTGGTGGCAGAGTATAGGGTAAAAAGGGCGCAGGTACAGGGTTCTGACGATGAGTACTTGCAGTTTGCTCAAAACGTAGCGGAGTTCAGCGGTTTGTGCGATGGAATATCACGAGAGATTGAGAAAAATGCGCAAAAAAGGTTGCTGGAGGAGATAGAACTGCCGCTGGCCGAGGTTTTGGCGGACATGGAAACAACTGGATTTTTGATAGACACGGAGGGCATTCGGACGTACGGAGAGGCATTAACGCTGGAACTTCAAGAAATTCAGGCCGAAATATACCGACAGGTCGGCAGGGAATTCAATATAAACTCACCAAAACAGCTAGGAGTCGTGCTTTTTGAGGAGTTGGAGCTGCCAAAGGGGAAGAAAACAAAAAGCGGATATTCAACAAGCGCCGAGGTTTTGGAGAGTATTCGAGGCTTCCACCCCGTTGTAGAGCTGATTTTGCAGTATAGGGGGATTGCAAAGCTAAAGAGCACGTACTGCGACGGACTTTTAAAGGTTGTGGGGCCCGATGGTAGAGTGCATTCGCGGTTTAACCAAGTGGAGACGCGCACCGGACGGATAAGTTCGCTGGAGCCTAATTTGCAGAACATCCCGGTACGGACCGAACGGGGCAAGGAGTTGCGGCGATTTTTTTGCGCAAAGGCAGGCTGTGTGCTGGTTGACGCGGATTACTCTCAAATAGAGCTACGAATACTGGCGCATTTGGCGGACGACCAGGCGATGATTGACGCATTCAAGCACGATTTGGACATCCACACCATAACCGCGTCGCAGGTCTTCGGGATCCCAGAGGGCATGGTCACGCCGCTAATGCGAAGCCGCGCAAAGGCCGTCAACTTTGGGATTGTGTACGGAATAAGCGCGTTCTCGCTGGCCAAGGACATCGGAGTGCTGCGCAAGGACGCTCAGACGTACATCGACAGCTACCTGACGCACTACGCCGGGGTGAGGGAGTACATGCGCGCGACGATAGAGGCGGCGAAGAGGGACAAGTTCGTGGAAACAATCTTCGGCAGGAAGCGGTATTTGCCCGAGATCGCGTCGTCTAATTTTAATCTGCGGTCTTTTGGCGAGCGGGTTGCCCGGAACATGCCGATCCAGGGCTCTGCGGCTGACATCATAAAAATCGCGATGATCAATGTAAGCCGAAAGCTGAAAGAGCGCGGCTTAACGGCAAAATTGATCTTGCAAGTGCACGATGAGCTGATTGTGGAGGCGCCGGAGGCGGAGTCTTCGGAGGTTGCCGGGCTTTTAAAGGCAGAGATGGAGGGCGCGGCAACGCTGAAAGTCCCGCTGGTGGCCGAAGCTAATATCGGCAAAACGTGGTACGACGCGAAGCAGTGAGAACTAACCGAGGGAGAGGCGAGACGAACTTGAATATACTGTTTGTTTGCACGGGCAATACTTGTAGAAGCCCGATGGCAGCTGGGATTTTCAATAAAATTATAGCAGAGAAAAAGTTGAGGTTGAGCAAGATAAATGCTCAGAGTGCCGGTATAGCGGCGGACAACGTTTCTGGGGCGACAAAAAACGCGATTATAGCTTGCGAGAAGATAAATGTGGATTTAAAATCGCACGTTTCGCGCAGCATTTTTGACGTTAACCCGAATGATATCGATAAGTTTGTTGTAATGACGCGGATTCAGCGCGAATTTTTGGTAAGCTTGGGCATAAATAGTGACAAGATCTATATTCTAGGTGACGAAATTCCTGACCCATTCGGAGGAGACTTGAAGGCATATGAGGATTGCCGCGACAGAATTGAAGAAGCGGTGAAAAGTTTGATTAAAACGTGGCGCTTGGGGGAGAAAGATGCGAAACTTTGAGATAACGCCAATGTCAGAGCGCCATTTGGATGAAGTTGCCGTGTTAGAGAGGATTTGCTTTTCGCAGGCGTGGTCAAAGGCACTGTTGGCGGGAGAGTTGGACAACGAGGGTTCTCATTTTTTTGTTGCGGTGGATGATTTCGGCAAGGTCTTGGGATACGCTGGCGCGAAATTTGTATGCGATGAGGGGTACATCACGAATGTGGCGGTTTTTCCGCAGCACAGAGGCACCGGGATCGCCAAAGCGCTGGTGGAAAGCCTAATTCAGGCAGGTCGAGAAAAGAATTTAAGGTTTATTTCGCTAGAGGTTAGAAAGTCCAACACGGCGGCGATTTCGCTTTATGAAAAGCTGGGATTCGCAGAGGTGGGCCAAAGGAAGGACTTTTACTTAAATCCAAAGGAGGACGCGCTGATTATGACGCGGTTTGACTTGGGTGAGGGGCGAAAAATTATGGATTATGAGCTGAAGAAGCTGAGGCCGGCGGACGCCGAGCAACTCGCGAAAGCGGCGAACAACAAGGAAGTAGCGCGGTTTTTGAGGGCGGCGTTTCCACATCCGTACACTCTGCAGGACGCGCGAGAGTACATCAGCTATGCGGCGAGCAGTAAGGATGATGTGATTTTGGGTATTTTTGTCGAAAACAAGGCTTGCGGGTGCATCTGCGCGCGGCTTCGGGGCGATGTGTATGTGAAATCGTGCGAGCTGGGCTATTGGTTGGCGCAGGAGTATTGGGGCAAGGGCGTCATGACGTCGGCTGTGGAAGCGTTTTGCGAGTTTATTTTTGAGAATTACGATATAAACAGAATTGACGCGCAGGTTTTTGCCGAGAATGTAGCCTCGAAGCGGGTTTTGGAGAAGGCTGGTTTTGAGCTTGAAGGAGCGCACAAGAAAAAGGTTTATAAATACGGTGAATTCGCGGACGAGTTGACGTATGCGTTGGTGAAAGACTAGACGTGGCGGCGAAATTACGGTGACGAGGGAGAGAAATGCTAGTGAGGATCTTGGCGATAGAGAGTTCGTGCGATGAGACGGCAGCAGCGGTGGTGCAGGACGGCAGAAAAGTGCTGTCAAACGTAGTTGCGTCGCAAGAAGAGCATAAATTGTACGGCGGAGTAGTGCCTGAAATCGCGTCACGAAGGCACATAGAGGTAATTTCGCAAATAACAAAACAGGCGCTAAGCTTGTCAAAATGCGAGTTACAGGGCATAGATGCCGTCGCAGTGACCGATGCGCCGGGGCTCATCGGGTCGTTGCTAGTGGGAGTGAACTTCGCAAAAGGCCTCGCGCTATCGGCCAACCTGCCGCTAATCCCGGTGCACCACCTGCGGTCGCACATCGCGGCAAACTACATAACGCACCCCGAGCTGACGCCGCCGTTCCTGTGCCTGGTGGTCTCGGGCGGGCACAGCCATATCATCGAGGTCGAGGACTACACCGGGCTAAAGGTTTTGGGGCAAACGCGGGACGACGCGGCCGGGGAAGCCTTTGACAAAGCCGCGAGGACAATGAAAATGCCGTATCCAGGCGGAGTGCACTTAGACAAGGCCGCCGAAAGGGGCAACGCAAACGCATATAAATTGCCGCGCCCGACAGTGCAGGGGTCAGAGTACGACTTTAGCTTTTCTGGGCTGAAAACGGCGGTCATAAATCGGCTGCACAACGCCGAGCAAAAGGGAGAGCACATCAACGTGGAGAACATGGCGGCCTCGTTTCGGGCGGCGGTGGTAGATTGTCTGATGGAAAACTTCGTAAAAGCGGCGCAGAACCTGGGTTACACCAAACTAGCCGCGGCGGGAGGCGTTTCGGCGAACCTCTTATTGCGCAGAAGGCTCTTTGAGGAGTGTAAAAAAAGAGGTTGGCAGGCCTACATCCCAGGTTTGGCGCTGTGTGGAGACAACGCGGCGATGGTTGGAGCGCAGGCGTACTATGAATATCAAAAAGGGAACGTTGCCACCATGAGCCTAAACGCAGTAGCAACGCTGAATATCGACACTTTGAGTTGATTGATAAATTTTTGAGTACACGAAAAACCGTAGCGGAATCTACTTTTTCGCGACACTAACAGTCAAACCGTAGGACCCATACGCCCAGCACTTATTTGCGCCGGAACTAAATACGATTTTGGCGGGCATCTCGGTGCGTCCAACAAAATCCTCTTTGCCAGAAAGGTCAATCTCGGCCGAAACGTCGCCGTCGGACAATGTGCGAAGCTGTGCAATTGGGCCAACGACCGTAATATTCAGAGTTGAAGAGCTAGAGGTTGCAGATTTGCCGTCTGGAACGTTCTTAAAGCGAATATTCTTAGCAGCGACGGTACGCGCCTGGAAGCCAAGCAAGTTCATTTTGACGGTCGCATGGGTCGTGCTGCTGAGGTTTCTACAGTCGCTGGGAAGCTTGATTTCGGGCTCAAACTGGCAGTTCTCGAGGTTTATCTGAGAAAAGTCGATGGGATCAAGCGAAACATCAGAGATTTTGCCGATGACGTCCGCAGGAGCCGCAATCTCTATCTTGGCCGGAGTCACCGCAATTGGCAGGGACTTCACATTAAGCCCCGCCGGAACCCCCGTGAATTCTGGTTTAACGTTCACAAACTTACGCTGCAGAATCGCAACAGTCGCGTTAACCTTAGTAACACTGAGCGTCAGGTTGGTCGTGTTAATCTTATTTCCCGCTGCATCAAGAAGGTTTATCGGTAGGTCATTCAAATAAGCCGTCCTGTTGAGGATTCCAGGAATATTCCCCTCCACGGTCACGTTCGCAATACTCGAAACAACCGACTCCGGGCCAGAAATTTCAATCTGCGCGTCGGACAAAGCAATAGGAGGCACGAAGTAATCGGGGTTCGCGCTAAACTTGATGTTTGGTGTAATGTCGAAAGTCTGGCTGCGGAAGCGATCCACCACAACGGTAATGAACTTAGGCGACACGCTAGAAGTGAACTCGTAGTCGGTCAGAATGCTGTTTTTCTTGGCACAAAGCTCCAGGGTGTAGGTCCCGACGGAGGTTATCATGTTTGCAGACTGCGCCGCGGTGACTAAGATGTCATTTTTCGAGAGCTGACCAAGAATCAGCCGATTGCCCGTCACAGAGATCTCGGCTCTAATTTCGTCCACGCCAAAAACCGTCAAACCGCTTTCTTTGGCGCTTTCCGAGAGGGATACCTGAATGGGAATGTCCGAAATGAGCTTGGTGGTGGACTCCGAAGCGCTCGTAGAAAGTATGACCCAAAAAATGAACGCAAAAATCACCGAAAACAGCATGACAACTTTGTTGTTGTAGAACAATCGCCCCAAATTAAACCTATTTATTTTCATTTTTCTTCCCCATTATAGACTCAATAATTTGATTTTTAACGGTCCGCGCTTCCTCCACGTCGGCAAGCACGTTCTTTTGCAAAAGATCTAGCAGCTTGTCCTTGTTATAATTTCGCGTCAGAACGCCGTTCATAGCCACAGAGATAGTCCCGTTTTCCTCCGAAACAACAATAGCAATGGCATCAGAAATCTCGCTGATGCCAAGGGCCGCACGGTGACGGGTTCCAACCTCCAAACTGACGTTCTCATTCTTCGTCAAAGGCAGAATGCAGCCCGCCGCATAAATAGAAAATCCGCGAATAATCATGGCACCGTCGTGCAAGGGAGCCTTATTAAAAAAGATGTTCCCAATAATCGGCACAGAAGGCTTTGCGCGCAGAACGGTGCCCGTGTCGATGTAGTCGCCAAGCTTAGTCTGCCGCTCAAAAACGATCAGAGCGCCGGTTTTGGTCTGTTGAAGCAGCAAGATTGCCTCCACAACGGTATGTATGCACTTTTGCTGCAGCCGGTAAGACGCCACGTTAAACTTGTGCAGCGCGGGTGAGGCCCAGTATTTGCTGATTTTGCTCCGGCCGATTTGCTCGAGGGCGCGGCGGAGTTCTGGCTGAAAAACAACAAGCAGCGCGATAATTCCGAATTCGAAAAACTTGTTCAACAAATATCGTAACATTCTAAAATTAAACTGAAAAGAGGCCACATAGGCAACCACCAAGATCAAAAGGCCCTTAACGAGCTGACTGGCGCGGGTTTCCCGGATCAGTTTAATAAAATTGTAAAAAATAAAAGACATAATAGAAATATCGAAGAAATCGGAGACGGTGAACGTTTTCATCAGGCAAAAAAAGGCGTTGAGGTTGTTAAAAATAATGTCCATTATTTTCTTCTTTCCGAGAGAAAATCTCTAAAAAAAATTAGTCCTATAAATAATGTTAACATATTTTTTGCGAAAATGGAAGTTTTTTTATTTTAAAAAATTAATGTGGCGATGGGGCTAGGGTTTGATCCCATCAACAACGTTAAGAAGCGCGTCAATATCGGACATCTTGGTAAAAGCAGAAGGACAAACCCGCACGGCTCCGCGGTTAAGCGTGTTGCAGAATCTGTGAGCGGCTGGAGCACAGTGTAATCCCGCGCGTACGTAGATTTTGTGCTTGTTCAGGATCTCGGCAACGGCTTCGCTGTGAAGGCCAGCAATGTTGAAGGACAGCAAAGGTACGAAATGGTAAGGGTCGGGAGCAGGCATATATAGCTGAACGCCTTTAATTCGGGATAGACCGCTGTACAAATGGCGAATTAATCGGTGCTCGTGGACTGAAATTTTCTTCAAAGTCACCGAGTTTAAGAAGTCTATTCCGGCGTGCAGTCCTGCGATTCCAGCGAGGTTTTGCGTGCCACTCTCAAATTTTTCGGGCATCACGTCCGTCTGCAGGTAAGAGCCCGAATTCAGCCCCGTGCCGCCCTGGACAGTAGTCGCAAGCCTCTCCCCGCATGCTGTAATCAGCACTCCCACACCCATAGGGCCAAAAAGTCCCTTGTGCCCCGCCAAGCACAGGTAGTCGATGCCGGTCTTGTCGAGGTCAATAGGCACATGCCCCGCGCTCTGAGCAGCGTCAACAAGTGTAGGAATCCCCATACGATGAGCCATTGCGCAGATTTGTTGAATTGGCAACCGCACACCCCAGACGTTAGAAGCGTGAGTGCAGGCAATAAGCGCGGTCTTAGCGGTGATAACGCTTTTAAAAGAGCTAACAGTGGCGGCGTCATCGCCCGGAAAGACTTTCGCCTCAGAGAACGAGATTCCAAGGGCTTCGAGAGTCTTCAAAGGACGGGTAATGGCGTTGTGCTCGAGGCAAGAGATAACAACATGGTTACCAGCCCGCAATAAACCTTTAAGAACCATGTTGATGGCGTGCGTGCAGTTAAGCGTGAAGACGACGCACTCGGGTCCGGGTGCGTTAAAAAAGCCAGCCAAAGCCTTTCTGCACTCATAAACCGCTCCAGCCGCCGCCATGGACATTGTGTGACCGCTGCGGCCAGGATTAGCGCCAAGTTTACGCATAGCAAAGTCCACAGATCTCAGAACACTCGCGGGTTTCGGAAAAGAAGTAGCAGCATTATCAAGGTATATCATCGTTTTGCCCCCAAATATTTTTTGTTTAGCACGCCAACTCGCGTCTGAGACAGGATCCTAGCGGCAGATTCAGCGTCGCCGTAGATAATAAGGCCATATCCGCAGCCCGAATGCGCATTGCCAGAAGACACGCGGTGTATCTCGCATTTGATCCCCCTCGAGTTCAATAAATCGCGGCCTTTCATGGCGTAAGTTATCGAACTCACCGTAAATAGCGCTTTTTTCAAGGCCAATCAACTCCATGCAAAATTCTTGCTGAAACATTATATGAAAACCTCCGCCGCGCCGTGAAAGTCGGGCAGCAAAAATTTAAGCACCAGCAAAGAGCCAGTGCTTGAGCAAAATATGATGTGTTTGAGTCCCGACAGAATGGGAAAATCAGTCCAAGAGGCAAACCGCATGAGCCGAAATCCCCTCCAAACGGCCGGTAAAGCCCATATGCTCCTCGGTTGTAGCCTTCACGCTGATTTGGCCAACGTTAACCCCGCAAACGCTAGCAATATTGGTGCGCATGAGCGAAATGTATGGCGAAAGTTTGGGCTCCTGCGCGATGACAGTGGCGTCGATATTGGCGATGTGAAGGCCCGCGACGGCAATTTTTTCGCGAACGATGCCCAGCAAATGAAGGCTGTTAGCGTTTTTAAAATTATCGACAGTGTCCGGGAACAGGCCGCCGATGTCGCCCAAAGCGGCGGCGCCCAGCAGCGCATCCATGATTGCGTGAGTCAGCACATCTGCGTCTGAGTGACCAAGAAGCCCGTGCGTGTGCGGAATTTCGCATCCGCCCAAAATGAGCTTTCGGCCTACGACCAGCTTGTGCGCGTCGTAACCATGCCCAATCCTCACAAAGAATCACCCCTTTGCCTTAAAATTCCCTCGAAAATGGCGACATCATCGGGTGTAGTGAGCTTTAAATTAGAGTAGCTGCCCTTCACAATATGCACTTGCTCGCCGATATTTTCGACCATCTGGCAGTCGTCGGTGTAATCCGCGCCCGTACGGACAGAAGCATCCATCGCTGCCAAATATAGAGCTTTCGTAAAAACCTGCGGTGTCTGGATGTTCCACAAAACGCTACGGTCCAGCGACTTAACAACGAAACTTTGCGAATCCACGGTTTTGATAGTATCTTTGCAAGGTACGCCCAAAGAACTGGCGCTGTGCACAAAGGCATCACGTACGACGGAGTCAATCTCCGCGCTGGTGATAAGGCATCGGGCCGCATCGTGAACTGCATAATGGGTGGTACGCGTGCCACAAATGTTTATACCGGAGAATGCTGATTCCTGTCGAAAACGCCCTCCAGGAGCAAACTTTGTGACTTTTTTAACTTTGTATTTTTTAATAATTTCGCGCAGAGTTGATGCGTGCTTATCTCGACAAACAAGGATGACTTCGTCGATAGTTTCGGCACATTCAAAAGCCTTTAGCGTATAAACAATGGCTGGGACGGCGTTTAGCGTAAGAAAGATTTTATCTGTCCCCATGCGAGTGGAGTTTCCAGCGGCGACGATTACCGCAGAGACGAACTGACGGGCCATAGCAGAGCCTCCGTTTCTAAGATTAGGCGCACGCCTAAGAGTGAGTTTAAATATACCACGACCGACAAAATTTTTCAAGAAAAAGGCGCAAATCGCTCAAAAATATATAACATCGCCAAATATTAAAAAATATTTTAAACATACTTGACAAAATTATTTTGAGGTGATATAATAGCAAACAGATGATTTTTAGGGAGGGAAGTTTGGTTTATGGCGAAAAAGGTTTTATCAATGGTGTTGATGCTGCAAATTGCCTTTTTTATGGGTATGTCTGTAAGAGCAGAAGCAACTAGTGCCATTGAACAAGGCTGCAGGCAAGTTTTTGAGACCTTGGCTGACTTAAATGAAGCGTCAGAAAATGATAGGCAGGTTTTAGAAAGAGAAACGTTAGAGATGGATCAATTAATTTTAGAAAGGGACGCAGTATTGCAAAGAATTAAGGGACAAAATAGCAACTTATTAATAAAAATTCTAAATGAAATTAGAAGTTTTCCATACGTTATAAAGTATGCAATACGATGTTACTTCTTAGAAAAGTCGCTTAATAAGGTGAGAACTGACATTGAAGATGCGAAAGATTTACAGGAAAAACTTAATGAAATTTTTGAAAAGCTTTGTTTAGGACCTCTATACATGTAGGGAAACTAACTGCAAAGTACGATAAAATGTAAAGGTAATTTTTAATTTTTTAGGAGGAATAATTATGTTTAAAAAAGTGTTTTTATCTAGTTTGTTGTCTATGGCAAT
>CAREUR010000017.1 GCA_948968885.1 uncultured Eubacteriales bacterium | reverse complement strand
TGCCGTCCTCCTTTGTCCTAGAACTCCCGCCATATAGACGTCCGCAAGTTGGCAAAGTAATTGTGCGATCCATCTTCGACCGGACACTATTTGTCTTGGGCCGAGCAATAATGGTCGCAGCGCCTGCCGGACTCCTAATCTGGTTGATGTCCAACGTCTATATTGGCGACTCTAGTGTACTCCTGCATTGCTCAAACTTCTTAGACCCCTTTGCAAAGCTAATCGGGATGGACGGCGTGATCCTGATGGCCTTTATACTGGGTTTCCCGGCAAACGAAATCGTCATGCCGATAATCATAATGAGCTACCTGTGCACCGGGACGTTAACCGACTTCGAAAGCCTTCACGAACTCTATTTGCTGCTCGTCAACAACGGCTGGACGTGGCTCACGGCCGTCTGCACCATGCTGTTCTCGCTGATGCACTTCCCGTGCGGCACGACCTGCCTGACAATAAAAAAAGAAACCGGCAGCCTCAAGTGGGCCGCGGTGTCTTTCCTGCTCCCAACCATCGTTGGCGTATTAACTTGCTTCTTGGTCGCAACCTGCGCGCGAGCATTAAACCTAGCCTAAATAACAAGGCCGCCGTTCGGGCTTAAAACCTGCCCCGTAATGAACTTAGAGCAATCCGAAGCCAAAAACAAAATCGCCTCTGCAATATCCTCGCAAGTGCCGACCGTTCCAAGCGGCGTCTGTTGCTTAAGCCTGTCGATAATCTTAGGGTCAATGTGCCGATTCATCCTCGTGTCGATAACACCGGGCGCCACCGTGTTCACATTTATTGAACTTGGCCCCACCTCTTTTGCAAGCGCCTTTGTAAAGCCGATAACCGCCGCTTTGGAGGCCGAATAAGCAACCTCGCAAGACGAGCCAGTGATTCCCAACATTGAGGAAACATTAACAATCTTGCCGTAATGGTTCCTGATCATGCTCTTCAGCGCGATCTGACAGCAATTGAACATGCCCTTAATGTTAACGTCAAAGATTTTGTCCCACTCCGCTTCGCTAATGTCTGTAAAAAGCTTCTGACATTCGATTCCAGCGTTGTTTACAAGAACATGCACCTCGCCAAATGCCTTCTCTATCGTCTGAAACATTTCTTCCACTTCGTCCCTTTTGGCAACATTCGCGCTCACAGCCAAAGTATTAAGCCCCTGCCCGTTCAGCTCTGCCTCCAAAGCCTTTGCTGCATCTTTAGAGCTATTATAATTTATCGCCACGTTGTAGCCTTTTTTTGCAAACAGCGATGCCGTTTCGCGGCCGATACCGTGCGACGCGCCTGTAACTAAAACCGTTTTTTTCATTGTTTTTTGAGCCCCTTTATTATTTTTCCGACATACATTTTATGGTAGTCACCATTATTATAATTTTTTTTGATCGACGTGTCAATAAAGCACTTTGGGTCGAGGAACTGGCTATGTATCTTTTTGCAAACAAAGACCAAATCAGCTTCCTCAAAGTAAGGCGCAGGTTCGTCGAACGCAGGGGTAAGATTTGTCGCCTCTGTTTTGTTGATATCCCTGCCAGACTTAGACCCGCACAACGTCAAGGCGCCTCGATATTTCTCATCATAAAAAGAAAGCGAAAAATATTCGTTTCGCTCAGCAAATTCAAAAGTATACCGCTGCGGCCGAATAAAACACAGCGCGACCGGTTTGTTCCACAGCACGCCAAGCCCGCCCCAGCTGGCCGTCATCATATTATAATCCTGCACGTCCCCGGCAGTAATCAGCATCCATGCGTCGCCAATCAGCGAAAACGGCTCCAGCGATAGTCGCTTTAAATCTATCTCTTTAAACCTTGGCACAGCGCCCCAAGCCCCCTAAAATACATATTTTACTAGTCTAAATGCCTCTCAATTAAGCTTTCACACTGGCTCGCCGGAATCATTCCGCTAACCCTCTCCACAGCGTCGCCATCCTTAAACAAAATCGACGTCGGCACGCTTTGTATAGAGTATTTCTCTGCTATTTCGGAGTTTTCGTCAATGTCCACCTTCAAGACAGTAACTCGATCCTCATATTTCTGCGAGATCTGCTCAACAATCGGCGCAAACATCTTGCACGGTCCGCACCAAGACGCAAAAAAGTCCACAAACACCAACTTGTTCTCACTCAAAATTTTCTCAAACTCGTTAAAGCTCATCACAGTACTCTGCATTTAAAAGCACGTCCTTTCAAAATATTATGTAAACAGTCAAAATCAGCATTTTAACTTACTTTTTGTCGATAAGCACCCGTTTTAACTCGTCTATCAAATTCTTCACATCGTCAAACTCCCGATAAACCGCGGCAAATCGCACATACGCGACCTTGTCCATGTCCTTGAGTGCGTCCATTACGCTTTCGCCAATCTCTCTAGACGTCACTTCCTTTTCCATCGAGTTCTGGAACTTCGCCTCTATCTGGTCCACGCTGCTCTCTATAACGTCTATCGGCACGGGCCGCTTTTCGCAAGACTTTAATATTCCAGCCAGCACCTTGGCTCTATCGAAGCTCTCTCTGGACTTATCCTTCTTTATCACAATTATCGGCAAAGTTTCGATCATCTCATAAGTAGTAAACCGGGCCGCACATTCTAGGCATTCTCGGCGCCTGCGAATTTTCTCTCCCTCGTCTGCCGGCCGTGAGTCAACAACCTTACTTTCTTCACATCCGCAATATGGGCATTTCAATAAAAATCGCTCCCCTTGTTTTTATAAAAACGTATTAAAAATCAGCATAGCGGTAACCCCAGGTACTCCCACCACGGCGGCAATGGCCAAAGAAAGCAAACTAAGCGGCAAAGTTACGCCGGTAAATCCGCCAATAAAATTGACCAAAGCCAAGGTAGCCACGCCCTTTAGCATAGAAAGGAACATCTTTTTTAGAGGGTTTTTAGCTCGAACAATCAGCTGGATAGAAAACAATAGCAACAATATGATACCACAAATAGTTAAAGAGCGCCAGTCTAGCATTTTTGTGAGTCTCCTTTTTACGTTTTTACAAGTTTACAAGTCGATTAAGCTATCCTCATCAATAGCTCATTGTTGAGATATCGTTTTCCTTCGCCTTTTTTAAAAGATATCTATACCGAGCATTTAGCGATTCTCTTTGATAAATACTAGCGTCAATTAAATCCTCATCGTCCTCCATCTCAAACCACATATCGGTACATTTTATCTGTGAGCAAATTTCTTTTAACTCCTTTAAAAATCTTCTTTTTTTCGCGTTTAATATTAAAGCCTCCTGGTTATTCTTGCTTGCAAAAATATCCTTTATAGCATTCATATTTAAAGCCTTCCTTTCAAATCAACCGTCTTGACTTCAAATTCTAGATTTACATTCATCATATGATATATATTGGACATTTATTCTATTGCTTATTCAAAAATAAACCATATTTATTGTAATATAATTACATTTTTATTAAGACAGATCTTTTTTAAGTCCTTATCCCTACCTTTTTTGACATCGTAAAACTAATTATCCACACTGCGGCAAAAATAAATCCCCCATCAAACCTGCAGAAGCAGCGACAGGGGACCTCTCAAACCTCACGTAAAAACAATCCCCTTTATCTTACTCATTCGTCTTTTAAAAGAAAAAAGGGTGAAACTTTTATTCTCACTAAAACTAAATTTAATGCTAAATTAAATCGACCGGTACAAAGTTAAAATCACAGAAAGAACAGTACCGCATTGAGCGCTATGACCAGCAAGAAGAATCCTACTGCTATAAACTTTGTCCAGCGCTCCAAAAAGACCTCTAAAGACCGCGATTTGTTTCTGGTATAGAAGGTTTCTTTTGCTACGCCGGCCTCTCCTGCGTTGTGCTGATGCCCTTCTTGCAAAAGAACAACGAGCACGATTGCGACAGAAAACACTAACAAAACTATTCCAAGAGTCATTTGAATTGCATCCATAAGTATACCTCCAAAAAATTCATTAGAAATGTAAGACTATGATATCACAACAAACAAGCAGTTGCAATATAAAAATTATAAAAAAATTTCGGTTCCTGTGTAAAATGAATATAAAATCTTTTGCGATGCCGTTTTTCCTGTACATTTCTCTATTGCGTTGGCGTATAGTTCTAATTGTTTGCCGTAGTGTTCTTTAAAAAACTCAGCAGAGTCCGCTTTGTCCGTTTTGTAGTCCACCACCACCAGGGCGCCATCCTCTTCAAAAACGCAGTCTATGGCCCCTTGCAGCACGACATTTTCTTTTGCAAATTTTTCATCGATGTCCGGCACCACATCCGAAGCGCCGATGTTCACCGTGAACTGGTACTCCCGCACAACATTGGGCGAGGCCAAGATCCTGCGGCACAAGGTGCTGTTTAAAAACTCGGTCAGCTGCACTTTGTTTAAAGATTCTCCCTGCTCCTTGGCAATAAATCCGCATTCTTGCAAATATTTTATCTCTTTTTCAAGATCTTCTCGGGCACGGTTAAAGTCCGCAAACTGCATGAATGCATGCAGCGCCGAGCCCTTCTGCGTCGGAGTTAAGCTGACCTCCGACAAAAACGCCGGCCTTTTGACAAAGTCAAAGTTAACCGTTTCGTCGTTGTTCTGAGAGACTAAGTCCGAAACCGTCACCTTTGGCGGGATTTTTGCCAGCTCCTCGTACTCATAGACGTAGTTTAGCCGGCGCTTTATTTTGCTCAGCAATTCTTCATCTATCACCGATTTTTCGGGCTCTAGGGTCGCTTCTACTGCCATTTCGATGCTCTCATCGCCCTCCGGGGTCACAATCTCGATCTTCCACTCTGCGCCATCTTTTATCACAAGTTCGCTGCTCATTCCCGCCAGCTCTCGAAGCTTTTGGCCACTTGGGTGCCTTAACGCGCACAACAAGAGCCAGTCCGAAAAGCTGTTTGCCGATCCTACCACGTATGGCGAGATTTGTGGTGCGTTCAAAATCTGTAAACTCAGTTTGGACAGCGTCGCCTCGGGGTTCTTTAGCGATGTCAGCATGATAAGCCTCTCCCTTGCCCGCGTCATTGCAACGTAGAGCACACGGAGTTCCTCTGACACGCCTTTTCTCTCGAGGTTCAGCTTCACGGCTTCCCGCTGGAACGTGGTATATTTCCGCAAATGCTGGCGATCCAGCAGCTTGATACCCACCCCAAGGTCTGGATTTAGCAGGATGTCCCCGAAATCCTTGTTGAACTTTCTAGAGCAGTTGGCCAAAAAGCAGATCGGAAACTCGAGCCCCTTCGACCGATGTATGCTCATCACCTTTACAACGTTTGCATTAGCCGAAATGGCGCTCGCCGCAGGCATTTCAATCTTTTGCCTCTCCAACTTTTCTATAAATCGAATGAACCCTGATAAGCCCTTATAGCCCGACGCCTCGTAGCTTCTCGCGTATTCTAGCAGCAGTCTCAAATTGTTTAGCCGCAGCTGGCCGCCCTCCATGGCCTGCACCAACGCCGTATAGCCCGTTTTGTCGTATATGTGCTGAATCAGCTTATACGATGGCCATGTCGACGCCAAATTTCTATATCTGTTAACCTCATCCAAAAACATCTTGCATCGCGAATTGCCACGCTCTGCGTGCCTTTTTAAGGCGAAATATAATGGTAAAGTTTTTTCCTCCACCCGAATTTCGCTCAAATCGTCCGCCGTAAAGCCAAACATCGGGCTCAAAAGTGCAGAGATTAGCGGTATATCTTGGACAGGGTTGTCTATGACTTTCAGCAACGAGAGCATAGTCGCAATCTCTGGCGCCTCAAAAAAGCTGCCGGAAGTGTCCGCCCAAGCCGGGATGCCGCACAGCTTCAGCTCTTCGACAAATTCCGCGGCGTGCTTGTTTGCGCTCCTCAGCAAAATGCAAAAATCCCCATATATCGCCAGACGATACCCATCCTTGTCCTTTACTTTGTACCCTTCACCGATCATTCGGGCTATCGTTTTTGCTATCTCCCGTGCCTCGCAGGCGTTCATGCCCTCTTTTGATGCTCCGGACATATCAATTATTTTTACCTCTACGTCTGTATCTGCCTCATCGGCCGGCATTTTCAGCGCAGATTTTTCTTCATACACCGCGCCCAATGCCAGTTTCTCCTCTTGGTTATAATCGATCTCTCCCACTGTTCTGGACATCAGCTGGGCAAAAATAAAATTAGTCGCCGCCAGAATGCCCGCCCTGCTTCTAAAGTTCTTATCCAGAATAATTTTCGCCGGGTACTCTGCCTTTTGCGCGTCGAACGGACGGCACTTTTGCTTCCTTCGTAAAAAGATTTCTGGCATGGCCTGGCGGAATCCGTAGATACTTTGCTTTATGTCGCCCACCACAAAGAGGTTTTCCTCGTCTCTCGAGGCCGCCCGAAAGATCAAATCCTGCGCCTCGTTGGTATCCTGATACTCATCCACCATCACAAATTCGAACTGCTCCGCGAGATTGCGCGCGATTTTGGTCCTTTCAAACCCGCAATCTGTCTGTTGCACTAGCAAATTTAACGCCAAATGCTCCAAATCGCCGAAGTCTACGATGTTTTTATCGCTTTTCAACTCATCAACCTGCCGACTAAATGCCTCTACCAAGCCAAAAAGCTCACTTATAATCGGCTCAATCTCCCGTAAATCCGCCAAGCACTGCTCTTCATTTTGGTAAAAAAGTCGCGTCAAGTCCTTTACAATACCCTTTACCTTTTGTCGGTTATGCAAAATCTTCAGCTTTAATGCGTCGTCAGCGCCACCGGTTAATCGCTTTAGTGCACCAAATTCCGCAGCCTTCAGCGTTGCAGAGATGGTATCCCAATTTTCGCTAATTACCGCGGCTTTTATGCCTTCAAGCAGCGATTTATCACAGTGCAGCGTCTCTTCGTAGCTCATCCAGATTTTCTCGTCCCATTGTGCTGCAGATAAAGAATCTTTCACCAGCTCTAAGCTATGCCCGATCGCCATTCTCGCATAATCTATTAAAACCCGCGCAAACACGGTGTTTCTCACGCTCTGCGGCTCCCTATAGGTACGCAGCTTGTCCTCAAACCACTTTTGCGGGAACGGGTGCGAGCGGATAAAGTCGTACAGCGTCAAAACGGTGCCAGTTAGCCTTTGATCATCTCTCCCGGCGCTAAATGTCTCGACCAGCGTGAAAAAAAACTGTTTCGATGCTTTCTTGTAAAATTTCTCCAACACCAGCTGCATTGCCTCATTCTTTAAAAGGGCCATCTCGTTTTCGTCGGCAATTCGGAAGTCTGGCGATATGGCAAGCTCGTAAAAATTCTCCTTTATCAGCTCGTTGCAAAAGCCGTGGATCGTGCTTATGTGCGCGTGCGCGAGCATGATTTTTTGCCGCTGCAAATTTCTGTTGTTAGGCTCGAGGAGCAGCAGTTCCGATATTCTCGCGTTGATTCGCTCTTTCATCTCCGCAGCGGCGGCCTTTGTGAACGTTACGACCAAAAGTTTGTCCGCATCGCATGGGTTGGCCTTGTCCGTCAAAATTTGTATCACTCGCTCAACCAAAACCGCCGTCTTGCCCGATCCGGCCGCTGCAGACACCAAAACCGCCCCACCCTTGGCGCTTATGGCCGCTTGCTGCTCCTTCGTCCACGCCCGCTCAGGCATTGCCCTCACCCCCGTTCTGCTCCGATTCTAGCTTTTTGAAAAATTCGTCACGGTCAACTTTCTTAATCCTACGCCCAGAGTCATCCTTAAAGTGCGCGCACGCCGCATTGTATTCGCAAAATTCACATGCATCATAGTCCCCTTTAGCCGGCTGTGCTGATATATTCCCATTCCGAAGTTGCTCCGCCATCGATATAATAAGTCCATCGACGTGGCGCATGATTGCATTCATCTGGGCAACGTCAACCAACGAGTCGCACGCCTTCACCTCGCCGTTTTTCATCGCAATCGGAATATACCTTCCCCTGCCGTCGGGCTCCATCCCCAAAATCACCTGCTGATCATTTAATATGAGCCCATTCATTCGCAGTTTTTTCGATTTTTCGCTCTCTATCTTTGCCAAACTCTCGTCTCGGTCCAAATTCAACACCGGCGAAACTGACGGCAAATACAGTACTCCTGCGGGTACCACTGAGCCCGATCTTTTTGCCGCGGCCTGGCATGCGGCCTCCAGGTATATGAGCATCTGCAAATTCAGCCCGTGCAGGACGTCCGCCAGCCGAAACTCCTTTGCTCCGGTTTTGTAGTCGATGACCCTCACAAAGCGCTGTTCTGCTTGCTGCATCACGTCGACCCGGTCTATTTTTCCCTCTACAATCACATTTTGTCCGTTAGGCAGCTTCAGCCTTAGCGGTTCTATGCCGTTTTCCGAAAGTTTTAGCTCAAGTCCCACCGGCAAAAATGCACTCTGGACGAGCTCCTCCGCCATATGAGCAACCAGTGAAACCGCAGATTTTGCGACTCTGTCGAGTAAATATCGGAACCGCTCGGGTTTCTCCGTCCAACCACCCAAGTCTCTCTCCATGTAGCCCTTTAAGACGTCTTTTATCGCGCCCAACAATTCTTTCTTAGAAAATTTTAAGATCTCTTCCGCCGTGTATTTTTTCAGCACTTTTTCAAAAATAAAATGGACCACATTGCCATACTGCAGGGCGTCGAACCGGGCTTCCTTTCGGTCCTTGGCCAAAAGACCGTACTTGCAAAAATAGGCAAATTTGCACATGTAAAATTTTTCTATCTGCGACGCCGAAACCCTGATGTCCTCACCAAATAGATTGTTTGCTCCTTGCGCGGATGTTAATTTAATCGGCAAATTCGACGCAACCTTTTCTACCGACTTTAACCTTTCAGCGTAACTATGGGCTTCATCCTGGGCAAAAAATTGCTTCAATGTTTGAGAAAATCGAGAAACGTCATTCCAATGCCGCGCACAAATCTCAAACGCCGGCTTGCGAGCCCAAATCTCGTCGTTTAGCCCTGCCGAATAGGCGTCCAGGCACTTCGCCTTTGGCAAGACAAAGTTTGCCTCCCGGACTATCTCCGACGCCGATTTCGCGCCGCCCAAGCTCGTGGAGCTCGACCACGTTATGTAAAGCTTGTCTGACGGCATCGCCATCGCCTTGTAGGCCAAAAATCGCTCGTTGACCGATAACTCTTCGAGTGAGTCATAAAGCGACAATCCCATTGCAATGAGCTGTTTCCGTTGCTTGTCGTTAAATATTCCGCTAGCTGCCGGGACTCGTGGGAACTCTCCCTCAACCGCACCAATCAAAAATGCGACTTTCACACCTTCTGCTCGCACCCTGTCTATTGAGCTAAAGTCAACCTCGTCGATTCGATGCGGGATAAATGCCACATCGTTCGAGTTTATGACGAGCCTCAGGAGCTTTGCGTATTTTTTTGGCGATATTTTTTTCTCCTTTAAAATGGCCGCCATTTTGTCAAAAATTTCGATAAGGAGTTCCCATAGCCGTGGCTGTTCTTCGGCAATTTTGTCCTGCCCAGAGGCATTTAATTTTTGGCAAAAGGCCTTCAAATTTTCAACGATTCTGATAGCCTCCAAAAATCCATACAGGGCCTCGGTTATCGCGTCTCCTGATGCGTCGGCTATTTTCTCTTTTAGCTCTGTTAGCGGGGCGATGACTTCCTCCCGCAGTGCGTTCAGCTTTGCAAGCTTCTCCTCATCCTCCGTCGCCATCTGAGCGTATCCATCGGGGTTTGCGGTGAAGTCCAAGAGCCACCGCTTGCCCGTTATGCCCCAAAACAGGCAATAATTCTCCAGCTCAAAAATGTCGTCCGCCGCCACGCCTGCCAGGCCGGCCTTTAAATATTTGAATATGCTTTCCGACGAAAAGTTGCTATTTACCGCCTCAAGCGCGTAAATCACAGTCAGCATCAGCGGTTTCGCGTCTATCTCCTCCCGCCGATCCATAAAATACGGGATCTCATACTTCTCAAAAAAGACGTCAATTATCCCGCGGTAAGTCTCTTCATTCCGTGTAACCACCGCAAAATCCCCGTATTTATAGCCGCTCTCGCAAACCAGACGCCGAATCGTCCGGCAAACAAAGTCCGCCTCCTCGTACTTCGTCCTCCCGCTAAAAATTAAAACGTCGCCTATTTCCTTGCAAAATGGCTCCTTCTTCGGGCGAAATGCACGTGCCTCCAGCATTTTTAAGCCATTACCCTTGAATCTTCTCGATTTCTCTAGGCAAATCGGCTCATTCACTTGCAAGTTGTTACTCTTTGCAATGTTTAAAATCCTCTTTGCAGTGCGATTTATCAGCGCAAACAAGCTAAAATCGTCGTCCAAAAATCCCGTCGCGTCGGTGCACAAGCTTATGTAACAATTTTCACTCTGCCTCAAAATTATCTCAATAATGGCCATCTGCTGCGGAGTAAACCCCTCAAATCCGTCAAACATCACGGTGTATCCGCTAAAAAAGCTATCACACTGAGTCAATCTCTGCGCCAGTCGGGTAAGATCATCCAGCGGGTCGCTGTGAGCATTTTGCAGCAAACTTTCATACGACTCTAAAATGAGCGCCGTATCCTGCATTTTTGCCCGTAAAATCGGATCCTCTACCGCGTTTGAAATTTCCAAAAGAGAATTATAATCAACGTTGCACATTTTGAACTCCGACAACGCCGCAACCATCATCTCTACAAACTCCAACTTGCCCACCTGGCCCCTATACATCGCCAATCTGCCGGCCACCTTGTCGATCGCCAAGCTCATCATTAAGTTTCGGTCGCTTTTGCTTATTCGTTGTCCAAATCCCCCGCTAGTCTGTCGAAACACCAGCTCGATCAACCTTGTAAACGTCGCCACCCGTACCTTTGACGCCCCTCGCTCGCCCAAAAACGCCAGCATAGCCTTCTCCGTTGCAAACGAACTTTGCTCCGGCACTATGAGCAGCAGTTTTTTGGTTCCGTTCTTCACCAAATCCTCCATGATTTCTTGTATTTTAACTGTTTTTCCAGATCCTGCCCGCCCCAAAATAAATTGCAACATCGCGCGTCTCCTAAACCTCTACATGATTCGTGGATTTTGGCCTCGTCGCGGCCTTCTTCACACCAAAATTATAGCACAAAAATGAAAAGATGGCCAAAAACTGGTCATCTTGCGGTTGCTGCGGCTTGCTCCATTGCTTCGTTGAAGGTCTGCAGCGAGTGCAGCTCGATGAAGTCGTACTCTTCGCTAAAAATTTTGCAAATTTTTCGGGTTTCTGCGTCGAGTCCCAAGTCTAGGCAGATTACTCGCTGTGGCTTTCCCCCGCCGCCAAGCCATTTTTCATCCGCCACCAAACTCCGCAGCGTCATTTCGATTGCCTCATCGTGCCCACAGACTGGCAAAATCAACATGAAGCCCTCTTTTAAGTCCGAACGGCTTAAGAACGCCATCGATATGGCCATGAAGGCCTCTACCAGCCCAAATACCGCCAGGCACGCCACAGTCAGGCCAATCAACGCCTCGCACATACACATCACCCCTACGGCAAGATATGTAAAAATCGGGCGTTTGGTTAATTTGAAAAACTTTAAACCTTAACGCAGCGCACTTTTTAGAGCCTCCACCTTGTCTAATTTTTCCCACGCAACGTTAAGATCCTCCCGCCCCATATGCCCATATGCCGCCAATGGCCTATATATCGGCTCTCGGAGTTTTAAATTCTCTATAATCGCCGCCGGTCTGAGGTCAAAGACTTCCTCCACAGCTCTTTCGATTTGCTCTTCGGGGGCTGTAGCCGTTCCAAAGGTGTCAATCATGATGGAGAGCGGCCGCGCCACGCCGATCGCGTATGCAATCTGCACCTCGCACTTTGTGGCTATTTGCGCTGCGACTATATTTTTGGCAATGTGTCTTGCCGCATAAGCCGCAGATCGATCCACTTTTGTCGGGTCCTTGCCAGAAAAAGCCCCGCCACCATGCCGAGAGTACCCTCCATAAGTGTCTATGATCACCTTTCTGCCGGTCAACCCAGTGTCTCCAACCGGCCCTCCGATGACGAACCTGCCCGTTGGATTGATGAAAAATTTTGTGTCCGCGTCAAGCAAGGCCGCCGGAATAACCGGGAAAATGACCTCATTTTTTATGTCGTTTTTGATCTGCTCAAGCTCAATTACCTCGCTGTGTTGGGCAGAAATCACTATGCTATCCACTCGAACAGGCTTGTCGTTGGCATACTCCACCGTAACCTGCGTCTTGCCGTCCGGACGAAGGTACGAAAGCGTCCCATTCTTCCTAACTAGCGCCAGCCTTTTCGCCAATCTGTGCGCTAATGAAATCGGCAGCGGCATCAGTTCGGGCGTCTCATCGCAGGCATAGCCAAACATCAAGCCCTGATCCCCCGCGCCTATCCGATCGTTTATGTCATCATCGCCGGCTTCCTCCTTCAGCTCCAGTGACTCATTCACGCCCATGGCTATATCCGGCGACTGCGCGTCAATCGACGTCACCACCGCGCAAGTTTTGCCGTTGAATCCGGCCGAAGTGTTATCATAGCCAATTGACGTCACCACATCCCGCGCGATGGCGGCGATATCCACATAGCAAGATGTCGAAATCTCACCCATAACGTGGATCATTCCGGTTGTCGCTGTGACTTCGCACGCCACATGCGCGTTTTTATCCTTTTCCAATATCGCATCCAAGACAGCATCTGAAATTTGGTCGCAGATTTTGTCCGGATGCCCCTCCGTTACTGACTCCGAAGTGAAAAAACGTCTCGCCATAATCAATCTCCCCTAAACCATTAAAAATTCGCAAAAAACAAAAAATGCCCGGCAAAACCGGACAAAAAGCAATCTCATCTTTCGGCTTTTACCGCAGAATTTAGCACCTTGCCAAAACAGGCAGGTTGCCGGGCTTCGCAGGGTCTGTTCCCTCCACCGCTCTCAATAAGCAAAAATATTAAATTTGGCTATACACTGCTATTATACCTCAAATTTTGGCCCTTGTAAACCCCAAAAACGCATTATTTTACAAATTTTGAGGAAAAGTCGTTGATGATGGCGGACAATTTTTTGTAAAACAGAAGCGCAACGCAGCATACCAGCGAGCCTTTGAGCAAGTTGAACGGGCAAACCAGCAGCAGGACAAACATAAGCTTGCTCGTAATCAAAGGGTTAACCGCCTTGCCCCAGGCGATTATCGTACTTTCTGAAATCGAAAACAGCGCCTCATCTAGTGGCAGCAGCACAAAATAGTTAATAATCCCCGCTGCAATCGTCACGGAGGCTATTCCCAATAACATCGCAACAACGGCGCCCTTAAACGTCCGGTGCCTCTCATAAAACGCTGCGCTCGGAAGCACAAGTGCTATCCCCACCGCCAGATTCGCCATCTCTCCGAGCCCAAACGTGGAAGTTCCCCTCAACAAGAGCCGCAGCGCCACTTTTAGGAATTCCGTTAGCACTCCGGCCGTCGGCCCCAATGAGAAGCCGCTTATGAGCACTATGGCGTCGCTGAGCCCGAGCTTGTAGAACCCCGGCGTAAAGAGCCACACCGGCACTTCCAAAAAGGTGAAAACCACCGCAATTGCAGAAAAAATAGAGATCTGAACTAACTTCGCAAGCCGCGCTGTCTGCCTCGTCCACAAAAACATCCTCACTCCCGCCCCCAAAAATACTTAAATTTTACCCTCAAACCGCCACAATGTCAAATTTATTTTTTTAGTATTGAAAATTTTTAGTATATGTTGTATAATATGTCAACCTAATGTGTTTATGATTTTATGTGTTTAGCATATAGAAAATAAAAAGAGTAGGGATGATTTTAAGATGGTTGCAAAGGTTAATAGCCTCGGGATTATGGGGCTGGACGCATTTTTAGTCACAATCGAAGCCGATTTGGCTGGCGGATTGCCTTCTTTTGACGTTGTCGGATTGCCCGACGCTTCGGTAAAAGAGTCACGAAATCGGGTTAAGTCTGCCCTTAAAAACTGCGGTTTCGACTTCCCCACAAGCAAAATCACCATAAATCTTGCGCCCGCGGACGTAAAAAAAGAAGGCTCGGTTTACGATTTGCCGATCTTGGTTGCGCTGCTTGTTGCCTCCGGCCAGCTCGATGCTCGGCTTGAGAACGCTGCATTTTTGGGAGAGCTCTCCCTCAGTGGCGATCTGTGCCCTGTGAAAGGCGTCCTGCCCATGGCTCTGAGGGCCAAGGAGTTAGGCATAAGTGAACTTTTTGTTTCGGCAGCCAATGCCTGCGAAGGTGCACTAGTCGCGGGCCTAAACGTCTACCCGGTGGCCAACATAAACGCCTTGCACATGCACCTTACCGGCAAAAAGATGATTCCTCCCGCAACCGCCGACTTGAATATTGCCCCAAGTAGCCACAGTTTGCTTGACTTTTCTCAAGTAAAAGGCCAGTACGAAGCCAAGCATGCGCTCGAAATTGCTGCTGCTGGCGGCCACAACGTCATTCTCATTGGGTCGCCTGGCGCCGGCAAAAGCATGCTGGCTAAGCGAATTCCCAGCATTTTGCCCGATATGACTATGGAGGAGTCCATTGAAACTACGAAAATCTACTCTGTGGCGGGGTTGATTGACAGTCGAACCCCTCTAATCACCGCACGGCCCTTTCGCGCGCCTCATCACACCATCTCTGCAATTGGACTTTCTGGCGGTGGCGCTATGCCGCGGCCGGGAGAGATTTCTCTGGCTCACAATGGTGTTTTGTTTTTGGACGAGCTGCCAGAATTTTCTAGAAATGCCATGGAAATTCTTCGGCAACCCATTGAAGACGGCGAGGTTACTATCTCCCGCGTGAACGGAACCGTCACCTACCCTTGTTCTGTCATGCTTATCGCGGCTATGAATCCTTGCCCCTGCGGATATTACGGCAATCCCAGCAAAAATTGCATATGCTCTTCTACGATTGTCTCTAAGTATTTGGCAAAGGTTTCGGGCCCGCTTCTCGACCGCATCGATATTCACGTTGAAGTTCCGCCCATTGAATACTCGGACTTGGCTTCGAAAAAGGATTCTGAGACCTCGGCAAAAATTAAAAGCCGCGTTAACGCCGCCAGAAAAATTCAGCTGGAGCGCTTTAAGGGCCGCAACATTTCGGCAAATGCAAAAATTACTCCCGATTTTTTGCACAAATCATGTATTTTATCCAAAAATGCAGAGAATCTATTAAAGAAGGCTTTTGACCGCATGGGATTGTCTGCCCGGGCGTATTCTCGCATTTTGAAGGTGGCTCGGACTATTGCCGACCTCGGTTTTTCGGAGGAAATAAAGTCCTCTCACGTTGCAGAAGCCATTCAATACCGCAGCCTGGACAGAAAGTATTGGTCTCGATAAGTGCAAATGCTTGCATTTACGCGGTCAAATTTTATTTTTGCTGCAAATTATTCTCTTAATTTATAAAACTTTTTTGGCTTTTTTATTGACTTTTTATAAATGTTGTATTACCATTAAAGTGAAGAATTATGAGTAGTTTATTGGTAGTTTATCCGATTTTTAGATGATTTTGTTTTTGTTTATATACATTTTTTATAAAAAATTATAGGAGGTACCATGAGTTGGAAAAATTTTTTATAAATGGCCAAGTCCCGCTAAATGGCGAAGTTAAAATCAGTGGCGCCAAAAATGCCGCTGTTGCTATAATTCCTGCTGTTATTTTGTCCGACGGCGTCTGCCGCATCGAGAATATTCCCAACATAAACGACGTCACTTTGATGGCTCATATTTTGGAGCAGATGGGCGCTTGCGTTAAGATGATAAATAAGTCTACTTTCGAAATCGACGCGCGAAATGTGCATTCTCATGTCGCTTCTTTTAATTTTGTCCGCAATATGCGCGCTTCGTGCTACCTTTTGGGCGCTTTGCTTGGCCGATTTCACAAGGCTTCGGTTGCTTTGCCTGGCGGATGCGATTTTGGCGTTCGGCCTATTGATCAGCATTTGAAAGGGTTTTCTGCATTGGGCGCTGCTAATTCGGTCGAGAGCGGGCTTGTGAACGTTACTGCCGAGAAGCTGGTTGGCGACACTGTTTACATGGATGTTGTGTCGGTCGGGGCAACTATTAATATAATTTTGGCCGCCGTTAAGGCCGAGGGCACGACTGTCATTGAAAATGCCGCTAAAGAGCCTCATATTGTCGATTTGGCGAACTTTTTGAACTCTATGGGCGCTGAGATAAGCGGCGCTGGTACGGATTCTATCAAGATTAAGGGCGTAGATCATCTGAGCGGCACCACTTATTCTATTATTCCGGATCAAATTGAGGCTGGAACTTACATGGTTGCCGCTGCTGCCACTGGTGGCGACGTTACCGTTAAAAATGTTATTCCTAAGCATTTGGAGGCCATCACCGCTAAGCTGCAGGAGATCGGCATTGATGTGCAAGAATTTGACGAGTCTATTCGCGTTTGCTCCGATGGCTCCTTTAACAAATGCAATGTTAAAACTATGCCTCACCCTGGATTTCCTACTGACATGCAGCCGCAGATTACGGCTTTGCTTTCTATGGCAAACGGCACCAGCATCGTTAATGAGAACGTTTGGGATAATCGATTCCGCTACACCGACGAGTTGAGCCGGTTTGGGAGTAAGATTTCTGTTGACGGCAAGATTGCTGTTATTGAGGGCGTTCCGGAGCTTGTTGGAACTAGCGTTCGGGCAATGGATTTGCGTGCGGGAGCCGCTATGATCATTGCGGGGCTTGCGGCTTACGGCACTACTGTTATTGAAGACATTAACCATATTGAGCGCGGGTATGAGAATATCGTTGAAAAGCTCACTGGACTCGGGGCAGACATCAAGAAGGTCTATCAGCCGGAAGAAGAGCCAGTTTTGAGCTCTATAATATCTTAAAGTCAACGCGTCAAAGCCTCAATTATACTGGACTTTTGAATCTTTATCGGTTTTTTATTTGCTCTAAATTGCAGTATTCATCGGACATTTAACACGACGGAGGTAACTCTTTTGGCACGCATCTGCCCTTTATTTAGCTCTAGCAGGGGGAACTCTACATATATCGGGGACGAGCGCACTGGCGTCCTGATTGACGTTGGCAAGAGCGCCAAGCAAATTGAACAGGCTTTGGCCGCGAATAATATCAGCGTTAGCTCGATTAAGGCGATTTTTGTTACGCATGAGCACTCCGACCACATTCAGGGGTTGCGGATTTTTGCGTCTAGATATAAGCTCAAGGTGTTCGCTTCGGGCGGCACTATTGGCGCTCTTGAGCAAAAGGGCGTTTTGACTAACAGCTTTTTTGCCGGTGTAATCGGCTTTGAAGGCATTGAAATTTGCGGAATGCGCATAAAAATGTTCGAGACGCCTCACGACAGCAGCCAGAGCGTAGGGTATATTGTTGACACGGTTGACTATCGGCGCGCTGTGATTGCTACGGACATTGGCTATGTTACGGACTCTATCCGCGCCGCCATTTCGGGCTCTAACGTTGTTTTGCTTGAGTCTAACCATGACGTGCGCATGCTTCAGAACGGCGGTTATCCTTATTATTTGAAGCGCCGGATTTTGTCGGATATTGGGCACCTTTCTAATGACGCTTGCGCCCGCGAGCTGCCTAGCTTTGTGAAGAGCGGGACTTGCAAGTTTATTTTGGCGCATTTGAGTCAGGAAAACAACGTCCCGGAACTTGCTTACGAGACCTCGATGTGTCAGCTTTCTTGCCATCAGATGGTTAGTGGCCGTGACTTTCAACTTGTGGTCGCGCCTCCTCAGAATATGGGCGTTTTGAACGTTAATTTTTAAGCGGAGACGAAAATTTTAATGGTGAAAATTCGGTTGGTTTGCGTTGGACAGCTAAAAGGTAAATTTTGGCAGGCTGCCTTTAACGAGTACAAAAAGCGGCTTGGTGCCTTTTGCAGCTTTGAGCTCATTGAAGTCGACGAGCACAAAATTAAAAACGATCCATCCAGCGCCGAAATTGCGCAATGTTTGGAGCGTGAGGGCGAAAAAATTTTTTCGAAAATTCCGGGTAAATCCTATGTGATTGCCCTGTGTATTGAGGGGGACGGGCTTTCTTCTCCCCGTTTTGCTAAACATCTTGAAAATATTTTTACAAATCAGACGGGTGAAATTTCGCTTATAATTGGCAGTTCTTTCGGGCTTGCTCAAAGTGTTAAGGATCGCGCTGATTTTTTGCTTTCGATGTCTTCTATGACCTTCCCTCACCAATTGGCGCGGGTTATGCTGTGCGAGCAGATTTATCGCGCTTTTGGCATTATGGGTGACAGCAAATATCACAAATAGTCGGGCTTGACGGCTTTAGAAAATAATCTCAGAGATCAGCTTGTTCGAAACCAAAAATCCCTTTGGCGTGAGGCGGATACTATCGCCGTCCACAACCGCTAGGCCGTGGTTTTGAAAAATTCTCGCCTTTTTAAAATAGCTTTGCGGAATATCCTCGCCGAACCGGCTTTTAAACGCGCTATTGCTGATTCCGTCGCGAAGGCGAAACTTAAGCATTGTGTATTCTTCCATTGTCCCGCCAGTGCCGTCTTTAACGGGTTTTATGTTGCCGGATAAAAAATCCCTCAGCGACCGCGGATAAAAAAATCGCTCACCATTAATAAAAGAATGCGCAGATGGGCCTATCCCTAGGTATTCCTGCGAATTCCAATACTTTAAATTGTGGGCGCTCTCATAATTTTTTTTTGCGAAATTCGAAATTTCGTATTGCTCAAACCCATAGCGCTCTAGCTCCGCAGCCATCGCTAAATATAGATCGGCTTGCTTGCCCTCCGTTTTGAGGCACAGGCTTTCTCTGTTTTTGTAAAACTGCGTGCCGGGCTCGAGCTTCAGCATGTACGCCGAAACGTGCTGCACGTTCTGCGCTGCGCAAAAGGCTATAGATTCCTTCAGCGACTTCAGCGTTTGCCCCGGAATTGCTATCATTAAGTCTAACGAAATGTTTGCAAAGCCCGCGTTCTTGGCTTTTTTTATTGTTTCTTCTACATCTTTTACGCTGTGGCGCCGCCCTAATGCCCGTAGCTCGCTTTCAACTGCAGACTGCACTCCGATTGAAAGTCTATTTACGCCGTTTTTTCGCAATTCTCCTAAATCCAGATTTGGCAACGTTGCTGGGTTCATCTCTAGCGTTATTTCTTTTTCAGAAAATTCAAAATTGCCTCTGACGGTTTCTAAGATCCTTGCTAAATTCGCATTTCCCAGCAAGCTCGGGGTTCCGCCTCCAAAATAGAGCGTATCAAAATGAAAATTCGCCGTCTTGCTATATTTGACCAGGGTTTTGCAGACCATATCTGTGTATCTGCCAATAACGGCGTCCTCGGCCGGGACCGAGTAAAAATCGCAGTACGGGCATTTTGCCGCACAAAACGGAACATGTATGTATAATCCTGCTGCGTCCATGGTTTCTCCTTTTCATCGAGCTCATTTCAATGACTATTTTAGCGTTCATCATGCAAAAAATCAACAACGCGCACCTGGCTCCAAACCTTTTGAAACAAAATTTGGATGTAAAAATGTTGCATTTGGCAAGTTTTTGTGTTAAACTGTAAAAAAGGAGGCTCAGTTTTTATCTAAAGTCGCTTACAAGAGGAAATTTTGCGTTCTCTTAAAATTATTAGGAGTTGTATTTATGTTAAATTTTAAAAGGAAAAGGGTTTTGAACCCAACTTTAATGCTGAAGTCTATCATTTTGTCAGTATTTATCGGAGCCTTTACTGTGGTGACAAGCCTTCCGGTGGATGCTTCGTTGGCAAGTCAGTTAGATAAAATATTCAAAAATGATCCACCTAATGAAGAACAGATTAACCTTGAAGAAGAATTAGCTATATCAACTGGTCAGGATAACCACTCTGAATATTTGCCCGTCTATCGTGATGTCGGAACGAATACAGATGTTGATCAAAAAACGGTAACTGCTGCTTTAGACGTTTATAATGCTTATAAAGATGCTACAGCGGCCGCTGAAGAGCAAAAGGCTTTCATGGATGAGGGTTTTGGTGAGATCTGCCGCCGTCCTGATCTGTATGACAATCAATACTACAAGGCAGTAACATCAATTATTAATGCTCGTGCTCATGCTAGGTGCCCTGATATGAAACAATATGATTCTGAGGATGAAAAAACAGTTTCTTCTGCAGTATATGACACCTCTGTGCAAAACAAAATGTTTAACCTGATAAACGAAGCATATAATCTCTTTCTATCTAATGGAGGTAACCCCTCATCAACACACATTTGCCTTTATTTGCCTGTTGGCAGGGGTATAACGGATGTTTTCATTGAATCTGCTGAAAATGGACATAGCGAGCAAAGTTCTTTAAATGATTCTGGTGATTGTCCTCATTTCGGTAACAACTTTTCTAACCAAAACACATATACCTTCGGCAATGATTCTGGTAATTATCCTCATTTCGGTAACAACTTTTCTAACCAAAACACATATACCTTCGGCTCTGAAGAAAGTCAAACTAATAATTTTAATGATATAACAGATGGCTGGCAATACGAACACATTTAAAATGATAACAAGGAGATAATATTTTATGAAAAATGTTTTAAGTTTCAAAAAATTCTCGCTAAAAGCGGTTCTGATGGGATTTATAGTTTTATTTGGCACTTTTTCTTTAATACCTAATAACATGATATATGCTTCTAATTCAAAATCGGGAAAATCTTCACTTGCAATAGGAGGAGAACTAGCAATTGAATGTTCTAACTTAAATGAGGAAAATCTGGATGCATATAAGAATGAATTAGAGTTAAGGGAGGAACGGTTGAATGAAATCTACGGTCTCTTTGTTTTATACAAACAAAAATTAAATTCATTAAATAATAATTTAAATTCATATGGGGATAGCGTGCATAAATATAAGAGTAACGTGGATGAATATGCGGATAATTTGAGCAATCTTTATAAAAATGAGGGTTCAGGCGATTCTGTTCCAAGTTTTGATGGTTGGCAAAATTCTCTAAATAGTAACTTCCTTAACCCTCGCACATATACATTAAGTCCAGATAGCTCTCAAGAAAATCTTAAAGAAAGTCAAACTAACAACGATGATAAAACAGACATCCCTGAAAACGATTATGATAAGGAACTTAATCCTGAAAATATAATTGTTGATGATATATTGAAAAACTGGAATTTATTCTAAAGTTAAAAATAAGCCTTTAAAATAATAAGGAGATAATATTTTATGAAAAATGTTTTAAGTTTCAAAAAATTCTCGCTAAAAGCGGTTCTG
>CAREUR010000016.1 GCA_948968885.1 uncultured Eubacteriales bacterium | reverse complement strand
AAAGCAGAGCTTTTCTTCGAAGCCTTGGAATAGATGGAGAAATTTTGTCTACCCCAAGCCATAGCAATGACAGTATATCTCTTATTCTAGATGACGGAAGCTGCTTTGTTGGAGATTTGGAGCCGATGGAGTATCTTGATGCTTATAATGAAAATACAAAAGCTAAAGATGATTGGAAGCTTGTTATTAGCCATAATCCCAGAATGATTTTTTATGCACACGCAAATGAAAAGGCACTTACGGCAACATAAAGGGAAATCAGGTTTTTTTACCATTATGAAGTTTTGCTTTAAAATGAAATAAATTATAATGATGGAGAGAGTGATTATAAATGTGGTTTTTGCAAGAGGGAATGACGCTAGAGACGGCGTTGGTGGTGATATCCGCGCTGCTTGTGACGATTTTTGTGATTTTGCCAATACACGAGTGGGCGCACGGATTTGTGGCGTATAAATTGGGAGATAACACCGCAAGAGACAGTGGCAGATTAACATTAAATCCATTAAAGCATATAGATCCACTGGGCGCGTCGGCACTGCTTCTTTTTAAATTTGGCTGGGCAAGACCAGTGCCAGTGGACCCAAGAAATTTTAAAAGGCCAAAACTCGGCATGGCGCTAACAGCGCTGGCAGGGCCACTTTCGAACTTAATTGTAGCGCTAATTTTCATGATGATTTCTTTTGCGGTGTTTTGGTTTCGTGAGCCATTTATAAGCTGGATGGGGGAAGAAGTCTGCGGTCAGTTCATAGGAATTATGTTTCTTTTTGCCGACGTTAATGTAGGACTGGCAGTGTTTAACTTACTTCCGCTGCCGCCGCTCGATGGATCAAAAATTTTCGCCGCGTTTTTGCCAGACAAATTTTTAGATAAGTACTATCAGTATGAGCATTACATAACATTAGCTGTCTTTGTAATGCTGTTTGCGGGAGTTTTCTCGGTTCCTTTAGCGCTGTTTAAGAACTTCATTTTTAACAAAATGGCGAGCGCTGCGTCGCTGCCGTTTGAGCATCTATTTTACTTTTTTGGCAAAGGGTAAACTCGCATGGAGAAAATGTCGTACAAGCTAAATGACTTTGAAGGCCCAATCGAGCTGCTTTTGCACTTGATAAAGAAAAACAAGCTCAACATTTACGATGTGCAAATCTCGGAGCTTTTGGCGCAGTACCTGAGCCACATAGAGCATATGAAAGTGCAGGATATGGAGGTTTCAAGCGAGTTTTTGGAGATGGCCGCGCGGCTGATCTACATAAAAACGGCGATGCTGCTGCCAAAACACGAAGAGGCCGAGTCGTTAAAGCAAGAGCTGACGGGGCAGCTGCTAGAGTATGAGCAGTATCAGAGGATGGCGAAAGTGCTGGAGAAAGAGATGAATTTTGGCCTTATTGCAAGGCCGCCTCAAGAGATAACGCCCGACAGGACGTACTCGATTCAACATAAAGTTTCAGCTCTCATTAAAGCTTACACCGACGTAATTGGGCGGAAAGCTAGCAAGATGCCGCCATCTAAAGAGGTTTTTTCGCAGATAGTTTCTAGAAAAATTGTATCGGTTTTCTCAAAGGTCATATTCGTTTTGCGAAAATTAAAAGCCTTAAACGCGGCGGATTACAGCTCACTTTTTTCGGGGCGGCAAACAAAATCCGAGATGGTTGCTACGTTTTTGGCGGTTCTGGAGCTTATAAAGACCAAACGGATCGTGTTGGACGACGAAAACAAAACGATAAAATTATTGAAAGTTGGCGCAAAAGTTGGAAGTAAAAAAAGCTAAAGCCGCGATACAAGCGGTGCTCTTTGCTAGTGGAGACCCGATTTCGGCAGAGAGAATCTCGTTGGCGTTGGAGATTGATAAATCTACGGTTTTGAAGCTTATAAAAAATCTGATGGATGAACTGGATAGCGGTGATAGCGGGGTTTGCATTGTACAATTGGGCGAAAAATACCAGATGTGCACGAAGCCTGAATATGCCGATTTTGTGCGGCGCGCATTGGATTTGCGAAGACACATTCCACTGTCTTCGGCGGCGATGGAAGTCCTTGCAATTATTGCGTACAATCAGCCGGTTACCAAGGCTTTTGTGGAGAACATCCGCGGCGTGGATTGTTCTAGCATAATTTCGAATTTGAGTGTGCAGAATTTGATTGAGGAAAAAGGACGGCTCGATTTGCCCGGAAAACCGCTGCAGTATGGGACAACCCTTAATTTTTTAAAGTGCTTTGGCGTTAGCAGTGTGAATGAATTGCCCAAATTGGAGTTGGAAAGTGTGCCTGCCATAAACAGCGCAGACGAATAACGTTTTGGGAGATGTCAAATGATTTTTTTGTATGCCTTTTTAGCGATAATCTTGGTTGTGGCCATTTTATTGTTTTGCCCGGTGTTTGTGCATATTTCTTTTAAAGAAAATTTGCGGGTGAATATCAAATTCTTGTTTTTTTCGTTCAACCTGCCACAAAAAAAGGAATTAAAAAAAATCGAAAAAGATGCTAAAATTTTAAAAAAAGATAATAAAATAAACAAATTCGCAAAAAAATTAGGTATAATAAAAGGGAGGAGCTTGTCTGGATTTTTGGACCTTTTAAAGCAGCTCGTAAGAATTGCGAGGGACTTTGCCAGCAAAATACATATCCAGTCATTTTATTTGAACTTGCTTGTTGCCGAAGATGACGCGGCTAAGACGGCTGTTAGCTATGGAAAAATTTCTGCTTTTGTGAATTATGCGAGGTCGATTTTGCTGCGAAATGTTGATGAACGCAAGTGCCATATCTTGATTTTACCGGGTTTTAGAGAGGCTAAATCTAGGGTGGATTTTTCTTTTAAAGTTTATTTTTTTCCGATATCTATGCTGAGCACGGCATTGATTTCTATATATCGCCTTGCGAAGGGCGGCCATTTTAACACAAAAACGACGAAGAGGGTGTAGAAAATGAGTGATTGCTCGATTAATAATATGGTCGATACTACTATTGAGAAGCTTAGGTGCCTGGTAGACGTAAACACTATAATTGGCGAGACTATTAAGCTTGACGACGGAACGGTGATTATTCCGATTTCGAAAGTGGCTTATGGCTTTGCGTCTGGCGGATCGGAATTTTCCGGCAAAAAAGTTAACGACGAAAATCTGTTTGGCGGCGGCAGTGGCGCGGGGGTTACCATTTCTCCGGTGGCTTTTTTAACCGTCAATAGATCCGGCAACATTAAGGTTTTGCACGCAGAGCCCAATTTATCGACGGCGGAGAAGGTGATTGACCTGGTTCCAGACGTGGTCGACAAGATAGGCTCGATCATTAAGCCGGATAAGAATCAAAACGACGACGAAAATTAGATTTTAATAGAGACAGCAGGGGCAGTGATTTTTAATAATTTTATTTTGCACGCATATAATTAGCTAAGAATCTTGATTTTATGGGGATGTGGCTAATTTGTGCAAAAAATTATTGAGTAAAATAATTTTATTTTGTTTTTTTATATTAGCGTTGTCGCCCTTGTGTGAAGCTACTGCGCAAATGCCGTCGCTTTCGGCCAAGTCTGCGATTGTAATTTGCGCCGATAACGGCAAGGTGATTTACGGGAAAAACGAAAAAGAGCCGCGCCCGATGGCCAGCACGACGAAGATTATGACTGCGCTTTTGACTTTGGAGGCCGCCGAGAAGGAAGACACCAACGTCACTATCACCGACAAAATGGTCCCGGTTGATGGCTCTTCCATGTACTTGCAGGTGGGGCAAGTGCTGCCGTTATCGAGTTTGGCTAAGGGCATGCTTACTGTCTCGGGAAATGATGCGGCGAATTCGGCAGCCGTCGCGCTTTGTGGATCTGTGGATGGCTTTGTGGCGCTGATGAACAAAAAAGCCAAGCAAATTGGGATGCTTGACACTATTTTTGAGACGCCATCGGGCCTAGATAAGGGAGACCACCATTCTACCGCCTATGATATGGCTTTGCTGGGTGCTTACGCGCTTGAAAATCAGGCTTTTTTTGATATTTCTTCTAAAAAAAGCGTTGAAGTGACATTTGTAAAGCCGGACGAAATTCGGACGCTTTACAACGAAAACAGGATGCTGAAGCGCTACGATGGCTGCATCGGGATAAAGACTGGGTTTACTCGTCTTGCTGGCAGATGTTTGGTTTCGGCGGCAGAGAGGAACAATACTCGCCTTGTTGCCGTTACGTTGGGCGCGCCAGATGACTGGAACGACCACGAGAAGTTGCTGGATTATGGATTTTCTCAAGTAGAGACGGCTATTTTTGACAACAAAGATTACGCGATTTTGCCGGTGGTTGGCGGCGACGCGAACGAAATTTCTGCTTTTGTTAAGGATAAAATTTCCATAAGTGTGCCAAAAGGTGATAAAAGCAAAATTAAGAAGATTGTCGAAGTGCCGCCGTTTTTGTATGCACCCTTGAAGCAAGGGCAGGTAGTGGGAAAGGTTAAATATCAGGTTGACGGCGAGGTTTTGGCGTCGAACGACCTGATTATCGAGAAAGATGTAGATTTAGTTAGACCCCCAAAAAGCATTTGGCAAAGGATTAGCGCTGCATTTATGGGGCTTTTTAATTGATTTGGAGGGCTTAAAGTTGTGAAAAAGATAAGGATTCAAAAGATACTTTCGGAAAGTGGCGTGGCGTCGCGACGAAAGGCCGAAGACATGATAAAAAACAAGGCGGTTTGCATTAATAAAAAAGTCGCGCAAATCGGTGACAAGGCCGATCTGAACGTGGATAAAATTTTTGTTAACGGCAGATTAATCGATTGCAACGTAAAGAAGCACTATATCATGCTGCACAAGCCCCGCGGATACGTTTCTACCACAAAAGATGAGCTTGGCAGAAAATGCGTTATGCATTTGGTGAGCGACATTCCAGAAAAAATCTACCCAGTAGGCCGGTTGGATAAGGACTCTGAGGGACTTTTGCTCATGACGAACGATGGCGAATTTTTAAACGCTGTTATTCACCCGGCAAACTCGATAGAAAAAAAGTACAGAGTGACCGTGAAGCCTAAGGTTACGGAAAATCAGCTAGTTACGTTGAGCTCTGGAATGACGATAGACGGCTATAAGACGGAGCCCGCGAGAGTCACGGTGCTAAAGTCCGCAGACGACAGAGCGGTTCTAGAAATCATCATAAAAGAAGGGCGCAACCGTCAAATCCGCAAAATGTGCGAACAATCCGGGCTAAACGTTGCCCGGCTAAAAAGAGTTGCCCTAGGTCAGCTAAAATTAGGCATGCTAGCGCCCGGCAAATGGAGAAATCTCTCGACTCAAGAAATAAAATTATTTTCTAAAAAAGAAAAATAAAAAATTATGATTGTTTTAATAAAGCGGAAATCAAATTTAGCCGAAACTTAACAATATCGCTAAATTTTGAGGGTTTTAGCTTGGTGACATTCCCAAAATGACGCCGATATTTAATCAAGGGCTTTTTTACAAAGGCGACAGAATGCCGCTTTTCTGCCATTAGGCCTATCCATTGATCGTGCATTGGAATATTTTGTGGAAATGGCAAAACATTAGTTAGAAAATTTCGTTTTAAAGCCATGCAGCAGCCAATGTATGAATTGTGCAAAAAATTGAATAAAAAACCGCGCCGACAATGCCTTAACTTAAAAAAAGAATTAGCCAAAACTTCGGCGTTTTCGTTAACTACCGCGCAATCATGCAGAACAACGTCAGCACCAGTGCTTTCAAATGCGTTCAAAACGTGATTCACCTTGTTCTCAAGCCAGATATCATCTTGGTCGCTTAAAAATATGTAGTCGTTTTTGCAGTGGCGAAGGGCGTTCTCAAAATTTTTAACCAATCCCGCGCAAGGTCCAGAAAAAATCTTAATCCGATTATCGCGAACAGCAAGGTCCGAGATGATGCGGTAGGTGTTGTCGGCGCTTTTGTCGTAAGAAATCACCAGCTCGTCGCTGCAGCCAAGCTGTTTCAAAATAGACAAAACCTGCTCTTTAATATATTTTTCGCCATTGTAGGCGGCCATCGCAACAGAAACACCCATATTTTTAGTACCTTTTCAGCTTTAATTATTTTGAAAACTCTTTAAAGACGGCAGCGCACTGTCTTTTTGAGAAAGAAGAACCTCCATATTGCCGGAAATAGGCCAATTTATGTTGATGTCCGGATCGTTATAAATTATGCCGCCCTCGTTTTGCGGGTCGTAGAAATCGGTACATTTGTAAACGAATTCCGCCTCGTCCGATAAAACTAAAAATCCATGCGCAAAGCCAGCCGGAATGTACAGCTGACGCTTGTTTTCGTCACTTAAAACAGCACCAACCCATTTGCCAAAGGTGGAACTATTTTTACGCAAATCCACGCCCACATCAAAGACTTCGCCTTTTATCACTCGAACAAGCTTGCCTTGAGACCGTTTTGTTTGAAAGTGAAGTCCGCGAAGCACGCCTCTTTTAGACTTAGACTGATTATCTTGAACAAAAACTGCGTCTATACCGGATTTCTTGAACTCATCGTAGTGATAAGTCTCAAGAAAATAGCCCCGATCGTCGCCAAAAACAGTAGGCTCAACAATGAACATACCGTCAATTTCCGTCTTTATAAAATTAAAATTGCCCATACTGCAAGCTCCTTTACTTTTTTAATACACAAAAAATGTCCGCAAGCCGCCCTTTAAAGGTAACCGACTTTGAATAATTGCCGGCACGCTTATAAAGCTCAAGCAATTTGCGAAACTTTTTTTCTTCCAAAGCCTTTAACCGAGTCTTGGCAAAATTCACACTACTAGTCAAAACCTTCAATTTATCGGGCGGCAACAGTTTTTGATAAACCTCCATTGAGCTCAAATAGGAGTAAATTTTTTTCGCGTTGTCTACCCGCGTACAACAAGAAAGAGCAGCTTTGCCCTTGCTATAGAGCGACTTTTTAGAAAACGCGGGAAGGCCAATGGCGTTGCCAGGGTGAATGCGATAATTTGTAAGCGGTGTATTAAAAAAATAAAGGCCATCTAAAAACGCGGCAATCAGGGCAATCTCCCAGTCGTGCACACAGATATTTTTCGTCTTTTCAATGTAAACATCTCGAACCTCGCGCGTAAACGCCAAGGTGCATCCGGGAGAAATATTATAATTACAAATGGTAGAAAGCTCGATTTTAACGGTGTCAAAGGGCTCAATGCGAAATTTAATCAAATTATTATTAGAATGCATAAGGCTGCTTCGTGACTTAATAAATGTGTCGTTCTCGTCAATGGCCTTAAAGCCAGAGTACATCGCCTTTATGTGCTCGTTAGACTCAAAGCGGTTAAGCATAGAGTCAACCTTCGTCTTGTACCAGATGTCATCTTGGTCACACAAGAAGATAACGTCGCCGCTGGTTTTTTCTATAGCTCTCTTGAAATTGCGCAAAAAACCTAGGTTCCTCTCATTGACAAAAAAGTGCCAGCTGGCAGAAAGCCGATTCCGCTCAATAAAATTCTTGACAATATCGGCAGTACTGTCGGTAGAAGCGTCGTCCACAATGATAACTTCGTCGATTTTTCGGCGCTGCAAAAGAAGAGATTTAAGCTGTTTTTCGACATATTTTTCGCCGTTGAAGGTGGCAAGAGCAACAGAAACTTTAGTCATAATCATCGATCTCCGTACATTTTTTGATAATACTCTTTATACTGGCCATTTGTGATATTCTTCACCCAGTCCTCGTTTTCAAGGTACCATTTAATCGTCTTTTTAATGCCCACGTCGAATGTCGTTTCGGGCGTCCAGCCAAGGTCTTTGCGGATTTTATCCGGCGCAATGCCGTATCTTCGGTCGTGCCCCTTGCGGTCCTTAACATACGTAATTAAAGTCTCGTCCACCAAAGAGCCCGTGAGCTCCTTAATGTAAGCCAGAATCGTCTTCACAATATCAATATTTGTACGCTCGTTGTGCCCGCCAATATTATAAACCTCGCCAATTTTGCCGTCGCGAATGACCATATCAACAGCTTTGCAGTGATCCTCAACATACAGCCAATCGCGAATATTCAAGCCATCGCCATAGACCGGCAGACTTTTTTGATTAAGCGCATTGTTTATCATGAGCGGAATGAGCTTCTCCGGGAACTGATAAGGTCCGTAGTTGTTGGAGCAGCGGGTGGTGTTAACCGGGAGATTGTAAGTGTCAAAATAGGCCAAAACGAGCATATCGGCGCCCGCCTTGCTAGCAGAGTAGGGGCTGTGCGGACAAAGCGGCGTTGTCTCCATAAAATAGCCCGTCTGTCCCAAAGAGCCGTAAACTTCGTCGGTAGAAATCTGCAAAAACTTGCACCCCGCGCGGTATTCATCCTCACCAATAGTCCAAAATTCCTTAGCAACATTCAAAAGATTAACCGTGCCCGCAACGTTGGTCTTTACAAAAACCTCAGGCTCCCGAATGCTCCGGTCCACGTGACTTTCGGCCGCAAAGTTCACAACATAATCGATCTCGTTCTTGCTAAATATCTCTTTAACGGCGGACAAATCGCAAATATCGGCATGGACAAATTCGTAATTCTGGTTATTTTCGCAGCCCTTCAAGTTCTCAAGATTCCCGGCATAAGTGAGCTTATCCACATTTATAATCCGAATATCCTGATGTTTTTTAAGCATATAGTGAATAAAATTTGAGCCGATAAATCCCGCGCCACCGGTCACCAAATAAGTTTTCATAAATCATTCTCCTTTTTCAGCGTGTTTATGTACGTCAAAAGGGCATCCTGCCAAGGGCGCATCTCGTCGCCGACCGTGCAGCGCAGCATCAAATTATCGAGCGCAGAAAATTCCGGACGCTTAGCCACTTTAGGAAATTCATCAGTCCCACAAGGCAACACTTCGCAACTGAGCCCAGCGTACTTAACAATCAGCGAGGCAAAGTCAAACCAAGAAGCCTCCCCAGCGTCGGTACAATGGTAAATTCCGTAATTCTCGGTAATTGCCATCTTCAAAATATGATGCGCCAAATCGTTCGCGTTAGTCGGGTTGCCGACTTGATCGTTAACCACCTTTATCTGATCCCGTTCTTTGGCCAGCTTCAGGATGGTCCGAACAAAATTGTGACCAATATAGCCATAAAGCCAGGCCGTGCGGACGATAAAATAGTGGCAAGTCTGTTCGCGTACATATTGCTCGCCCAAAAGCTTAGATTTTCCGTAAATGCTGTTAGGCGCACAGACGTCCCACTCCCGATATGGCGCGGAACTTTTGCCATCAAAGACATAGTCGGTAGAGACATGAACCAGCTTTGCGCCGATTTTTTCGCAAGCCCGCGCGATGTTCAAAGGGCCAATCGCGTTAACCCGCATCGCCAGCTCAAGATTAGTCTCGCAGCCGTCAACATTAGTCATCGCGGCGCAATTTATAACAACGTCCGGCGAAAAATTTTCCAAAAAAGAATTAACCTTCAAAGCGTCAGTAATATCAAGCGTATCGGCATCCGCGGCAACAACCTCGCAACCATTGTACAGCGGACTAATCGTCCCAATCTCACTTTTTTTGCTCTTTAAAATAGCCGTCAATTCGTTGCCCAGCTGCCCCTTAGAGCCCGTTATAAGTATCTTCAAAAAAAGAACCTCCCGTTAATTAAAGCGTTTGCGTCAAACAATAGCCTCCATGGCCACTTTATAGAGATATTGGCCGTATTCCGTCTTTTTTAGCCGATCAGCCAGATTCAAAAGATGCGCTCTGTCGATAAAACCGTTGCGGTAGGCGATCTCCTCAATGCAGGCGATATACAGCCCCTGCCGAGTCTGCACCGCTTCTACAAAGTTAGCCGCCGCCAGCATAGAGCGATGCGTCCCGCTGTCTAGCCAAGCCATGCCCCGCCCAAAAAGCTCCACCTTCAGGTTCTTTTGCTTTAAATATTCATTGTTCACCGAAGTAATCTCGAGCTCGCCCCTGGCCGAAGGCTTAACGTTCTTAGCGATCTCAACGACATTATTATCGTAAAAATAAAGCCCCGGAATGGCGTAGCTTGACTTCGGTTTAATTGGTTTTTCCTCAATAGAAAGCACGTTTCCGGCACTGTCAAACTCTACAACGCCGAAATCACTAGGATTACTCACATGATATCCAAAAATAGTTGCGCCACTTTCGCGAAGCGCAGCCCTTTTTAAGCGATCGCTAAAATTATATCCATAAAAAATATTGTCGCCCAAAATAAGGCAAACGTTGTCGTTGCCGATAAAACTTTCGCCCAAAATAAAAGCGTCCGCAAGCCCACGAGGCTCAGTCTGCACAACATATTCAAAACGCACGCCGAGCGAAGAGCCGTCACCAAGCAGCTCCTTATATAGTGGTAAATCGCGCGGGGTAGAGATTATCAAAATTTCGCGGATGCTAGAAAGCAGCAAAATCGACAAAGGATAGTAAATCATGGGCTTGTCGTAAACGGTCAAAAGCTGCTTCGAAACAGCCAAAGTGGACGGATACAGCCTGGTGCCAGAGCCACCGGCCAAAATGATCCCCTTCATATACGTCTGGCGCCTCCTTTGTTGTGCCATTTTTTAAAATATTTTACCATAGAATCAACGTGAATGCACAAATATTTAAAGCGTTTAGCGCTGGCGCGCTCCCATGCGTGAGTGGCACAAAAATCGGGGTTCAGCACCGTTTTGCCGTAATACTGCGCTCGCCGAGTTAAGTCAGCGTCTTCAAAATACATAATAAAGCGTTCGTCAAAGCCGCGCAGCTTTTTAAAAATTTCCGTCCGAATCATAATAAAGCAACCGCTGCAAAAGTCGATTTCTACAGGCTTATCAAAATTTTTACCGCTGCAGGTGTATTCGTCCCGCCACTTTTTAAAAATTCCTCCAAAGCGCTCAAGCCGGCCGCTAATGAGATATTTCAGCTTGGGGGTACGCCGAGGCAACGCCTGCACAGAGCCATCCGTATTTAATATTTGTGGCACAACCATGGCAACGTCTGGATTATCCTCCAAAAAATTCGACAAACCGTCAAAAATATTAGTGTCAAAGGTAATGTCCGGATTCAAAATAACGTGAAAGTCAGAATCTATGCGGTTCAAAATCCGATTATGCCCAAAGCCAAAGCCTCTGTTTTGCGGCAGAGGAATCAACGTAACTTGCGGAAAATGCCGGCGAACCAGCTCAACAGTTCTATCAGATGAGTTACTATCAACAACAAAAGTTTCGAAAATAAAATTCTTGGAATGGCGGTAAATGCAGCTTAGCACCGATAAAATATTGTTTTCGTTGTTATGAGTCACAATGCAAATGGAAATTTTTTTCATTTTTAACTCTTTTCGTCACATATTTTGCACAAAAGAAATTTTAGCTCAACTTTAATAGTGTGTCAAGTTTTTAATAATCGTAACATTGTTGCAACAAATTTGAGGATGTGGTAAAATAAAACTCATCAAAAAGCAAGAGGGAGTAAGGGTTTGTTATGTTGATGAGCAACTTGTTTGGTGAGCGCTTAAGGGAAAAGCCGGCCGAGGCTAAACTGATTAGCCATGTTTATTTGTTGCGAGGTGGCTACATACGGCCTGTCGGAAGTGGTATATATTCTTTGCTGACGCCTTGTGTGAGGATCCAGCAAAAGATAGAGAAGATAATCCGCGAAGAAATGGACAAAATAGGTGGACAAGAGGTGCTGCTGCCAGTGGTGGTGCCGGCGGAGCTGTGGAAGGAGTCTGGCCGGTTTTCTAGCGTTGGCAGCGAGCTTTTACGGCTAACGGATCGGGCAAATAGAGACATGGTGCTCTCGATGACTCACGAAGAGGCCGCCGTGCATTTGGCCAAAACCGAGGCAAAGTCGTATCTTGACTACCCCTTTATGATATACCAGATTCAGACGAAGTTTCGCGACGAACCCAGGGCTCGCGGGGGATTGATCCGGGTTCGCGAGTTCACGATGAAGGATGCTTACTCGTTTCACACTTCTGCTGAAGACCTGGACGAGTACTACGATAAAGTCCACAAGGTTTATGAGCGAATCTTTGAGCGAGTGGGCCTGGACGTTGTTTCGATATATTCCGACACCGGCATGATGGGCGGCACGGGCGCGCATGAATTTATGTTGCTCTCTGAGGCGGGCGAAGACTCGATAATTATCTGTGAAAAATGCGGATACAAAGCAAATATGGAGGTTGCAACTTGCCGTCAAGAAGATCATAGCGCCGATTCTGTCGAAGAAGCTAATGAACTTGTACATACGCCGGGCGTTAAGTCGATTGAAGATTTGGCAAAATTTTTGAATATAGATGAAAGCCGCACGGTGAAGGCGGTTGCATATTGTGCGGACGATTTGAAGTCACCTGTGATCGTGTTTATTCGCGGAGATTTGCAAGTTAACGAAGCCAAACTGCGAAATTTAATCAAGTCCGAGGTAAATGAGCTTAATGATTTGCAGAAATACGGCTTAGTGCCAGGTTTTATCGGGCCAAGCGACGAAATTTTGGATAATTTTAAAGTTGTGATTGATAGCTCTTTGCAAAACCGGGTGAACATGGTGATTGGCGCTAACAAGCCGGATTATCACGTTAAGGGCTTTAGCTTTTTTAGAGATTTAAGCAAAGATGTAGAGTTTAACGACGTTTCCAAGGTGAAGGAAGGCCAGCTTTGCCCAGTTTGTGGGGATTCGTTGAGGGTTACCCGCGGCATAGAGATGGGGAACATTTTTAAGCTTGGCTCAAAGTACACGAAGAGCATGGCTATGCGGTACACAGACAAAGACGGTACTCAAAAGACGCCTATTATGGGTTGTTATGGGATTGGGGTTGGCCGGCTTATTGCTGGGATTATTGAGGCTTCGCACGATGACTTTGGCCCGATTTGGCCCAAAAGTGTCGCTCCGTGGCAGGTTTACATCTGTGCGCTTAACCTGAGTGAGGACAGCGTTCGGGAGAAGGCCCAGGAGCTATACGGCAGCTTAAGTGGCAAGTTCGAGGTTTTGCTTGACGACAGGAAAATATCGGCTGGAGCGCAGTTTGCGGATGCTGATTTGTTGGGGATTCCGCTGCGGATTATTGTTAGCAAGCGCAATTTAGAAAATGGCCAGGTGGAGGTGGTGATGAGAAACGGCAGAGAGTCTAAGTACATAAATTATGGCGAAGTGCTGGCGTTTGTGGGGGATTTTTATAAATTTTGCTTTGGAGGATGTTGAATTTGAACAATGCTAAAAGGATTATGTCTTTAATGATGGCGTCTGTGCTGGCGGCTACGGCCACGGTGCAGGCAAGTGCCTTGCCACTTGCTGAAGGCCAAGACTTATTAAACAAAGGCCAAACGGAGGCCGATGCTATTAAAGTAAAAGGGCTCTTGATAGATTTTGACAATTTGGATGAGCAAATAACAAAAACCTTGGATGAAGAAATAGAAACCGACGAGCAGCTAAAGGCGAGACTATCTGAAGTGCTGCTTTTGCTGCGTAAAAAAATGTATGCAAAAGGCGAAGCGAGCGATGATAGCAAAGATTCTAATGCAGAAACTGTTGACGTAAATGACATTTTGGAGAGCATCGAAGCTTTGGAGCCACAGATGCTAAAATCGTTTTATGAGGCGCTGAAATCAGACGAGAACGTAAAGTCGAAAATAGTAGCAGGCATAGACGAGCCGACTGCAAAGCTCATTTATGATAAAATCGTTGAGGCGGTGGCCTTGGACGAAAAATATGCGGGTTTGGCCATCTTAAAAAAAGAGCTTTTGAACGATAGCGATTTAAAAGTTGAGCCCAAGTTTATGACGAGGAACGACTGCTTTAGGGCGGGTCGGGTTATGAGCCCTGTTAAGGGCATAATGGTACATTCGACGGCGTGCCCAGGCGTTATGCCGAAGACTTGGTACAAAGAGTGGAATAAGTCATATCAGAAGGGCGAAATAGCGCGCGAGGCTTGTGTGCATGCATTTATTGATGATAAAGGAGCTTGTCAATTTTTACCTTGGAATCACAGAGGATGGCATGCTGGCGGCCCCGGGAATAATTATCTTATAGGTATGGAAATTTGCGAGTCGAGCGGGATTACTTATTCACAAGCAAAGGATAAAATTCTTGAAATCGACACGGACGTAAGTAGAGAGTACTTTGAAAACGCCTATAATAACGCGGTTAAGCTGTGTGCCTTGCTTTGCAGACAGTTTAACTTGACGGAGAAGGACATAATCTCTCATTGCGAAGGCCATACTATGGGAATTGCAAGCAATCACGGGGATCCGGGGCATTGGTTTAAGTTTTATGGCAAGGACATGTACACGTTTAGAGAGGATGTCAAAAAGCAGCTTGGCAACAGCGATTCTTACGCTACCCCTGTGCCTGGCCTGACGACGCTTAAGAATCTCTTGATCACCTCGCTTTTCCCAGCAGGAAGAACTCTGTACATCTGGGGCGGAGGCTGGAATGAAGAAGACACTGGTGCGGGCGATGGCGCAATTTGCATAGGACTTAGGCCGGAATGGAAAGCCTTTTATGATACACAGGGCGCTGATTATGACTTTAAAAATCACAGATATGAAATTCTTAACGGCCTGGACTGCTCGGGTTTCATCGGTTGGCTCATTTACAACGTGCTTAACACGGAACCTAATAATCAGGGCTATGTGATGTCCTCTAGCAAGATGGCTGCGGAGTTTTCGAATCGTGGATTTGGCACATTTAGGGCTAAAGAGGATGTTGTGGACCACAAGGTTGGCGATATCATGAGCGGCCCGGGGCACGTGTATATGTGCATTTGCGAATTTGCGGACGGCAGCGTGCTTTTTGTACATAGTTCACCGCCTGGAGTGCAGGTTAACGGCACTACTACGAAAGACGGCAACGAAGACAGCACGGCGATAAGAGTGGCGACCTACATAATGCAAAGGTTTTACCCAGAGTGGTCGCAAAAGTTTAATACTTTTAGCAGAGGCGTTAGCTATCTGACAGACTATTCGCAGATGCGTTGGACGACGGACGGCACAGGTAAGCTAACCGACCCGGATGGATACTTAGATAAGGAGCCGTATGAGCTTTTGGTGGATCTGTTTAGAATAAATGACGAGGCAGATCGGAATGAGCTTCATAGGATAATTTACGCAAAGTAAGCGGCCGATAGGGGCTAGTTGTAAGGCGACGACGGTAAAATTTGTTTGGAGGTGGCGTTGGTGAAAGATGTGATTATAATTGGCGCGGGCCCGGCGGGGATGACGGCGGCTTTGTACGCGGCTAGGGCTGGGCTTTCTGTTCAAGTTTTTGAAAAGAACGTCTGCGGCGGGCAGGTTGCTATAACGGACGAAGTCGAAAATTATCCGGCCATCCAGAAAATCTCTGGTGCGGACTTCTCGCTAAATATTTACAATCAGGTTGTGGATAAGCACGTCGAGATATTGTTCGAAGAGGTGCAGAGCGTAGATTTTTCGGGAAAAGCAAAGATGGTAATCACATCTTCTGGCGAGCATAGCGCGAGGAGCGTTATAATTGCGAATGGCGTAAAGCGCAGGAAGCTTGGTTGCCGCGGAGAGGATGAATTTTACGGCAGGGGCGTGTCCTATTGTGCCACGTGCGACGGAGCTTTTTTTAAGGGCAAGGACGTTGCTGTTGTTGGCGCCGGCAATACCGCGCTTGAGGACGCCCTGTTTTTGGCGAATATTTGCAAAAGCGTGACGCTGCTGATTCGCCGGGATAAAGCCCGCGCAGAAAAGGCTTTGCTTGACGCGGCAACGGCCAAAAGCAATATTAGCTTGTGCTACAGCACGGTTGCCACCGAAATTGGCGGGAATAATGGCGGCTCGGTCTCTTTTACTAATGTTTTTGACAAGGCCGCAAATAAAGAGAAAACCTTGGAAGTCGCGGCGGTCTTTATTGCGATAGGTTTGGAGCCGGATAACGGCATGTTTGCGGACTTTGTGGACCTCGACGAAGATGGCTATATATTGGCGGATGAGCGCTGTAACACTAGTGTTGACGGGGTTTTTGTGGCGGGGGACACCAGAAAAAAGCATCTGCGGCAGATAGTTACAGCGGCGTCGGATGGCGCAATTGCGGCGGATAATGTCTCTCGCTACTTGAATTCTTAGCCTACGAAATTAGAATTTATAAAAATCCGCAACAAACCAAACGCCCGAAACGCCGAACTCTTTCTCATTTAGGTAGGACAAAATCCCAGCCGGAGTCGAAAAATCGAATTTTAATTTGTAGGAGTAAAGGGCTTGCCGAGTGTAGCTCTTTACTTTGTTTGTGCGCGGATTGCCGTATTTTATGTCACCGAGGAGCGGATGCCCTTCAAAAGCCAGGTGTGCCCTTATTTGATGCGTCCTGCCGGTTAAGAGCTCCACTTCTAGCAAGCTAAAGTCGCCGCGCTCAGCTATTACGCTATACTTGGTCTTTATTGTTTTCGCGCCCTCTCTTGGCTCGCTGTAAAGGCGGACTTTGTTATGCTTCTCGTCCTTTTCTAGATATGCCGTAAGAGTGTCGGTCTGTTCCTCAAACTTCCCGCAGGCTATGCACAGGTAAAACTTTCTTAATTCTCGCTGCTTCATTTTTTGATTTAAAATTCGCAGAGTTTCGGCATTCTTGGCAGCAATCACGATGCCACCGGTGTTTCTGTCTATGCGATTAACCAGGGCGGGCACAAACGAATTCTCGCTTTGCGGGCCGTACTCGCCTTTTTTGTATAAATAATGCTGTAGCCTGGCTACGAGCGAATCAAAATGATAATTTTTGTCCGGATGCACGATTAGTCCGGGCTTTTTGTCTATTAGCAAGATATTTTCGTCCTCATAAATGACGTCTAGCTTGCTCGGTGCGCGCAAAAATTCCTCCTTTGAGTATGTCTCCTCCAAGAATTCGTCCTTTATGTACATCGCAAGAGCATCGCCAACGGCCAGCTTTGAGTCCGGCTGGCAACGCTTTGAATTTAGTTTTATATCTTTTTTTCGGATAGCCTTGTACATCAAAGACGGCGGCAAATTCTTGAAAGTCTTTAACAAGAATTTATCCACCCTTTGGCCGGCATCGTTTTTATTTACAATGATCTCTTTCATCAAAATTTGGCGCTCCCCATCGTTGCTAAAGTTTTATTATTATACCATGTTTTTGGGACTCACACACTTTTCATTTTGAGCAAGTTATTGTATAATAAACACAATTTTAGAAAAAATATGCAGGCCTTGTTTTGGGCGCAAGATGGGAGGTGCTTTGATTGCACAGCGGGCACAGAGAGCGCATTAAGAAGAAGTTTATAAAGTACGGCGCGGACGCGTTGGAGCCGCACGAACTTTTGGAGATGCTCTTGTTTTATGGCATTCCGCGAAAAGACACAAACGAACTGGCGCATCGGCTTATTGACAGTTTTGGCTCGTTGCCACAAGTCTTTGATGCCCCAATGAGTAGCCTTTTGAAAGTAAACGGAATTGGCGAATCTTGCGCGATTTTGATTAAGCTGATTTCTAAGTTGAGCCGAGTATATGCCGAGAAAAATTACAAAATAAATAATAAAAGGCTGACCAAAACGCAGATAGAGCAGATGATTTTGAACAAGTTTATCGGCAGAATCAAAGAGCACGTTATTTTGGCGTTGTTTGACGCTAAGCGAAATCTGGTGCTTTGCGACGTGATAGCTCAGGGTTCTTTTGGTACAACGAATTTTCATATTAGGGACATCATCGAGCTTGCTCTCAAGTTTAGCGCCACGAAGGCAATCATCGCGCATAACCATCCAAGCGGAATCGCTTTGCCCTCTCGGGAGGACATTGAGACGACTATTGAGATTAAAAATGCGCTGAAGCTAGTGGACGTCCGGCTTGTGGACCACATAATTGTTGCGGACGACGATTATGTCTCTATTGCGGACAGCGAGCTTGGCAAGCAAATCTTGTAGCAAGGTGTGATGCAGAATGAAATTCAAGTTAAGATCGGCCTACAAGCCAACCGGAGATCAACCCAAAGCGATTGAGGCGCTGGTTGAGGGCATTAATGATGGCTATAAGGAGCAGACGTTGTTGGGCGTTACGGGCTCGGGCAAGACGTTTACCATGGCGAATGTGATTGCCCAGTTGAACCGGCCTGCATTGGTTTTGGTGCACAATAAGACGTTGGCAGCGCAGCTTTGCTCGGAGTTTAGAGAGTTTTTTCCCGACAACGCCGTAGAATATTTTGTGTCGTACTACGATTATTACAAGCCGGAATCCTACGTTGCCGCTACGGACACCTATATAGAGAAGGATTCTTCGGTTAATGAAGAGATCGACAAACTGCGTCACTCTGCGACTTCTGCGCTATCGGAGCGGAGAGATGTCATTATCGTTTCGAGCGTGTCGTGCATATATAACCTTGGCGACCCGGTTGATTACCGCAATATGGTTATTTCGCTGCGGCCGGGAATGAACAAAAGTCGTGATGAGATTTTGAAAAAGCTCGTGGAGCTGCAGTATGAGCGCAATGACGTGAACTTGACTAGGAACAAATTTAGAGTTCGCGGCGACGTTGTGGAGATTTTCCCGGCGGTTTCAAGCGATACCGTGGTTCGAGTAGAATTTTTTGGCGATGAAATTGATAAGATAAGCGAAGTGAGCCCGCTGACTGGCGAAGTTAAGGCGATTGTCAAACACATGGCGATATTCCCGGCCTCGCACTATATTGTGCCGAAAGAAAAGCTGCCTCAGGCTGTTTTGAAAATAGAAAATGAGCTTACGCGGCGAATTGACTTCTTTCGCGATAATGATAAGTTTCTGGAAGCGCAGCGGATAGAGCAGCGGACGCGGTATGATATCGAGATGCTAGAGGAGGTCGGCTTTTGCAAGGGGATAGAGAATTATTCGCGGATTTTGTCTGGCAGGGCGCCGGGAGAAGCGCCATTCACGCTGCTGGACTATTTTCCAAGGGATTTTTTGATGTTTGTGGATGAGTCGCACGTTACGCTGCCACAGGTGCGAGCAATGTACGCTGGGGACCGGTCCCGCAAGCAAAATTTAATTGACTATGGCTTTAGGTTGCCATCGGCGTATGATAACCGGCCGCTAACCTTCGATGAATTCTATAAAAAAGTTAATCAGGTTGTTTTTGTTAGCGCAACGCCAGGGGATTTTGAAAGAGAAAAAGGCACACAGATCGTGGAGCAGGTGATTCGGCCGACAGGCCTTGTGGATCCGGAGGTGATCGTTAAGCCGGTGGACGGACAAATTGACGACCTCATTGCGGAGATAAACAAGCGGGTCGAGCAGAAAAATCGGGTGTTGGTGACGACATTGACCAAGAAAATGGCCGAGGATTTGACGTCTTACCTGCAGGAGGTAGGAATAAAGGTGCGCTACATGCATTCTGGAATCGACACGGTCGAGCGCATGGAGATTGTGCGGGATTTGCGGCTGGGAGAATTCGACGTGCTGGTCGGAATCAACTTGCTGCGAGAAGGGCTGGACATCCCGGAAGTCTCGCTGGTTGCGATTTTGGACGCGGACAAAGAGGGCTTTTTGAGGTCAGAACAGTCGTTGATACAGACGATAGGCCGTGCGGCCAGAAACGCGAACGGACAAGTCATAATGTACGCGGACTCCGTCACACCGTCGATGGAGAACGCCATCAAAGAGACCGAACGCCGGCGAAAGATACAGCTTGAGTACAACGCGAAGCACAGAATCGTGCCGAAGACCATCGTAAAGAAGGTTGCGGATATTTTGGAGATTTCTTCGCACGAGAAGACCGAAGAAAAAGTAAAGAAAAAGTTGAGCGAAAGTCAGAAGAGCGCGCTAATTTTGGAGCTGGAACGAGAGATGAAGGCGGCAGCAAAGCTCTTGGAGTTCGAACACGCGGCCTTTTTGCGCAATAAAATCGAAGAACTGCGAAAATCAGAATAAATTAAAAAGCCTGAGAAGCTTAGAGGAATCTAGGGGGAGAATTTTTGTTGAACAATAATATTGTTGTGAAGGGCGCCAGAGAGCACAATCTTAAAAACATCGATGTGACGATTCCGCGGGACAAGCTGGTCGTAATCACGGGGCTGTCAGGCTCGGGCAAATCTTCGCTCGCTTTTGACACAATTTATGCCGAGGGGCAGCGCAGATATGTGGAGTCGTTGACGTCGTACGCGCGGCAGTTCTTGGGGCGGATGGAAAAGCCTGCCGTGGAGAACATTGAGGGGCTGTCGCCCGCGGTCTCTATTGACCAAAAGACTACATCGAAGAATCCGCGCTCTACGGTTGGAACCGTTACTGAGATTTACGATTATTTGCGGCTTTTGTACGCGCGAATAGGCGTGCCGCACTGCCCGATCTGTGGTAAAGAGATCAAGCAGCAGACCGTTGACCAGATTGTTGACCGGATAATGGCTCTGGACCGGGGCACAAAGCTGCAGATTTTGTCACCGATAGTCCGTGGCCGCAAGGGAGAGCACGTTAAGGAGCTGAAAGATGCCCGCAAAAACGGATACGTTCGGGTGCGTGTGGACGGGGTTGTTTATGATTTGTCGGAGGAGATAAAGCTCGAGAAAAACAAAAAGCACACCATCGAAGTTGTGGTCGATCGGCTTGTTATAAAGGATGATGTTCGTTCGAGGCTGGCGGATTCCATTGAGACGGCCAGCGAGCTCTCTAACGGACTTATAGTTGCCAGCATTGTTGAGGGAGAGGACATTCTGTTTTCTCAAAATTATGCATGCCCAGACCATGGAACGAGCATAGAAGAGCTGACTCCGCGCATGTTTTCGTTTAATAGCCCTCAGGGCGCGTGCAAAAAATGCACGGGACTGGGAATTTTTATGCGCATTGATCCTGAGATTATTTTGTCAAATAAGGATTTATCGATAAACCAAGGCGCCATCAAGGCCTACGGCTGGTCTTCGGACAGCGACTCCAGCATTGCGAGGATGTATTATGAGGCCTTGGCTAAAAAATACGGCTTTTCGCTCGACACGCCGCTTAAGGACTTGCCACCGGAGGTAATTGACGTTCTCTTGTATGGCTCCAAGGGCGAGAAAATGCGAATTGTTAGGGAGAGCGACAAGGCCAAATTCTCGTATAGTGCGGCGTTTGAGGGGATCATAAACAACCTGGAGCGCAGATACCGCGACTCTAACAGCGGCTTTGTCAAGGAGGACATTGAGGCTTACATGAGCACGATTCCTTGCGATAGCTGCCACGGAGAGAGACTGTCGCCAGAGAGCCTGGCCGTAACGGTGGGGGGCATCAACATAAGCGAGCTTTGCCGCAAGTCGATCGTTAAGACTTTAGAATTTATCGACAACCTCAAGTTGACCAAAAAAGAGCAGATGATCGCAGCGGAAATAATCAAAGAAATCAAAGAGAGACTGGGCTTTTTAAAGAGCGTGGGGCTCGAATACCTCACTCTGGCGAGAGAATCGGGAACACTTTCGGGGGGAGAAAGCCAGCGGATCCGCCTGGCAACGCAAATAGGCTCCTCGCTAATGGGCGTGCTTTACATCCTGGACGAGCCGAGCATCGGGCTGCACCAGCGGGACAACGACAAACTCCTGGCAACGTTAAAAAGGCTCCGAGACATCGGCAATACGGTGATTGTGGTGGAGCACGACGAAGATACGATGTACGCGGCGGATTATATTGTGGACATTGGCCCTGGCGCCGGAATGCACGGCGGAGAGGTGGTCTGCTGTGGGAATATTGAGGCTATAAAGGCGTGCGAGAATTCGGTTACCGGCCAATATTTAAGCGGGAAGCGGTCTGTGGCCGTTCCTGCAAAAAGAAGAAAGGGCAATGGCAAGAAAATTAAGATTTTTGGCGCTTCTCAGAATAATTTGAAAGACATCGATGTTGAGATTCCGCTTGGGCAATTCGTCTGCGTCACCGGCGTTTCGGGCTCGGGCAAGTCTTCGCTTGTAAACGAAATTTTGTATAAAAGCTTGGCCTGGCAGCTAAACGGCGCCAAAAAGAAGCCCGGCAGTCATAAAAAGATCACCGGAGTCGAGAATCTTGACAAAATCATAGATATAAATCAAGCTCCAATCGGGCGCACGCCAAGGTCGAACCCTGCGACTTATACTGGCGTTTTTTCGGACATCCGTGAGCTTTTTGCTGCCACAAACGACGCCAAAGTGAAAGGGTTCAAGAGTAGCAGGTTTTCGTTCAATGTAAAAGGTGGCCGCTGCGAGGCTTGCCAAGGGGACGGCCTGGTAAAAATAGAGATGCACTTTTTGCCAGACATTTACGTGCCTTGCGATATTTGCAAGGGCCAGCGGTATGATCGAGAGACTTTGAGCATTTGCTACAAGGGCAAGAACATATACGACGTGCTTGAGATGACCGTAGAAGAGGCGGCTGCGTTTTTCTCGAACATTCCGAAGATAGCTCGCAAGTTACAGACGCTCTGCGACGTAGGCTTGGGCTACGTTAAGCTGGGGCAGTCGGCTACTACACTCTCTGGCGGAGAGGCCCAAAGAGTCAAGCTTGCGTCGGAGCTTTCTAAAAGAGCTACCGGAAAGACTATCTATGTGCTGGACGAACCAACAACAGGCCTTCACATCGCCGACGTTCATAAGTTAATAGACGTGCTGCAGCGCCTGGTAGATGCGGGCAACACCGTGCTGGTGATTGAGCACAACCTCGACTTAATAAAAACCGCGGATTATATAATAGACTTGGGGCCAGAGGGCGGTGACAACGGCGGACAAATAATTGCACAGGGTACGCCGGAGGAAGTTTGCAAGGTAGAAAAGTCCTACACCGGGCAGTATTTAAAGAATTTTCTTGATAAAAAATAAGATTATAAGCGAATCTACAAAAATATTTATCGGCACGATACAGATTACGACACAATATATGTGGTTTGAGTGATATCTTTACTATAAAAATCGGCTAGAGTTTGGGGTGAGATATGAAGCAAGCCATATATGTTGATGTCCTTATTTGCGTAAACATTTTTATGAATTATTTTTTGCTTTTGTCGGTATCCAAAATTTTAAACCTGACGCTCATCCGCAAAAAGCTGATATTATCGGCCTCTGTAGGGGCCATCTATTCGTTGACAATATTGTTGCCGCCCGTAAATTGGGCGTTATCCTTACTTATTAAACTTGTAATGTCTGCTTCGATAGTCCTTTTGGCATTTAAATGGGTTAGCTTAAAGCTCTTTTTAAAGGCGTTTATGACGTTTTATGGAGTGAACTTTCTTTTTGGCGGAATCATATTTTTCCTCTGGTATTTTGTCACCCCAAACGGAATCTTCATCAACAACAGCATGATATACCTTAATTTGTCCCCGCTGTTTCTAGTCTTGGCGACGTTTGCGTCATATTTGGCAATACGATTAATACATAAAACCGTGGGCCGGCAAGACGTTTTAGCCCAGACGGATTGCGATGTGCTCATAGAGTTTGAGGGGAAATCCGTGATTTTAAAGGCAAAGGTGGATACAGGCAACACGCTAAAAGAGCCGTTTTCTGGCCTGCCAGTGATAGTTGCGCAGCGTCAATTTGTAGAGGCGATTTTGCCAGCCCAGCTAAGAGAGTATTTTTGTGTGAGCAGCGTCAATATTGCGGCTACGGCTATGCAGATTTATGAGGCACCGTCACCGCGGCTTAGCGGATTTAGGTTGGTTCCGTTTAAGACTATCTCTGGAGATGGCTTATTACCGGCCTTTAAGGCGAGTAGTATAAAAGTACTATCAAAAACTCAAAACATAGAAAAAGACGCTTACGTCGCGGTTTGCAGCGAAAAAATATTTAACAATGAGTGCCAAGCGTTGATTAATTCGGAACTTATAGAGTAAAAGGAGCCACAAATCATGAGGTTTTATCGCATTTTAAGCAAAATTAAAGTTTGCGTATTACATATTTTAAGAAAATTAAATTTAATCGAAGAAATTCACTACATAAATGGCTCAGAGACGCTGCCGCCGCCGTTAACCAGAGCTCAAGAACTGAAAATTATAAACGATATAAAAAACGGCGTAAAAAACGCCAGAGAGCCGCTCATCACGCACAATTTGAGGCTAGTGGTTTATATTGCCAAAAAGTTTGACTCGGCCGGAATAAACGTGGAAGACCTGATTTCTATCGGTACAATCGGCCTCATCAAAGCCGTTAATACCTTTTGCCCCGAAAAAAACATTAAGCTTGCGACGTACGCCTCCCGCTGTATAGAGAACGAGATTTTGATGTACCTTAGAAAAAGCTCGCAGATTAAAAATGAGTTCTCGATAGATGAGCCGCTCAACGTGGATTGGGAGGGCAACGAATTGCTGCTCTCCGATGTTTTGGGCAGCGAGCAGGACGTTGTTAATAAGCGCATAGAGCAGGAGGCGGAGTGTCAGGTTTTGCTGAATGCGGTATCGAAGCTTTCTAGCCGAGAGCGCAGCATCATGGAGCTGAGATTTGGGCTCTACGGGCACCAGGAGCATACTCAAAAGGAAGTGGCCGATTCTTTGGGGATTTCTCAGTCGTATATTTCTCGGTTGGAAAAAAGGATAATCGAGAGGCTAAAAAGGGACCTAGAGCGCGTCTGCTGAGGGAAAGTTAAAATTTTGTAGCGAATTTTGTAGGAAAATTGAGAGTGTCAATATTAATTAAAAAATACAAAAAACTTGCACAAACCGCTTGTTTTTTATTGATGAAAACAAAAATAAAAAATAAGTAAAAAAACACAAAAAATTAGTTGACAAAGGGGAAAGGGCATGATAAAATAATAATCACGTTGCCGCGGACGAGGAATTGTGGCGACGAAGGACCTTGAAAATTAAACAACGATGACAAAAAAGACCCGTAATTTCTTGAGAAGAAAGTTCTTAAATTTCGGAAACGAAAGAGAGAATCGTA
>CAREUR010000015.1 GCA_948968885.1 uncultured Eubacteriales bacterium | reverse complement strand
GTATGCGACAGAGTGTGGACAGATTTTTTGATTATATTGCGGGCAAGAGGGTTGCCTTTTGCGGCGTGGGGCGGACTAATTTGCCGCTTATTAAGATGTTTAGTCAGAAGGGAGCTATGGTTACGGCTTGCGATTCTAAGCGGGAGGATCAGATGGCGGACGTGATCAATCAGCTTAGGCCCTATAATGTTCAGTTTATGCTGGGGTCTGAATACTTGCAAAATCTGGATTTTGACATTATATTTCGTTCGCCGGGGCTAAAATTTTCTACTCCAGAGCTCGTTGAGGCCCGTCGCCGCGGGAGTGCTGTTACCTCGGAGATGGAAGTTTTTTTTGACCTTTGCCCCTGCAAAATAATCGCCGTTACTGGCAGCGACGGCAAAACTACCACCACCACTATAATTTCTGAGATTTTAAAGCAGGACGGCAAGACTGTTCATCTGGGCGGAAACATCGGTACGCCGCTGCTGCCCATCATTGAAGACATCCGCGAAGACAACGTTGCCGTTGTGGAACTCTCTAGTTTTCAGCTGATTTCTATGCGCAAAAGCCCGGACATCGCTGTGGTTACTAATCTTTCGCCAAACCATCTGGACGTGCACAAAGATATGGACGAGTACATCGAGGCCAAGCGGAACATTATTCTCCATCAGAATGCCTTTTCTCGCGCTGTTTTAAATTTGGATAACGAGGTAACCCGGCAGTTTGGTGCGGATGTTCGTGGGGAGAGGTTATTCTTTTCTGCCCAGAACCCTTGCGACAACGGCGTTTATCTTCGCGACAACTTCATCTGCTTTGCCAAAAACGGCGACGCTCAACCTGTTCTTAATGTGAACGATGTTCTTATTCCGGGGCGGCACAATGTGGAAAACTACATGGCGGCGATTGGGGCGGTCTTTGGCGATGTTTCGATCGAGTCCATTAACGCTGTTGCCAAGAATTTTAGCGGCGTCGAGCACAGAATCGAGTTTGTACGCGAGGTTGACGGCGTGAAATATTACAACGATTCGATTGCTTCGAGCCCCACGCGGACTATTTGCGGGACTTTGTCCCTGTTTCCGCAACGGATTATCTTGATTTGTGGCGGCTACGACAAAAAAATCTCGTTTGACGCGATGGGCCCTGTGGTTGCCGATAAGGTCAAAGTTCTCATTCTGCTTGGCCAAACGGCGAGCAAAATTCGCGATGCTGTGGTTAACTCGCCCAATTTTTCTGCCGACTCGCTTAAAATCGTGCACGCTAAAGATATGCTCGAGGCGGTCAATTTGGCTCGCAGCAACGCTTCTCCCGGAGACGTCGTCTCGCTTTCCCCTGCCTGCGCTAGCTTCGGTCTATACGAAAATTTTATGCAACGTGGCACTCATTTTAAAGATATAGTTAATAATCTTTAGCTATTTTGTGAATAATTTTAATAATTTGCATCACAATAATTTTAAACATTTATATTTACTATAACTATAATTTATTTTTCACAAATCTCTTGACTATTTTATAATTTTTGTGTATAATTTAATTGTAAAAAATTATTTCAAAAAGATTAAAAGGGGGCTTTTACCATGGATTTGCAGGAATTTAAATCTAAAAACCCGGAGTTTGTTAAGAAGGCGCGCGAATGTAAGGATACTTTTGAGTTTACAAAATTGCTTAATCTTTATAAAATTAAGCTAGGTGCCGACGCATTCGATAAAGCCTATGCTTTGTTTTGCCAGCCAGATAACGGTAATGCCAATGGAGAGCTCTCGGATGAGATGCTCGAAAATGCTGCTGGTGGTATCCGCACCTTTGATGCACAGGAAATCAACATCGGTGGCGGCGGCCCCACCACTGTAATCAAATTGTAGGCCAATATCTTCAGACAGAATCGCAAAACCCCCGGTTACAAGGGCTGTAATCGAGGGTTTATTTTTTTGCCAATTGCCGGCGATCTATATGTCACGGTCGTTTACTGGACGAAACCAATTTTTTTCATTACTTCATTCAGTGTTTTGTTCGAGATTTCGAACGCCTCTTTGGCGCCCTTTCTGTAGCATTTTTCTAAATATTCCCTGTCTTTTATAAGCTCGTTAAACCGCCTCTGAACCGGGGCAAACTTATCTGCAATGCACTCGCCAATGGCCTCTTTAAATTTGCCATAGCCCACACCGTCAAACTCCTTCTCAATCTCGTCAAAGCTCTTGCCCGTCGCGCACGAATAAATCGTCATCAAATTGCTTATTCCAGGCTTTGCCTTGTCGTCATAGCGCACGCACGAGTCCGAGTCCGTCACAGCGCGCTTGAACTTCTTAATAACCTCGTCTTTGCTGTCCAGAATGGCCACCCAGGCGTTCAGGTTTTCGTCAGACTTCGACATTTTTCGGCTGGGATCCTGCAAAGACATTATCTTGGAGCCGTTTTTCGGGATGTACGCTTCGGTTATTTTGAAGGTCTCGCCATACAAAAAATTAAACCGTTCCGCCACCGTGCGAGTTAGCTCCAGATGCTGCTTCTGGTCTAGTCCGATAGGCACCATATCCACCTGATACAGCAATATATCTGCGACCATCAGCACCGGATACGCAAACAATCCGCAATTTATGTTATCCGAATGCTTTGTAGACTTATCCTTAAACTGCGTCATCCGCGACAGCTCGCCAAACTGAGTATAACAATCCAGAATCCACGCCAACTGCGAATGCGTATTCACCTGACTTTGTATAAAAAACAAGCTCTTCTCCGCATCAATTCCGCAAGCCAGCAGCAATGCGTAGGCCTCCAACGTGTTTTTTTTCAAGTTCTCTGGCCGCTGAAACACCGTTATAGCGTGCAAATCCGCCAACGCAAACATGCAATTGTAGTCGTCCTGCAGCTCTACCCAATTTTTTATCGCGCCAAAATAGTTCCCAATAGTGATTATCCCGCTGGGCTGGATGGCGCTAAATAACGTTTTTGCGGATTCTTCCATAAAATTCCTCCTTTTTTATTCACACTCAAAAAGAAGTTTACCTCAAGTCAAAGCTCGAACGCGGTACACTCAGCACGAACGCCGTCATTACCGCTCAAATGAACCGCCAAATTTCGCCCAATCCAAATCGCTCAAATTATTAAATATATAAATGTTAAACATCGATAAATATTCTATAATTAATGCTAAAATTTCATCTAGGTTGCAAGTTAAATTTTAAATAAAAATTTTTCGATCGTCAAAAGGCAGGTCAAAACTTAATTAGTATGATATCATTATTTTGCCTTTTTTACAAGAATTTTGTATAAAAATTTAAACCAGTTTTTTACATTTATGGTTTGACGCCCGCCGTAGGGCTCTTTTGACATCCTCGAGGTTCTGTTATATCATTTTATACAAATAATACATAACGTAGTCTGTGAGTGAGTTTTGGCATGACGTATCGGCAAGCTTTGAGTTATATCAACTCTCTTTCTAAGTTTGGCATTAGGCCGGGTCTCGAGCGAATCCAAGTTTTGCTCGAGATGCTTTCTTGTCCACAAAAAAATTTAAAGTTCGTCCATATCGCCGGCACCAACGGCAAGGGCTCTGTCTGCACTTTCGTCTCCTCTATTTTGAATGCTGCCGGACTCAAAACGGGTTTGTTCATTTCGCCTTTTGTTCTGGACTTTCGCGAGCAGCTCCAAATAGACGGAGCCATGATTTCGGAAAAAGATTTCGTGGATGTTTTTGAGTATATCATGCCGTTTGTGAGAAAAATGCCAAAAAATGGTATAAATTTAACTCAATTTGAATTAATTACAGCCATCGCGATATTCTGGTTTTCACGGGAGAATTGCGACATCGTAGTGCTAGAAACCGGATTAGGCGGCAGGTTGGACGCAACTAACGTTGTTGAAAACGTTGTCTGCTCCGTCATTACGTCTATTTCTTATGACCATACGAATATTTTGGGCGAGAGCATTTCTCAAATTGCCACAGAAAAAGCCGGGATCCTCAAGCACAACGGGACTTTGGTTTTGTACCCAAAGCAAGATTCTCAGGCACTCTGCGTGATTAAAGCGGCCGCGGCGAGGCTTAAAAATAAAGTTTTGACCCCGGATTTAGCCAGCCTATCTAACGTGAGGTCAACCATTGCCTCCAGGACGAGCTTTGACTACATGAGCAAGGCTTTTAAGGTTAATCTGTTGGGGCCGCACCAGGTTTATAACGCGATTACAGCCATTACGGTTGCCAGTGAGCTCAACCGTTGCGGCGGTTTTACGATTCCTCCTCAAGCCGTCAAGGATGGGCTTTATAACGCTAAATTTCCCGCCAGGTTCGAGGTTCTCTCGCATGAGCCGCTTATTATTCTGGATGGTGCTCACAACCCAGGTGGTGCCTCTGTTTTGGCCGATTCTCTAAATTTATATTTGGGTAAAAGGCGCATCATTGCTATTGTTGGTATGCTTAAAGATAAAGATATCTGCAATGTTTTGAGGATTATCTCACCTCATGTTGCGGAATTCATCGTTGTGCAGCCAGATAACCCCCGTGCGATGGATAAGTCTGAGTTGCACAATTTAATCGTCAAACAATTAAATAAGCCCAGCGTTGTAGCTACAGACCTAAATAACGCTGTTGAGATCGCTTTTAAAATGGCTTCTGAGCGGCCTTCGGACACTGCCATTTTGGTGTTTGGATCATTATACCTGGCTTCGCAAATCCGCCCGATGTTTTTGTCGTTTTTGCGGGATCATTAAAAATTTTTTATCGCATTTTTTGCGTTGTTTTGCCAAATAAGTGGCGTATCATTGGGGCAAGAATTTTTATTTTTGACTCAGGGGTGAGCAAAATCGTGATAGAAGTGAAAATCGCAAGGGATGCCGATACCGCAACGGCCTTCATTACGGGGGATATCGACCATCACACCGCTCGGGATGTGCGAGAACAGATTGATGCTTACGTGCAGGAGATTCGTCCAAGCCTTTTAAATCTGGATTTTTCGCAGGTTCAATTTATGGACAGCTCCGGCGTGGGCCTCATCATGGGCCGCTACCGCATTATGCAGACGCTGAATGGCTCTGTTTCTGTTGTAAACGTCCCGGCACACCTTAAGCGGCTGATTAAAATGTCCGGACTTTTGGCTCTGGGCGTCATAAAAGAAGGAGAAGTTTAAAATGGCACAGTTGAAAAACGAGATGAAATTTGAATTTATCAGCAAGTCCGCGAACGAAAGCTTCGCCAGAGCTACTGTTGCAGCCTTCGTTGCACAGCTCGACCCGACTATATCGGAGATCGCAGACATTAAGACAGCCATCTCCGAGGCCGTCACTAACTGCATCGTGCACGCCTACAAGCACGGCCTGGGCTACATTTACATATCGGTCAAGATCTTCGACAACGGCCAGGTTACCATCCGGATTCGCGATAAGGGCTGCGGAATCGAGAATATCAGCCAAGCCATGGAGCCTCTGTATACTACTGGCGGCGCCGAGCGCGCTGGACTGGGATTTGCCGTGATGCAAAGTTTTATGGATAACATCAAGGTTATATCTAAAGTTGGCCGCGGGACGACGATTACGCTCACCAAGAACATCATTCCCCGAGTCGCCAAAAATGGATAGCCGCGGACAAGTCATCAGCCAGAACATCGGGCTCGTGCATGCTCTTGCCAAAAAGTTCAAGGGCCGCGGAATCGAATACGACGATCTTTTTCAGGCCGGATGCTTAGGGCTGATCAAGGCTGTCGACGCTTTTGACTCTTCGCGCGGGGTTAAATTCTCGACCTATGCCGTCCCCGTGATTCTGGGAGAGATCAAGCGGCTCTTTCGCGACGGTGGCGCCATCAAGGTCGGCAGGAGCCTTAAGGAGCTTTCGTTAAAGGCCAGCCGCTTCATTAACGAATTCGCTACCAAAAACGCCCGAGAACCGACCATCAGTGAGTTAGCGCTTGCTTTGAACGTTGAACCACCCGTTGCAGCGCAGGCTTTGGAGGTCTCTCGTGCTCCGATTTCCCTCACTGCCGACGACGAAAACGGTCAGCACCAAATCGACATTCCAACCGACTCCCCAGATGAAAAGTTGGCCGAAATAATCGCGCTGAAGCAGGTTGTGAGCGATCTTAACGAAAAGGATCGGTCCTTAATTTTGCTGCGATTCTTCAAAAACCAGACGCAAACTCAAACGGCAAAAATTTTAGGCATGACTCAGGTGCAGGTTTCGCGCCGAGAACGCGCCATTTTGAGTAATCTGAGGGTTCAACTTAGCAGCTGACTCTCCGTCGTTTTATTTTTCGTTTTTAGAATAATTATTTTTCCATATGTGAAAATTAGACATTTTCCTACATAAGTTTAACAAGGGCGAATTCCTGAATCTAGCACATCGGTTTAAAACTTTGTTGAATATGTTGAAAATAATCATCGCTTTAATTTTTTATATACTCAAAATCGACAAAAAATTCTTTTTTAGAAAATTAAATCACAAAATCCCTTGAAAAACAAGCATTTTAGTTTTTTGTTTAAAACTTTGTTGAATATGTTGAAAATATTAATCTTGTTTGATGATAAAATATAAAAATCTGCATAATTTAATTTATTTTGACATATTTCTTAAAAAGAAAAAATCGCTTTTACAATTATTTTGGAAATTTTTTGTGCGGCTAAAATCTTAAACCTTTCATAATCCATGCGGCTTGCATCGTCTGCATTGTCCGAGATCACCTTTAGAACCGAGAATTTTACATTATTCATAGCGCAAACCTGGCCTATGCTGCCAGATTCCATCTCGCACGTCACTGCTTTAAATGTATTTTTTATGTCTTGCAATTTTTCTTTATTAAAAATAAACTGGTCCCCCGTTGCAATGCATCCCTCGTGGGAATGCTCGTTTAGCTGCGCGGCAGCGGATTTTATTTTTTCGGTAACGTCCTTTGCGCAGAGGATTTTCACTAGCCCTAGGCCGGAGATAAACCCGCGCTCGTCGCCCACGGCAGTGGTATCCACGTCATGCTGCACAACGGAATCGGCCACCACTACGTCTCCGATTTTTATATCGGCCTCCAAAGAGCCCGCTACACCTACGTTTATAATCACTTCGGTGTTGTACTTTGTTATCATCAACTGCGCGCAGACTGCGGCATTGACTTTGCCCGGCGCGCACACCGATACTACGCAATTTGAGCCATTTATTTTTCCTTTATAGAATTTTATATGCGCAAAAGTCTCGATTTCTGCCGCATTCATGAGTTCTATTATATTTTCGACCTCTATTTGCATTGCGCCGATTATCCCGATCATTCCTAGCTTGCCCCCCTTTTACGATGCTTTCATTTTATCACATAAAAAATCTTGCTGCAAACGCGCGCGTTATTGTACACTATCCACGCTATTTTCGCCGTGCAAATCTACAAAAAATTTCCATGTTTTTCTATATATTGTTATATTTTCTAATTTTAGTTCATATTTGAGATAATTCTCGCAATATTTTTTGCGTTTTTTTATTGACAATAAAAAAATAATGGTGTAATATTGATATTGGATTTGGTTATAAATCAACGTAATTTGCAAAATTTGGCGATTTTTATTTTCTCTTTTTGATTATAACTTTTTTCTTTTTTGGAATATACTATTGTTGTATTATTCTTTGCCGTTCTTTGGCGATGTGCCCATGTAGCTTAGGTTAGGAGAGCGTTGGTTGTTTCAGTATTATCAAAGGTGTCGGTGCAAGTCCGTCCGGGGGCAAATATTTTTATCCAAAGCGAGGTATTTTAATGTACGAAGACAAAAATCTCATCTGTAAGGACTGTGGTGAAAAATTTATTTTTACCGCCGGCGAGCAGGAATTCTATGCAGGCAAAGGGTTCGCTCACGAGCCACAAAGATGCAAAGAGTGCCGCGATGCACGTAAAAACGCTGCTAGAGAAGGCCGCGTAATGCACGAAGCTACTTGTGCTGCTTGCGGTGGCGTTGCTAGGATTCCTTTTGAACCGCGCGGAGACCGCCCTGTTTATTGCAGCGAGTGCTTTGCTCAGCAAGAGATAAGGAAATAATTTTATTTTCTTTATTTTTGTTTGACTTTTGGCTCCCTGACTTACTTTTTGTGGTTTTGGGAGCTTTATTTTTTTGTTGACAAGAGATTTTCGCGGGTTTAATATATTATTTGATGCACATAATATCGATGAAGGGGGTCTTCTTATGATGACTGTTGATAGAAACACGCTTATTGGTGACGTTTTGGACGCTGATGAGACTACTGGTAGATATTTTGCGGAGATGGGGATGCATTGTTTGGGATGTCCGGCTTCTCGCGGGGAAACTGTGGCGCAAGCTTGTGAGGTTCACGGCACGGACGCAGACGCGCTTATTAAGAAGCTTAATGAGCATCTTAGTTCTAGCGACAATGCGAGTCCTCGGTAAGGCAAAATGCTTTTTTAATTTTAATTTTTCGGCCGCTCGGGCAAGTTTTTCGCCGGGCGGTTGTTTTGCCGGGTTTGATATTTTGGGTTATGCTACGAAATGCCACTGAGCGAGGGTTGGTTGTATGAAAAAGGCTCACAACACGCGGTTGCGTCTGGATGAACGGCTTTATCTGTGCGCAAAAAATGTTCGGCTGGGCTCTACTGTTGCCGACGTCGGCACCGACCATGCTTATCTTGCGATTTGGCTTGTTTTGAACGAGGTTTGCCCGCGTGCAATTGCGACGGACTTGCGTGCGGGGCCTTTGCTGAACGCCCAAAACAACATTTTTAAATATGGCGTTGCGGATAAAATTGAAACTCGGCTTTCTGACGGGCTTGATGCTGTTTTTCCTGCCGAGGTGGAGGACATTATCATTGCTGGAATGGGCGGCGAGCTGATTATGCAGATCATTGAGCGCGCTGACTGGCTTAAAGACTCCGCTAAGCACTTGGTTTTGCAACCTATGTCTGGAGAGGTGGAGTTGCGCGAATTTTTGGCTTCTCAGCAATTTAAAATCGTCGCGGAGCAAGCTGTGGTCTCTTGCGGCAAGGTTTACACCGTTATGTCCGTCTTTTTTGACGCCAGCTTTTGCCGTTGCGATGAGCTTTATCCTTATATTGGCCGGCTTGGCGACGATTTGACTGCTGAGAATCGGCTTTCCATTAAGCGGACGATTCGCGATTTGAGCAACCAGCTTAATGGCTTTTTGGCTACTCAAAATTTTGAAAAATCCGCCGAGTTGCAAGGTATAATCGCACGGCTCGAAGATATTTGTAAGGGAGATTGTAGAAATGACTAGGGTTTTCGACATATTTGAATTTATCGATGGCTTTGCGCCTTTTGATTCTGCCATGGATTTCGACAATGTTGGCATTCTGGTGGGCAACGAGCAGGCTCCGGTTGACCGCTGCTTGTTGGCTCTTGATGTGACTTTGGATGTTATCAACGAGGCTAAAAGCCTTGGTGCTAGCTTGATTGTGAGCCATCATCCTGTGATTTTTGAGGCTATTCGGGCTTTGCGGCACAATTCTATCCCGCATGGTTTAGCTAGGAATGAGATTTCGGTAATTTGCGCTCACACAAACCTAGATATGTCGCCATTTGGTGTGAACTCCTGTTTAGCGGAGGCTATTTCTTTGCGCGATCTAACCGCTTTGGCTAATTACGAATCTAAGATTGGTCCGCGGCCTGAGGGCTTGATTGGCGTTTTGGAAAATATTTGCAATTGCCATGAATTTGCTGCTTTGGTTAAGGATCGCCTTGGTTGTGCGGGTTTGCAGTATACTCCTACTGACCGAGGCATACGGCGGGTTGCTATTTGCTCTGGTGCGGGCGGAAGTCTCATTGGAACGGCGATTTCTGAGGGTGTTGATGCTTTCGTTACGGGTGAGATCAAGCATCACGAGATTTTGATTGCTTTGCAGCACGGTATTTGCGTTGTGGATGCGGGTCATTTTAAGACGGAGGACGTTGTTATCCTGCCTCTTGCGAAAAAATTGTCTGAAAACTTCGATGGCGTCGAGTTTATTAAGTCTAAAACCTGCACGGATCCCATGAAATACCTAGTTTGACGCACTTTGATTCTGACTTTTCCCCATATTACTTACATACGATTATGCCATTATGGAAAATGTGAAAAATTTTTGCCAAAATCGATTTATTTTTAAGCCAATTGACTATGAATCCGCTCAGTTTCTGCTCTTTTTATCGTTTTCTTTTTTTTAAAAAAGCTGTTGACGCGAAACTGTATGTAGAGTATAATCAGTATTAGCAACCGGTTTGTCCACAAGATGTTGTGGTCCTATTTTGATAAGGAGGGTTCTTTTATTATGATTGATACTATTACTAAAAAAATTGGAAGGAAACCTGATTTTTGTACTATAAAGACTATTACTAAACGCGATGGCAGAAAAACTGAGTTTAACAGGGATAAAGTCGCTCAAGCAATTTTTAAGGCCGCTATTAAGATGGGCGGGGATGATTTTGACCTCTCTAAACGCCTTGCTGACCAGGTTGTTGAATACCTTGAGAACGAACAACCCACCGAGGTTACTGTTGAGCACGTTCAGGACGTTGTTGAGAAAATTCTTATTGAAAATGGTCACGCTCTGACGGCTAAGGAATATATTTTGTACCGCTTCGAGCGCACCCGCGCTAGGGAAATGAACTCTAAGCTGATGAAAACTTATGAGGATTTGACCTTTAAATCGGCTAAGGACAATGACGTGAAGCGCGAAAACGCCAATATTAACGGCGATACGGCTATGGGAACTATGCTGAAGTACGGCTCGGAGGGCGCTAAGCAATTTTACGAGATGTATATACTTGACCCTCGCTTTGCTAAAGCCCATTCTAACGGCGATATTCATATTCATGATTTGGACTTTTTGACTTTGACTACTACTTGCTGCCAGATTGATTTGGACAAATTGTTTACTGGCGGGTTTTCTACTGGGCACGGCTTTCTGCGCGAGCCAAATGATATCATAAGTTACGCGGCTTTGGCTTGTATTGCGATTCAGGCTAATCAGAACGACCAGCACGGCGGCCAGAGTGTGCCTAATTTTGACTACGCTTTGGCGAAGGGCGTGGCTAAGACTTATCGCAAGGCTTACCGTCAGAATATGGTTAAGGCTTTGGAGATTTTGACTGGTTGCGAGGATCCTGCTGCTTTATACGAGGGGATTTTCTCTCGAGCTCAGGGTGAGGTTGGCGATTCTCCGTCTTTAGAAAATGGCCAGGCTTACATGGCTCGCGAACTCGAGCTTTTGAGTGAGGTTCTTGGTGACGATCGCTCTGCCAAAAAAGTGCAGAAATTTGCTTATAATCACGCTACGGAGGAGACTAACCGCGCAACATACCAGGCTATGGAGGCTTTGGTTCATAATTTGAACACCATGCACTCGCGCGCCGGGGCGCAGGTTCCTTTTAGCTCCATCAACTATGGCACCGACACTACGCCTGAGGGCCGGCTCGTTATTAAGAATATTCTTTTGGCGACCGAGAAGGGCCTTGGAAACGGCGAGACGCCTATTTTCCCTATTCATATTTTTAAGGTTAAGGAGGGCGTTAACTACAACCCTTCTGACCCGAACTACGATCTGTTTAAGCTGGCTTGCAGGGTTAGCGCTAAGCGGTTGTTCCCGAATTTCTCTTTTATTGACGCGCCTTTTAACTTGAAGTATTATCGTGCTGGACACCCTGAGACTGAGGCTGCTTATATGGGCTGCCGGACGCGCGTGGTTGCTAATCACTTTGACCCGACTAAGGAAATTGTGAATGGTCGCGGAAATTTGAGCTTTACTTCTATAAATTTGCCGAGGTTGGCTATTGAGAGCAAACAGAACGTCGACGTTTTTTACAAGTTGCTGGATGATAAGATTGATTTGGTCATTGAGCAGCTTTTGGCTCGGTTTGAGCTGCAGGCTGTTAAGACTATTCGGAACTTTCCTTTCCTTATGGGGCAGGGCGTTTGGATTGACTCTGACCGCTTGGGGATGGACGAGAGCGTTCGCGAAGTCTTGAAGCACGGCACTTTGACTACTGGGTTTATTGGGTTGGCGGAATGCTTGAAGGCTTTGACGGGTAAACATCACGGTGAAAGTGAGAGCTCGCAGAAATTGGGTCTCGAGATTATTGCTCATATGAGGGCGCGCATGGATGAGGCTACTGAGAAGCATAATATGAATTTCTCTTTGATTGCAACGCCGGCGGAGGGACTTTCTGGCCGATTTGTGCGCATGGATGCTAAGAAATACGGCAAAATTCCTGGCATTACCGATAGGGACTACTACACCAACTCCTTCCACGTGCCGGTTTATTACAACATTTCGGCTTTTGATAAGATTAAGAAAGAGGCTCCTTACCACGAGCTTACTAACGGTGGCCATATTTCTTATGTTGAGCTCGATGGCGACCCTTCGAAGAATCTTGACGCTTTTGAGCAAATTGTCCGCTGCATGAAGGAGTCTGGCATTGGGTACGGCTCTATTAACCATCCTGTCGACCGTGATCCTGTTTGCGGGTTCACTGGCATTATTGACGACGTTTGTCCTCAATGCGGCCGTAGAGAGACCTCGGGAACTCCTGGGTTTGAGCGCATTCGCAGGATTACTGGCTATTTGGTCGGTACGGTTGATCGCTTTAACAATGCTAAACGGGCTGAGGAACGCGATCGCGTGAAGCATTCGGTTGAGGTTGATCGCTGCAATTAAGTTTGCTTTTGCTGTTGGGCCTAGCTTCTTTTGGCTAGGCCTGTGCTATACTGCTGTGTGGAAAGGTGTGCTGTTGGTTTGAGTAAGTTGAGGGTTGCTGGGATTGTTGCGGAGTCCATTGTGGATGGCCCGGGGCTGCGGTTTGTAATTTTTGCGCAGGGCTGTTTGCACCACTGCAAGGGGTGTCATAACCCTTCAACTTTTGATATTAACGGCGGAACCTTGATGGATACTGATGACTTGATTGCTAAGATTAAGAAAAATCCGCTTTTGAAGGGCGTTACTTTCTCTGGCGGTGAGCCTTTTTTGCAGGCTTATGCTTTTTCTGAGATAGCTAAGGAGTGCCATTTGATGGGCTTGGACGTGCTCTCCTATACTGGCTACACTTTTGAAGAGCTTATTGCGGGGTTTGACGATCACCCTGAGTGGAAGTCTCTTTTAGAAAATATCGACGTTTTGATTGACGGCCCTTTTATTGAGGAGAAAAAAAGTTTGATGCTTTTATTTCGGGGTTCGTCAAACCAACGGATCCTCAATGCGCCGGGTTCCTTGCTTAGTCTTAGTCCGGTTTTGATGGATTTATAGCTTTTGTTTCTTATATTTTTAATTTGTAAAAAAGTAGAATGTTTTATTTTTGCATTCTACTTTTTGTTTTTTTCTTTATTAATTTGGGGATCCTCACAAAGCTCGATGGAATAGCCTTTTTGTCCGTTTTGTGCTGCCTTTTTGCACTGCGAAATCGCTAATTTTAACAAGTCTATATCGGGCGTTATTTCGGCTTTGTTTATCAGCTGCCCCGTTTTTTCCTCTATTTCGTAAGTTTCCAATATCGTCCTTGCCACTACGGCTCTTGCTTGCAGCGAGGTTTGGCAATGTGCCGCCAGCAATTGCAATAGCGCTATCCACGAGCTGCCGTGCGTTCCGCTCATTAGGTAGATTAATTCTTTTTTCTCTTTTGCGCTTGTATTTTTTATTAGGTGCGATAAAATCTCACAGAGCTCCGCCTCGTTGTGCTGCCGATTTCTGCCCTCAAAGAACTGCGGATACAAAAATTCCATATAATATTTTGTTGGGTTTAGCCCAAGCAGCCGGAACCACTCGGCCGCTTGAAACAAATTTGGCGCACTTAGCCCCTTTTCCCAATTCTGTATCGTCTTTTTTGAAACGCCCAAGCCTAGCGCCATGAACTCCTGCGATTTGCCGGTGTCGGCTCTAGACTGCCACCACATTTTGGAAAAACGTTTCGCTCTTTCTATCCGCGACTCATCGTACATTTTTCACACCACCGAAAAATAATTATCCAACATCGTTTTAAAATAGAGTAAAATATTTCCTTCTTATAATATAAAAAATGGAGGGCCAAAAAGGACCCTCAAAATTGCCTCAAAATGTATCTTTATAACTGCTGACATTTTTATACATCCGCACTAAAATTTAACATAAAATAATTATAATTATAATCTAAACCAGAAAGGGTACTTAGTAAAAATATAATCAAATTTTATATGTCTACAAAATCCATGCTCCATGCTCAAAAAATATAAATTTTCAACAGCAACGAATCAGCTAAAAAGTAAAATAAATTACATTTTTTAACACAAAAACACATTATTTACCATAACATGATTTCTTGCAATTGTCAATAATATTTTAAAAATCAGATGGAACTTCGACAAACACTGGCAGATGCATCTAGTATACTTTTAACATCGCAAAACTACTTTGTGCAAGGAGAGAAATAAATTATGGAAAGAGTGCAAATATGTAAATACATCAAAAATTATTCTAAAATAGAAAAAATTCAGATCGAACATCAAGTAATCTACCGTGCTGAAGCGCTTTTAGATGACATTTTTCTAAGCGTTGTACATATTCAGCCCGGGCAAGAGGATTACTCTGTAAAATGCCAGTGCAGCGAGATTATCCCCGACCACGCTAAAAGCATCATGCTTTTTATGTACGAGAACAGCATCGATGTGGGCGGCTTTTTGGACGTGCTGCAAGAACTCTCGGTAAAGTACACCGAAATTTAGATTTAGTCGGCCTTATTGTGCCCGCAGTTCTTTGAAGAAGTCTGTTAGCGCCTTTGCACATTCTTCTTCTAAAATGCCGCTCTTTACCGCCGGTTTGTGGTTATACGGCTGCTCGAACAAATTTATCACCGATCCACACGAGCCTGCTTTGAGGTCGTGCGCCCCGAAAACTATCCGTTCTATGCGAGAATTTATAATCGCGCCGGCACACATCGGGCAAGGCTCTAGCGTTACAAAAAGTTCGCATCCGCACAACCGCCACCCGCCCAGAGCCTGGCACGCGTTGTTTATTGCCTCTATTTCTGCGTGATAGAGCGCATTTTTTTTGCCTTCTCTTCGGTTGCGCCCCGTCGCGATTATTGTCCCAGCCCTCACTATGACGGCGCCCACGGGCACTTCGCCTTCTGAGTACGCCTCTCGTGCGAGTTTCAACGCCTCTGCCATAAAGTAATTGTCGTCCGGTTGCAAGCCTTCAACCCCTAACATCTATGTAAAATTCTTTAATAATACCCTCAAATTGCGTTTGCGCCGCGGTTTTTGAGGATCTCATCTGCTGCCATCATGACGGCAACCTTTGCGCTATGAAAGTTGAGTCCGCCCTGCAGGAACACCGCGTATGGTTCCCGAAGTGGCGCGTCCGCCGAGAGCTCTATGGATGCCCCCTGCGTGAAAGTCCCCGCCGCCATTATGATCTTGTTGTCGTACCCCGGCATGTCCCACGGCTCCGGCTTCACAAAAGAGTCCACCGGCGACGCCGCCTGGATGCTTTGGCAAAACGAGACCAAATTTTCAGCATTGCCGAGCTTTATCACCTGGACTATGTCGCTTCGAAGCTCATTATGTCTTGGAAAAACCTCATAGCCCAAAAGCTCAAACAACGCAGCCGAAAAAATGGCGGTCTTCAAAGCTTCCCCCGTAGCATGCGGTGCATTGAACAGCCCCATAAAGAGGTCTCTGTTTAGTCCGAGTGTCGCGCCCACTTCTTTGCCCGTACCTGGCGTCGCCAAGCGGTACGAGCACATTTCGACTAAATCCCGCCGCCCTGCGATGTAGCCTCCCGTTGGCGCCAAACCTCCGCCCGGGTTCTTTATGAGCGACCCTGCAATTAAGTCCACCCCATTCTGCAGCGGTTCCTCGCATCCTACAAATTCGCCATAGCAATTATCCAGCATCACAATGCAGTTTGGCGCAATTTTCTTGGCCAGCTGTACGACTTTTCCTATAGTAGCAACCGACAGAGCTCCTCGAATGCTGTACCCACGGGATCTTTGCATATAGACCATTTTTGTGTCATTTTTTACAGATTTTTCTATTGCGGAAAAATCCAGCGATCCATCCGATGTTAGCGGGACTTCTTCATAATTTATCCCAAATTCTTTTAAAGAACCCGAACTGACTCTGGCCGCCCCAATGACGCCCTGCAGCGTATCGTAAGGTGCGCCCGTTACGCTTATAATCGTGTCCCCAGGGCGGAGCACGCCAAAAAGCGCGACAGTTAGGGCATGCGTGCCGCTCACAAAGTTGTGCCGTATTATTGCATCCTCTGCCGCAAAAACCTGCGTAAAGACCCTCTCCAAGGCTTCGCGGCCGTCGTCGCCATATCCGTATCCTGTGGATCCCGCAAAATGCCGGTCACTAACTTTGTTGTCGATAAACGCCTTCAAGACCTTTTGCTGATTGTATTCCGCCATTTCGTCCACTTTTTTGAACTCCGACACGCACAGCTCCTGCGCCCTTCGCGCTATTTTCTCTATTTCCTCGCTTATCTCAAAAAACATCTGTACAACGCGTCCCCCCCGCCCGCCATTTTGCTAGGCTTCACAAATTTTTTCCGCCAACTTTTCGACCAATTTCTGAGTCTCCCAAATGTCGTTCGCGCAAATCATCCCGCAGGCCGTGTGAAGATATCTGCACGGCAGCGAGACCGCAATAGTTCGGACTCCCGCGCGAGACTGATGAATCGCACCAGCATCGTTGCCGCCCGCCACCATTGACTTTACCTGCACTTTTATGCCGTTTTCTTTGGCAAGCTTCAGCGCCAAATCGTAGAGCCCTCTATCGTATATCGTGTGCTTGTCCATAAACGCGATAACCGCGCCGTTTGAGAGCTTGCACACCTGCTTATCTGGCGCCGTTCCTTTTATGTCAGCTGCGGTGGTCGCCTCCACCACGATTGCCGCGTCAGGGTCTATGCCAAAGGCCGCAACTTTGGCGCCGCGCAGCCCAACTTCCTCCTGAACCACAAAAGAAAAGTACATGTCAAACGGCAGCTCGCGCTTAATCAAGTTGACCAAAATGAAGCATCCTACGCGGTCGTCGAGCGCTTTGGCCTTCACCATGCCCTTTTCGCACTTAAAATTCGCAAGAAAGCTCGCTCCGTCGCCTGGAGTGACGTGTTCCAGCGCCTGGACTTTGTCCGTAGCCCCAATGTCGATATGCATGTCAGCTATGGCGACGCTTTTCCGGCGCTCCTCCGCCTTCAAAAGATGCACCGGCTTATCCACGCCAATTACCCCAGCCAACGCCTTCTTGCCTACTGTGACTGGCTTACCGCAGATTGCATTTACATCAATGCCGCCAACTGGTGCGAATTTTAGCAGTCCCTCGTCCGTAACATGCGTCACGATGAACCCGACCTCGTCCATGTGCGCCGAAATCATCAGCTTTTTGCCCGCTCTTTTGGCGCCCTTTTTGAATGCAATGATGTTTCCGAGCGCGTCAACCTTTACGTCCGCCACAAACGGCAAGATCTCGCTTAAAATTATCTCTCTCACGCTGGCCTCATCGCCAGAAATCCCGCTAGAGTCGCATAGTTTCTGCAATAAATTTAAATCATCGGCCACAGTCGTCGCCCCCAGTCAGAATGTATTGCGCCAGCAGCCTGGCGGTGTTTTCGATGTCCGCGATGTCGACAACCTCTACCGGCGTGTGCATGTTCCGCAGGGGCACGGACAAAAGTCCGCCGGCCACCCCGTTTTTTGACGCGGTTATCACATCTGAGGTTGTGCTCGTTGCCGTGCTCATGACTTCCAACTGATATGGGATCTTGTTCGCCTTCGCCAAACCTACAAACTTGTCCGATATTGCTCTCGAAAGTGTCGGCGCAATGCCTATCATAGAGCCTTCAGACAATTTGCCGCACTTCTCTTCCGGAACGCCAGGTTGCTTTGCAAAGCTCACGTCCACCGACACCGTCTCGTCACAGTCAAGCGCGAACACCGCCGTCTTCGCGCCCACCGAATTTATCTCTTCCTGTGTGCTGAACAAAAATGTCACCCGGGCGGGGATTTCTTTGTCTTTTAGCAAATTTGCGCAATAAATTAGCACTGCGACCCCTGCGCGATTGTCCAGCGCCGGCGCCGTTATTCTGCTGCCAAGCAACTTCTGCGGCTTCGCGCTAAACGAGATATAGTCGCCAACCGAAACAACCTCATGCACTTTTTTTGCCGACAGGCCGGTATCCACGAGCAAATCTTCGGTCTTTGCAAATTCAGAAGTTTCTTTGCTTGCCAAATGTGGCGGAGTGGTGCACACGATGCCTGTTACGACCTCCTTGCCATGAATAAGCACCGCCGAGCCTGGCAGCGTCCTGCTGTCAACACCCCCGCACGGCGAAATATTTATAAACCCAGAATCGTCAACGGCCGTAACCAGCATGCTGACTTGATCCATGTGCGCATCGATCAAAATATGCCGCGCAGATTCTGAAGTCTTGCCCAGCGTGCAAATGACATTCCCGTTTTTGTCTATTCGCGCTTCGTCCGAATAATTCTGCATTTCGGCTTTTATTACGTTCGCGATACCCGATTCCGCACCGGATCCAGAAAAAGTCCCGCAAAGCTTGAATAATAGCTCCTCTACCATCACTTTCGCATGCTCCAACCCCGCAATTGCGCCGTTTAGATGGCATGCTATCTCCTTCCTTTTGCGTTTTATGCAGTATTCACGCCGTTAGATTATTGCTAATCCGCCTGGGTGCTCGGTGTTTCCTCTTTTTCCTGATAAAATTCCTGCTCGTTCAAGAAAATTTCCTTGTCCGTGGTGTCTATCAAGTAGACCTCTTCGTCGCCGTCAACTCGAACATACGCACCCTTGCTAAGCGGTGCGTCGCTGCCCAAAAACAACTTCAGCTTTTCGTCGTTAGAAAACGTCACCGTTACCTCCGCGGCGGGATTATCCAGTCCGTAAGCCGAGAGATCACTCGCGTCGTCTATTTTCTGCGTCGGCTTCAGGTTAACCAGGCTGTCATACAGCGTCTCCGCCTTGCTTTGCGACGTTTTGCCCTCTTCCCAGCCGGCAACAGCGTAAACTTGCTTATCGTCCTTGCTCTCAGCCTTGATTTCGTAATCTTCCTTTTGATTTTTCACCGCAACGCTCGCTATTTTTTTATCCTCAGTCACCTTTACGATATTCTCGAAGCTCACGCTGCTCATGTCTAAAGAGGCGTCCTTCTCTGGCGCCGGCATCGAGATCAATAAAAACAGCAACCCCAGCAACAGCGCGAAAAGTGCCGACACGACTATCAATGTGTTTTTTCGTCTTCTCATTATCGCGACCCCCAGCCTGCTCTACTTATTTTTTCGCCTGAAGTATACGATTATTCCTATGATTACAACCGCAGCTGGCAAAATTATTGCCATCATGATGCCGATTGTGTTTGCTGTGGCTTTGTCTAATCCCAGCTCTTCGCCACCCAGACTCTTTGACTCTATCGTTATTCCCACGTCTTCTCGGTTTGTCATGGTGTTGACCATATTCACAAAGTACGCCGAGTTATTGAGCGCATTCGAGGCCAGGAATTCTGGCATCAAGGCGCCGTACGAACCTATCACCGCAAGCTTCGACGTTTTTTCGTCGTCCAGCTTCACATCAGAAAGCACAACAGACGGGATCGGCCCAGATATATTGCCCTTAAAGTCAAAGTTCTGATCCGCGCCCTTTGGCAGAATGCCCGTAGTAGGCGAAAATTGCAGTAGAATCCTTGTGTTCTCGCTGCTTGTAAGCTCTAACGGTCTGCAATATAGCATCATCACAGGGATCGTCTTGTTTTTCAGCCTGCTGTATTCCTCGTCAACATAATCATTAACCGCCTCAAACGCGCCACCGTACGCCTTTTTCATGTCCGTCTCGTAAACCAAGCCCTCGTTCACCTTAACGCCATGCTCCTCCAAAAACGCACTCAGATTCGGCGCCGCGGCCTGGTTCGGGTTGAGCACATATATCAAATTCTTGTCGCACAGTTCCAGGAATTTCTCGACCTTCTCTATCGCCGGCGCATCAAAGTCCCGCTCGGGCGCATAAATCACCACCAACTTCGCATCTTCAGGGATCTCCTGCGTTAAAACCGAAGCTTCCTCCACATTAAAATTATTCTTCTTCAAAAGCTCAGAAAACGCGGTAGAATCCTGCTCTCCGTAACCTTTCAGCATCACTATTTTTTCTTGATTCTCGCTCGTAACATATAAAATCGCCGAAGTCAGTTCTTGCTCCGCCTTGGATCCCGTTATGGCGCTGCCGTAGTAACTTCTTTGAATTTCAAAAATATCCTGCACAGTTATAATCTTGTGCTTGTCGCCCGACCGCACTATAACGCTGTTTTCGGTCAGGTTCTCGTTCTGATATTCATTCAAATACGCCGGATTCTTCACCGGATCCAGGTACTTGAGCCTGATTTTGTCCGAATTTTGCTCATACTTTTTCAAAACCGAATCCGCCTGCGCAAAATATGAATTCACCTTTGGAAACGCGTTCTCATCGCTCAAAACCACGATCTCTACGTCTTTCTTCAGGTCCTTTATAAAATCAATCGACTGGTCGGTTAGCGAGAAAATTTTATTCTGAGTCAAGTCCAAGCTCAAGCTGAATTTGTCCGTCAGCTGACCCACAATAAGGTTAAGCACCACCGTCGCCGCCACCACAATCACTGTTATGGCCGTTGCCACGCTGCCCACCTTAAACTTTCTTGTGTTAAACTTTGCGAGCATCTTGCCGATTTTTTCTTTCATCTTACGTCATACTCCCTTCTGTTGCCGCAACTTCTAGCTCCATCTTTTTTTCTCAAACACCCGCACCGTCAAAAACACGAACAGCGCGCTCACGCTCACAAAAAATACGACATCCTTAAGCGTCACAATGCCCAGTGTAAAGTTGTTGTAGTACGTCATGAAGGAGATTCCTCTCAAAATGTTGCCAATAAACCCCACCGACACGGCCTGTGCAATAGAATCCATAAACAGCATCAAAACGCCAACCGCGATTCCGCCTATGGCCGCCACGATTTGATTTTCTGTTATCGAAGATAAAAACATTCCAACCGCGATGAGCGCTGAACCCAGCAAAAATACGCCCAAAAAGTTTCCAAAAACACTCGTCCAAGACGGCGCATTGTAGCACGCAATTATCCCCGCGTACACCAGCGTGATCGCAATGCAGCACAGGTACATCACTATTGCCGCAAAATATTTTCCCAAAGCAATCGACGTCAAACTGACGGGCGCCGTGAGCAATGCTTGATCTGTTTTTTGCTTTTTTTCTTCGCTAAAAAGCCGCATGGTCAATATCGGGATGATGAACATCAAAATGATAAACAAGCTGCTAAACGTGTACGATAAGTCCGTCGTGTTCGACACCAGCGCGCTCATGTAGAAGTAAAACCCGCCAAAAACGTAGAACACCGCCAAAACTATGTATCCGATTGCCGACGAAAAATATGCCAAAATCTCGCGTTTTATTATTGCTCCCATTTAACCTCTCTGCCTTTCTCGATTTTCAAATTTGTCAACCGCGCGTGCCCGCTTATCTACTGGGCTCATCTTGAGTCAGCTTTCTAAAAACGTCCTCAAGCGTCATGCTGTCGTTGCTCATGGAGATTATCGGACAATTCATTTCTGCCATCTTCGAAAAAACAAACTTCCGAACATCCTGACTCTTATCGTAACTTACCACATACTCCGCGCTAGAATCCGCATTCTGCCTGCTAAACGCAACATCAGTTACTCCCGGAACCGCCTTAAGCACCGCCATAATTGCATTTTTTTCGCCTTCAATAGTCAAAACCAGCCTGTTTTCGGCCGAAAGCCCACTAGACAGGTTCGCAGTTGTATCGTCGGCGACAACCTTGCCGTTGTTTATTACAATGACTCGGTCGCAAACCGACTGAACCTCCGGCAAAACGTGCGACGACAATATTATAGTATGACTTTTGCCCAGCGACTTCACAAGGTCACGGATCTCGATAATCTGATTCGGATCCAGCCCCACAGTGGGTTCGTCCAAAATAAGAAGTTTTGGCTCTCCAAGCAACGCCTGCGCAATGCCTACCCGCTGCTTGTAGCCCTTCGAAAGGTGCTTTATCACGCGGTCGTACACGTCGTCTATCTTCACCAGCCTGCAGATCTGCTCGATATGCTGCGATTTGTTTAATTTTACCTTTTTTAGGCCATACATAAAACTCAGATAAGCTTTTACCGTCATATCCAAGTAGAGCGGCGGTTGTTCGGGCAGGTACCCGATCTTTTTCTTCACTGCTATGGGGTTTTCCATAATTTCGTCGCCATCCACCGTGACTGTGCCGGCCGTTGAAGATATATACCCAGTCATGATATTCATCGTTGTGGACTTTCCCGCTCCATTAGGGCCCAAAAAACCCAAAATCTCGCCATCATTCACCGTAAAGCTAACGTCACTTATGGCTGTTTTGCCGCCGTAATTCTTGCAAAGGCCTTTTACTTCTATCATCTGCGCCACTCCCTATAAATTTTTGATGTTCATTTGAACCAATTTGCTACATAGTTTTCCGATATTTCGCCGATAATCGGCAACTTAAAATATATGCTGTTGGCCGCCTTCACCATTAAAAATACTAGCACGGCGGCGAAAAGAATGTCAAATAATACCGTGAGGCCCGTGCCCACAATGGGCATCAGCACCAAAAAGTTGCGAAACAGCAGCGACGTTAAGCTCAGCACTACCGATTGCGCCGCCGATTTCCTTACGAATTCGTCCTTTTTTTCTGCCGCCAAAAATAAAACTCCGCTAAAATATAGTCCAACATACGACAAAACCGCTTTGCTCCGGCTACTCACGCCCGCTCACTCCTTTAATATCAGCTCTACCGGGCAGTGATCGCTACCCAGCACCTCGCTGTGAATTATCGAATCTTCAACCCTGCCCTTAATTCTGTCCGACACGATAAAATAGTCGATGCGCCACCCGGCGTTGTTGGCCCTCGCGTTGAACATGTACGACCACCACGTGTAGGCGCCCCGCTTTTCGGGGTATAGGTGCCTAAAGGTGTCGGTAAATCCCGAATCCAGGAGCTGCGTCATTTGGCCTCTTTCCTCGTCCGAAAAGCCCGCATTTTTGTGGTTAGATGCCGGATTCTTCAGGTCTATCTCGTTATGCGCCACGTTTAAGTCCCCGCACAAAATCACCGGCTTTTTCTCATCCAGCCCCAACAAATACGCCCGAAAGTCGTCCTCCCACTTCATCCTGTAATCTATCCGCTCCAGGCCCCGCTTGGCGTTCGGCGTATAGCAGTTCACCAGATAAAAATCGCTCATCTCCAGCGTTATCACGCGCCCCTCGTGCGAATGCTCCTCCATATTTATGTCATAGCGCACATTCTGCGGCTTCTGCTTTGTAAACACCGCTGTGCCCGAGTATCCTTTTTTGTCGGCGCTATTCCAATACTGATAATACCCATCTGCGGCCACTTCTGCCTGGCCTTCTTGCATCTTCGTCTCTTGTATGCAGAATATTTCGGCGTTTCTCTCTTTAAAAAACTCCATGAACCCTTTATTCATGCACGCCCGCAGGCCGTTTACGTTCCACGAGATTAACCTCAACCGTTTGGCCTCCTTTTTCTTTTTTATTTATTAGAATATTATAACATACATTTTGGCCCGTCAACAAGACGCAGCTTTCAAAATTGCGCAAAAATAGCGCGGGGCGGCCGCATCTAAATCTTTTCAACTACGTTGAAGATTTAGCAAGAAAAAATAACATTTTTTCTTCGTTGAGTCCAAAAAAGTTCTTTTGTGGACTCAACTTGCGGCCGCCCCGCGCGGGCTAACTGCTTGGCTATTATATTTTATGTGTCAAAAAACAATTTTTGCACTCATCTTGCTTCGGCGCCCTCAAAATTAACGAACTTTGTTCCACCAAAGTCGCACACCACAACCTCGCCGGACTCAGGCTCCCTTAGTACCACAAAGTTATTTCCTACAGCTAACAGCACTCCGGACTTCTCGATTAAAGTATCCGTGCCGATTAAAAACTGCATCCGGACGTTCCTGCCGATCTGCGTGCGCAAAAATGCATCCATGTTCTTGTCGCTTACTTCGTGCAAATGATGCTCCAAACTAAGGCTATTCTCGGCGTCATTGCTATTTTCGCTATCTTGACTAGGCCGTACCCTTGGCAAAGTCTGCTCTTGCCGGTGCGGCGCCGGAATCATCTGATCATTCCGTTGCTCTATTTGCTGAGTCGTGTTGTCTCTGGCCTCCAAATCCTCACGCTGCGTCGGATTGTTAATATCGCCATTATTCGGCAAAGTCCCATTAGCTTCTGCAGTGCGATTGTCCGCAGTTGCACGACTATCCCTCTGCGCATTTGCCTCAGGTTCATTCACGTTGTACCCGGCCAGATTCTCTAAATTTCTCTCCGGTCCATCTGCATCCGCAGGCTCATTCACTCCATAAATCCTTGCCATATCCAGTTCTGCGTTCGTAAAGTTAGCGTTGTTGCTCGTGTTAGCCATACTAATCCTCCTAAAAAAAGTAGATACATTTTTTATAATAATATGCAAAACTCTTTTTAGGTGTTACACAATTAGGTAGTTGCTTGTTTAATTGTCAAATAACTCTCTGTATTTGAGTCAACCTCTGTGATTCCCTCAAAAATTTTAAACATTGCCTCAAATGCTGCCTTGTCTTTTTCTGAAACTTTTTCACCTTTAAAATAAAAATCGTTGCCAATTCTTGTAGTATTTTTGCACACCTTATAAACATCTAGTATAACATTTTCTCGGCTACTTACTTTTACGCTATCTAGACTTGTTATTTTCTTATCATTAGTTGCATTAAAACTTTTAAGTAAAGTATTTTTAGCCTGTTCTGCCGTACCATTTGCTCCTGTACCATTATATTTTACTTTCCCGTTCGAGCTTGTTACTCTATCAAAATATATCCCCACAGATTCTTCGTTATTTCCACCTTCTGTTGTCGATGAAATTATCATACCTTGTACTTGTTTATCTCTATTAGACAAATTAAATGTTGCAGTCTTCCCTACCTTTTTATATTCTCTATTTACCGCTTCCTTTTCTATGTCATTCGTCTCTTCTTTTTTAGCTTCTACTTTTGTTTCAGCATTTGTTTCCTTATCAATTCTATCCC
>CAREUR010000014.1 GCA_948968885.1 uncultured Eubacteriales bacterium | reverse complement strand
TGGTGAAAATGTCTGCAGCCGCTGTGCAGCTATATTGTCTAAAAAGTAAATTTAGAAGATTGCGGTGTGTCTTGGATTCTTGAGATGCGCCGTTAATTTTAAAGCTTAAGAAAGTAGGGGGGATGAGATTTGTATGACGAAGTGGATTTGGATTTTTGTTTTGGAGCTTGTGACGATTGACCAGAGCCTGAAGCACATTGCCAGGACTCGTTTTAAGTTTAGTGAATATCTTAGTGTTATCCCCAATTTGCTGGAAGTTACTTACGTTGAAAACAGGGGCGCCGCCTTTGGAATGCTCCAGAACCAGCAATGGTTTTTTATTCTTTTTGCTTTTAGCGTGATTTTTGTTCTTGTTTATTTGATAAAATTTAAGAAAGTTAATCATAATCTTTTTTTGACTTCGGCAATTTTATTGATTTCTGGTGGGATTGGGAACCTTATAGATAGGGTTTATTTGGGCTATGTTGTGGATTACATGAAGTTTTCGTTTTTTACTACGGTTTGCAATTTTGCCGACATCTGCATCGTTGCGGGCACCGTGCTTTTGAGCGTTTATATTTTGTTTTATCATAAATCGTCAAAAATTAGGGGCTAGGTTTTTGTGAGTGAGATTATTGAGTTTTTGGTTGATGAAAACGGCGCAGGGGAGCGGCTGGACAAAGTTATAGATGCTAACGTTTCGCAGGTTACGCGCTCTTATGCGCAAAGGATTATAAAAGAGAATGGCGTTTCCGTTGACGATACTATTGTTACGGATAAAAATTGCAAGCTGAAAGTGGGGCAGAAGATAACGATTGCTTTGCCAGAACCCGAAATTTTGGACTTGACGCCTGAAGATATTCCCATTGACATTGTTTATGAGGACGATGATTTGCTGATTGTGAACAAGGCTAAGGGGATGGTTGTGCACCCGGCGGCTGGTAACCTTGGTGGGACGCTTGTTAACGCGCTTATGCACCATTGTGGAGGGCGATTATCGAGCATAAACGGGACTATCCGCCCGGGGATTGTGCATCGGATTGACAAGGACACGAGCGGACTTTTGATTGTTGCTAAGAATGATTTTGCTCACAAGAATCTAGCTGATCAGATTAAGAGCCACGATTTTTCTAGAGAATACGAGGCCGTGGTTTATGGAAGTTTTAAGAATGACGAGGGGACGGTTGATGCGCCGATTGGGAGGAGTAAAAATGACCGCAAAAAGATGGCCGTTACCTGTGAAAATTCTAAAAACGCAATTACGCATTACAAGGTGCTGAATAGATATGACGGGTTTACTCACGTACGGCTGAGGCTTGAGACAGGCAGGACGCATCAAATAAGAGTACATATGGCTCATATTGGGCATCCGGTTGCGGGAGACTTTGTTTATGGCCCGAAGAAAGTCGTCAAAAATCTCAACGGACAGTGCCTGCACGCTAAGCATATTGGGTTTGTTCACCCGCGAAGTTTAAAGTATATTGAGTTTGAGAGCGATTTGCCGGACTATTTTAAGGATTTTTTAAATACGATTAACGATTAAAAAAATTTAGGTAAAATAGGGGGGAGCTTTGTTGGAAAAGAAGAAGACTTCGAATATAGCGGCGCTTATAAGCATTGAACCTGGTTTGGTTAGAATGAGGATCTCGAAGCTAAAAAATGACGCGTTGGTGGACGTTGACAGGCTTGAAAAACAGACAAAACTTGGACACGAAATTTTTAATAATAAGAAAATAAGTTTTGAGACTTTGCGCGAAATCTCGGGCATTTTGAGGAATTATTCTAGCGTTTTGAAGGAGTATAATATTAAAAATTGCCGAGTTATTGCCTGTGCGCTGCTGCGCGAGGCCGAAAATTGCGCTTATATTGTTGACCAGATTAAAATTCAAAACGACATGAACGTTAGGATTTTGGAGGAACGGCAAGAGAAGAGTCTGGTTTATTTTGAGATTTTATGCGCGCTTCAAAGTTCTAAATATAAAAACCTCGATAAAACCTTGATTTCCTATATTGGCGCCGGGAATATCGGGTTTTCTATTTATGATCGGGAGAAGATCTTGTTTTCGCAAAATATTGATATGGGTTCCTCGAAGCTGTACGAACTTTTGGAGCCGGTTCGGGAACAGACCGCAGATTTTAGCTTAGTTGTTGAAGAGTACTTGGAGAGGATGATTGGCCGGATAAAGTTTCCTCTGGATAATTCGGAAATCGAAAATTTGATTGTTTCGGGGAGCGAGGTAAGCTTAATTGCGAATTTGTGCGGCGCCAAAGAGGTTGACGGCATTTACGACATTAGCCCTTCGGCGGTGAATGGGCTTTATGACCAGATTAAAAATATCTCGGTTCAGGCCATTAGCGACCGGTACGACGTGAGTGCTAAGAATGCTCAGCTTTTGTTTACAGCTTTGGCCATATATTCTCGGATTTTAAAAATGACGAGCGCTAAGAGGATTTTGTCGCCAAAGGTTGGGCTTTGGGATGCTGTTATGAAACAAATTTTATCTTCTAAAATAGAAAAAAAGTTTGAGGAACATATCGGTGTCAGTGCTATTTTTTGCGCAAAGGTCTTGTCGTACCACTTTTATTTTAGTCAGGAACACATCGAGGCCACACACCACTACGCTACGCTTATTTTTGACAGTCTAAAAAAGCTGCACGGGCTTGATAAGCGGAAAAAATTATTTTTGGATTTGGCTGTGATGCTGCATGAAGTCGGCTATTATGTTAACTCTAAGGATCCGCGGGCTAGCACTTTTGATATAATTAAAAACGTGGACCTTTACGGCCTCACCGAGGCGGACGTGCTTTTGGTTGCGAATATCGTCCGCTATAATGAGCTTACCACCCCTACTTTGGAGGACGCTGAGTACCGACGGCTGACTGACTCTGAACGGCTGCTGGTTTCTAAACTGGTAGCGATATTTCGGCTCAGCAACGCATTGGATAAATCGAAAAAGCAAAAACTCAAAAATATAAAGATAAAAGTTTTGGACGAAAGCCTTGCAATTACGGCCGAAAGCGACGATAATGTATACTTGGAGAAGTGGGCTGTTGAAAAATGCGGCGAGTTTTTTGAGGAAGTTTTTGGGTTAAAGGTGCGGCTGGATGTAAAGAGCGGGATGATATAATTTTGCCTTTTGGAGGTGCTTTTCATGGAGAATCGCAAGCGGATCCCTTATAATAACCGGGAGTTGAGCTGGCTGGACTTTAATTATAGGGTTCTTGACGAGGCTTTTCGGAAGGATAATCCGATTTTTGAGCGGGTGAAGTTTTTGTCGATTGCTGCCTCTAATTTGGACGAATTTTTTATGGTGCGCGTGGCCGGAATCATGGAGCAAATTAATTTGGGTTATAAGAAGAAAGACCCGGCGGGCCTTACGCCGAAGCAACAGCTTTTTAAGATAAATGAGAAGGCTCATGGCTTTTTAAATAAAATGTATCAATGCTTTAAGAAGTCGATTAAGCCGGCCTTGGCGCAGAAAAATATTCATTTTTTGGAGATTAAAGATTTAAATGTGGCTCAAAAAAATTTTGTTGACGATTATTTTAACAAGATAATTTTTCCAGTATTGACGCCGCTTGCCGTGGATCAGAGCCGGCCGTTTCCGCTACTTTCTAATAAGAGCTTGAATTTGGCGGTGAGGCTTTTAAAAAATGGCGAGACTAATTTTGCGTTAGTCCAGGTGCCGTCCATTTTGCCGCGGTTTTTAGAGCTGCCCTCTATTGATGAGGAGAAAAAATTTTTTATTTTGATCGAGAATATCATAACGAAAAAGTTGTCGCAACTGTTTGAGCTTCACAAAATCAAGGCGTGCTGCCAGTTCCGGATTACTCGAAATTCGGATTTGGAAATTGACGAGGAAGCCGCGGATTTGTTGGTTGAGGTACAGCGGTCGATAAAAAAACGGCGTCGTGGCGAGCCTGTGCGGCTAGAGCTGCTGAAGGGGTGCGACAAAAAGACGAGAGAGTTTTTGGTGAGGATGCTTTCGATGCAGGAGGAGGACATTTACGAGCTTTCGGGGCCGATTGACCTCACGTTTTTAATGAAATTCTCGCAACTCAGCGGATTTGATAAATTCCGGTTTGCGCCGCTTGTTCCGGTTGACCCTCCTGCTGACTTTTGGGGCTGTGACTCCATTTTTGACGCGGTCAAACAGCGGGACCGCTTGGTGCATCATCCGTATGAGAGTTTTAATGCGGTGGTAAGATTTATAAATCAGGCCGCCGATGATCCCGACGTTTTGGCCATAAAGCAGACGCTGTACCGAGTTAGCGGGAATTCGCCGATAATTGATGCTTTGATAAAGGCAGCAGAAAATGGCAAGCAAGTCACGGTCTTGGTTGAGCTAAAAGCTCGATTTGATGAGGAAAATAATGTGAATTGGGCCAAAAAACTTGAGCGTGCCGGTTGCCACGTTATTTATGGCTTATATGGGCTTAAGACGCATTGCAAGATCTTGCTTGTTGTGCGCAAGGAGAGTGACGGCATTAAGCGGTATGTTCATATGTCCACCGGCAATTACAACGATTTCACCGCGAGGGTCTACACCGACATTGGCTTTTTTACCTGCAGAGAGAGCTTTGGCGCGGATGCTTCTTCGCTGTTTAACACTTTGACGGGGTATTCTCGGCCGCCGGAGTACAGCAAGCTGATTGTGGCGCCAAATAAGATGAGAAGTTTTTTTGAAAAGATGATAGAAAACGAGATAAAAAGCGCGAAAAAAGGCTTGCCCTCGGGCATTACTATAAAGATAAATTCGCTTGTGGACGAAGAGATGATTCGGCTATTTTACCGTGCCTCTCAAGAGGGCGTGAAGATTAACCTGATTGTGCGCGGGATTTGCGGCTTGATTCCCGGTCTTAAGGGAATTAGCGAGAACATCAGCGTTAGGAGCATTGTGGGGCAGTTTTTGGAGCACAGCCGGATTTACAAATTTTGCTGTGGTGGGAATCCGCAGATATTCATCGGCAGCGCGGACTTGATGCCTAGAAACCTTGACAAGCGCGTGGAATTGGTCTTTCCGATAGACGATGAGCAGATAAAATTGAGGATTGACGATATTTTAACCGTGATGCTGAATGACACTACCAACGCCAAAATTCAAAATTCTAATACGGAATATTCAAAGCTCGATATGCGCGGCAAAAACAAGGTGAACAGCCAACAGTATTTTTTGAAAGAGGCAAAGCAGCGGCTGGCTAGCTTGGAGCAGAGCGTCGAGTAATGTTAAAACAGCGAAAGCGGGGGGCACTTTTATGGATAAAATCGAGAGTTTTAAGGTTGACCACACGAAGATATCGCAGGGGATGTATATTTCTCGGATCGACGACGACATTGTAACCTACGATATACGCATGGTAAAGCCGAATACCCCGCCTTTTTTGGAGGATGCCGGCTTGCACAGCTTTGAGCATCTTTTGGCTACTTTTGTGAGAAATAGTGCCTATGGCAAAAATATAGTCTACGCCGGGCCGATGGGCTGCAGGACGGGGTTTTATCTGCTGGTTAGAGGGATTTCTCACCAAACGGCTTTAAATTTAGTCAAAGATGCCATAGACTATATTGCAAATTTTGAAGGGACTTTGCCCGGGAGTACTGAAACCGAATGCGGGAATTATCTGTGCCACGACGTAAACGCTGCGAAACAGTACGCTAAGAGGATGATCCCTATTTTGAGAAACTGGCAACTAGAAGATCTGGCTTATAAAGCGTAAGATATCTGAATTTGGGACGTGCTCTAAGAAAAAATTAATGTTTAATGGTGGACAAAAATGGTAACTATCGAATATGTAGAAAATTTTGAAGAAATTGATAAAATTGCGGATAAACTGCTTACGGAATATGACAAAGAAAATGAAATTGAATACAATTTTAAAAAGTTTAGTTTTGTTGCCAAAGAAAACAGTAAAATTTTGGGATACTTGACTGGATTTAGTTATTACGCTGAGGTTACGATCAATAATTTGGTCGTCAAAAAAGAGTGCAGAGGAAGAGGCATTGGCAAAAAGCTTATAGATCACGTGGTAAGATGCTTTAGCGGCAGGGGATTTAACAATATTAATCTTGTTACAAATGCGTTTCAGGCCCCTGGTTTTTATAAGAATTGTGGCTTTGAGCTGGAATTTGTGCGAGAAAACAAGAGTAATCCCAAGCTGACAAAGTACTTTTTTGTAAAATATTTATAAGAAGGAAGAAAATTTGCTTGAGTAATTTTCTGCGCCTTGGTTTGACTGAAGTGTATGCGTGTAATTTATGATTTCTTGCTGTTCGTCTGGAGATAAGGCGCCAAAATATTCGATTGCATCGCTGGTTTGCTCTGCCGCCATGGACAGGCTAACCGGGATGTTCGAGACATTTTTGTTGTTGTTAACCGTAAAAACCACCTCCGCTTGAAGATGAGATTAGTTTTTACTGTTTGAAAAATTTTATGCCAAAAGATTTTAAAAATATTTTCTTGCGCCAATTATATGAATAAACCTCAGCTTGTCGAAATCATAAGTATTTAGCGGGCGCATATAGGAATCTTCGCTATGGGCACTCACAAAAATTTTATTTTTTTCGACTTTATTTATAATCACATTGTGGTAAAATTGGCCATCATTATTGCCAAGCTGGATTATATCTGCCGGCTCGATATTTGTTATGGCTGACTCTATTCCAAATGGGCCTGTGGTTTTGTTATCGATTAGAAAGTTATATAAAAACTCAACACCGCTCCAGGACGGGGATCTATCGTAACTGCTTTTGTAGTACCAGCCGTATATCGGGGTGTAATTCATTACGCCGCACCCTGCGTAGATGCACTGAGAGACGTAGCTTGTGCAGTCGCCGCCAATTTTTTCAAAATTCAAATACTTTGGGTTGCGCTTAAATGCCCATTCTTTTGCATATTCCAATGCCTTTTCTCTGTCATATTTAACCTCTTTTAACATACTTTAACCCTCGCCTTTACGTCTTTTTCACATTATATGAGGCGGTGGTTTAAAGTGGTGATTAAATCAAAATCCGCTTTGTTATGACATTAAACGCAGTTGAGGTATTAATTTTTGTTTGGCCCTTGACGTTGGTGCGAAAAATTGGTATACTTGATATTAGTAATTTTCATATTTTTTGATGTTACATCCTTACTCCGGCCTGGCTTGTGCAAACAACTATTGTGCCGGGGTCTAATGTCCAAAAGGAGGTGCTATATATGTCTGAGATTAAGAATGCTTACGAGACGGTTATTGTTTTTTCTGTAAAAAATGGTGACGATGCTGTTGCGGCGTTGGTTCAAAAGTTTAAAGAGCTTATTGAAAAAAATGCTACTCTTGATGCTGTTGACGAATGGGGCAGAAAAAGGCTTGCTTATCCAATTAACAAAGAGACAGAAGGTCATTACGTTCTTTTTGACTTTACTTGTGGACCGAGTTTTCCTTCTGAGCTGGATCGTATCTATAAGATCACCGATGGAATTCTTCGTTCTTTGATAGTTAAGAAAGAGAAAAACAAGGAGGCTTCTGATTCTAATGCTGAATAATGTAGTTTTGATGGGGCGGCTAACGGCTGACCCGGAGCTTCGACATACGTCAAATGGTGTCGCTGTTACTAGCTTTACTTTGGCGGTTAATCGGTCTTACGCTAAGGCGGGCACGGAGCGCGTTACGGATTTTATTGACATTGTTGCTTGGCGAAACACTGCGGAATTTGTTGCAAAATATTTTACAAAAGGCCAATTGGTTGCAGTTGAGGGGTCTATCCAGACTCGCACTTATCAAGACAAAGACGGCAATAACAGGAAGGCTTTTGAAGTGGTTGCAAATAACGTTCATTTTGCAGAAGCTAAGCGAGATGGGGCTTCTAGGGGTGACTTTGGTAATTCTAACGCGACAGGCGGAGGTAGTTATCAACGCCAGGGCGAGCCTGCACCGTCTTTTGAAAATGGTAGTGACGATGATTTTAAGGAAATCCCGACTGATGATGATTTGCCGTTTTAGGCTTTTTGAAATTTAAATAAGAAGGAGGAGATTGTTTTAATGGCTGAAAAAGTAGAAAAAGAAAGCCGCCGAATGGGTGCGCGCAGAGGAAGAAAGAAAGTTTGCGCTTTTTGCTCTGAAAAGGTTACGCAGATTGATTATAAGGACGCTGCTATGTTGAGGCGGTTTATCTCGGAGCGGGCGAAGATTCTTCCCAGAAGAGTTACCGGTACTTGCGCTTGCCATCAACGTGGGTTGACTCAGGCTATTAAGCGGGCTCGCCACTTGGCTTTGTTGCCTTTTAGCAACGATTAATTTATTTTTGAATTTGTGCGCAGTGACTTAATATAAGTTGCTGCGTATTTTTATACCAAAAGGGGAATATTAAGCAAATGAGGATAAATTTGGATTTGTATACTTTAAGTGCGATTGAGCTTGCGCCGAAGTTGCTGGGAATGAAGCTTTGCCGAAAAATTGGAAATAAAACGATAAGACTCAGAATAACCGAGACGGAGAGCTACTTTGGTGAATCTGACACTGCCTGTCATGCGCATAAGGGCAAAACTGAACGGACGAAAATTCTGTACGAGCGCGGGGGAGTGGCTTACGTTTATTTGTGCTACGGGATTCACAATTTGCTTAATGTTGTCACTGGTGAAAAGGATTTCCCTCAAGCGGTTTTGATCCGTGGAGTGGAGGAATTTGACGGTCCTGGGAAATTGACAAAAGCTCTTAGCATTGATAGGACGCTAAATAGTGAAGATTTAGTAACGTCAAAAAGGCTGTGGATAGAAGATGACGGCTTCCGGTTTAATTATAATGCGACAAAAAGGATCGGCATAGATTATGCCACTCCTGGATATCGGGACAAATTATGGCGGTTCGTCAAAGCATAAAATGAAGCTATACCTAAAAGGTATAACCTCGTTTTTTTGAGAGGCATTGGCTAAACTTCAACCAGGCAGGCTACCGACAACTCGCCTTTTTCTAAATTTATTTTCCCAAGCCCAATAAAGCCAAATTCCGCGTTGTAAACCCGAATAATTTCGCTGCCTTTCAATTTTAGCTCATTATTAAAAGAAACTCTATCTAAGCTTAATGCGCCACCGTTTCGGAATCTATTTGCTTGCGGCAGTGTAATGTTTGCAGTGTTGAGAGATTTAAAGGGTAAATCGCAAGGCAAGATATATTTTTGCAGGCCATTATTAGCCGCAAGTTCTCGAGCTTCGTCAAGAGTTATACTGTCTTTTAAACTGAATCCACAAGCTTTGGTTCGCTGCAACTTTGCCAAAACAGCTCCACAACCAAACTTTTTGCCGATATCGTCACATAAAGTGCGTATATATGTGCCCTTAGAGCAACTTATCGATAACTCTCCTTCCTGCAAAGCCTCATCAAACCGGAGTAATTCTAGTTTGCTTATTACAACTTTTCGAGGAGAACGCTCGATTTCTATGCCTTTTCTCGCAAGGACATATAGCCGCACGCCGTCCTTTTGCACGGCAGAGTACATCGGTGGAAGCTGATTTATTTCTCCGACAAACGTCTTCAAGGCTGCTTGAAATTCCTCTTTTTTTATGCACGTAGAGACTGAAGAAAGCACCTTTCCCGTTATATCGAGAGTGTCCATAGCTAAGCCAAGTTTGATTTTTGCGACGTATTCTTTTTCGGTTATAGGCAAAAAGGCCTGAAGCTTCGTGGCTCGCCCTAGTAAAATCGGTAAAACGCCGGTTGCCATAGGGTCTAACGTGCCAGCGTGTCCAACCTTTTTTTCGCCCAAAAGTTTTCTCATAACGGCGACGACGTCGAAAGACGTGTAGTCTTCGGGCTTGTCCATGATTATTATCCCGTTCATCTTAAACCTCAGCATCGCGCATATAGCGCTCAATTTGCAAAATAATTCCTTTTTTTACATCAGCCAAATCGCCACAAATAGTGCATCCTGCCGCGCATCTATGGCCACCGCCGTTAAAATTAGCACAAATTTCCGAAGCATCAATAGCCGCATCAGTACGTATCGAAACTTTAAACATCCCCGTTTGCTCTTCTTTTATGAAAACTCCAATAAGCACGCCTTCAATTTGCCGCGGAATTGCCGAAAGCCCGTCAAAATCGCTACTACGAGCGCCAGAACGCATAATCTCATCGTTTGTAAGGGTAATCATCGCGCATTTATTGCCGCAAAAAAATTCCAAACTTTCAAGCGCAATCTTCTCAAGGCTAAGCTTGGCGCGGCTTTTAGTGTCGAACATGATTTTGTTTATCTCAAAAGCTTTAGCGCCACGGTCAATCATATCTGCCGCCACCCGGTAGGAGTGCGAAGTCGCATTCGAGTGCCGAAAACAGCCAGTGTCGGTAGAAATGCCAGTGTATATGCAATTTGCAATATCCGCATCAATAGTGACGCCAAGTGCATTTATAATTTCATAAATTATCTCCGCCGTAGCAGCAAAGCCACTTTCCACATATGAAATCCTCGCAAATTGCTGATTCATCAGATGATGGTCAATGCACAAATCGACACGATCCGCGTAGCAAGAAAGATTCTCGCCCAACAGCTGAGTATCTGCAACGTCCACACTGATTATATAGCCTGGCTCAAAATTTTGATTCTTAACATGCTCAAATAAAAATTCATATTTTTTCGGAATTTCGTCACTGCAAAGAATTTTTGAGTTTTTTCCCATCTTTTGCAAAGCAAGGCATAGCGCAGCGGCAGAGCCCAATGTATCGCCATCCGGTGACTTATGGGTCAAAATATAAAAATTGTTATTATCCCGCAAAATCTTAGCAATGTCGATTTCTATTTTCATAAATCAAGAATCCTTCAATCTCTCGAGCTTTTTAAAAAGATCCGCACCATATTCGATAGAATCCGTCGCAAAAAATATTGGTGCCGGAGTGTTGCGGAGTTTAAGCCGTTCTCCTAGTTCACGCCGAATAAACCCGCTGGCTGACTTTAACCCCAAAACAGCCTCTTTAGCTATTTCAATGCCGCCCATCGCGCTTACATAAACCTTGCAGAAAGACAAATCCCTGCTAACGTCAACCTTCACGATGCTAATCATGCTTTGCGTCACTCGAGGATCCTTCAACTCCCTAAAAATCGCAGTCAACTCGCGTTTAACATCCTCGGTAATGCGCTCAAACTTATGTCCAGGCATAAAAAACCTCCATTTATTCGCGATATTCCTCCATAATGAATGCCTCGAAAACATCGCCTTCCTTGATATCATTGAACTTCTCGAGCCCGATACCGCACTCATATCCCTGCGCAACCTCTTTAACGTCGTCTTTAAACCTGCGCAAAGAGAGCAACTTATCCTCTGCCACAACGATTCCATCGCGGACGACTCGAATCTCAGCATTACGAGAAATTTTTCCGTCAACGACATAGCATCCAGCAATAACGCCAACGTTCGAGATTTTGTAAACCTGGCGGCATTCCGCGCGACCAAGCTGAACTTCCTTATATTTAGGTGCCAAAAGTCCACGCATAGCGGCGCTGATTTCATCGATGCAATCGTAAATAATCCGATATAGTCGCAAGTCCACACCGTTGCGCTCAGCATTTTCCGCAGCAACAGGGTCGGGACGAACGTTAAACCCAACGATAATCGCATTAGAAGCGTTGGCCAGCATAACATCGGACTCGCTGACAGCCCCCACCGCGCCATGAATCACATGAACACGAACCTCATCGTTGCTAAGCTTCTCTAAAGATTGCGTAACAGCCTCAACTGAGCCCTGCACGTCGGCCTTTACAATCACTTTGAGTTCCTTAATTTCACCAATTTTCATCTGCGCAAACAAGTTGTCAAGCGTAACCTTAGTCTGCGCGCTGAATTGAGCCTCTTTTTGCTTGATTTTTCGCTCTTCAACCAGCTCTCGAGCCAACCGTTCGTCAGAAACGGCGTTAAAAGTGTCTCCACCGGTCGGCACAGAGTCAAGCCCGGTAATTTCAACAGGCACAGAAGGCCCAGCCACCTTCACTCGCTCGCCACGCTCGTTTAACATCGCGCGAACTTTGCCGACCGCCGTCCCAGCAACGATTATATCTCCAACATGCAAAGTGCCGTTCTGAACAAGTACAGTAGCAATGGGCCCACGGCCTTTATCAAGCCTGGCTTCAATGATGGTTCCTTTAGCGGAGCGGTCTGGATTAGCTTTGAGCTCCTTCATGTCGGCAATAAGCATGACCATCTCGAGCAAATCATCGATTCCTTCGCGCTTTTTAGCAGAAATAGGTATGCAAGGCGTGTCACCGCCCCATTCTTCGGGGATAACACCGTGCTCAGTGAGCTGCTGTTTGATGTTTTCTGGGTTCGCGCCGAGCTTATCCATTTTATTTATCGCCACAATTATAGAGACTTCTGCCGCCTTGGCGTGGTTAATCGCCTCAATGGTCTGCGGCATGATGCCGTCATCGGCCGCCACAACTAAAATTGCGATGTCAGTAATTTGAGCGCCCCTAGCACGCATGGTGGTAAAGGCCTCGTGCCCCGGAGTATCGAGAAATGTGATGTCGCCTTTGTTTATTTTCACGCGATAAGCGCCAATATGCTGGGTGATTCCGCCAGCCTCCGTAGAAATAACGTCGGAATGGCGGATAGCATCCAAAAGAGAAGTCTTGCCGTGGTCGACGTGACCCATAACAACCACAACCGGAGCCCGCGGAACCAGGTTCTCATCGGAGTCCTCACTGTCGTCAATGATACGCTCTTCGATGGTAACAACGATTTCCTTCTCAATCTTAGCATGAAACTCCATAGCAACGAGGCCGGCCGTGTCAAAGTCGATGACATCGTTTATAGAGGCCATAATTCCCATCATCATGAGTTTTTTGATAACCTCAGCCGCCGTAGCCTTAAGCCGGCTGGCAAGCTCGCCAACAGTAATACTTTCCGGAATCAAGACGGTAATCGGACGATTTTTACGCTCAAGCGCAATCCGACGCAGCCTTTCAGCCTCGGTTTCTTTTCGAGAATTCCTCGGTTTGCCTCTTTGCTGCGACTTCTGAGTAATCTTCTGCTTCCGCACAGTATTATCAATTTTCATCTTCTCTGAAGCAAGACGATCATACTTTTCGTTATATTTTTCAATATCAACGTGCGCTGCGCGAGTGTCGATAATCCTGCCAGCGGGCTTGTGCTTTGAATTCGTGCCCCCGCCATTATTGCCGCTAGCCTTTTTAACAGGATGCAGACTCGAGGATTTAGTAATAGGAATAGAGCCCTTCCCACTGCTAAGGTCAGCCCTCTTAGGTGCACCTTTCTGCAGAGGCTTATTCGTTTCCTTCATCACCTTGCCAGTTGAGTCTTTGCCACTGTCGCTAGGCTTTTTCGTAAGGGGTGTCACCGCAGTTTTGGTCTCTTTTGATTTTGTTGCTTCTACTGCAGGCTTAGCTTCCTCTGCGGTTGCTTCTTCCTTTTTCTTTTTGCGCTTATTGTCAGCCGTCTTAATGTCCAACTTGCCCGATAAGTACTCATCCAAGCTCTCGACTTGCTTGGCCCGCGAAAAATGCTCAAACACAACATTAAGCTCATCCTCATTCAGAGCCGTCATGTGCTTTTTTTCCGCCCCCGTAGCGGCCTTAATAATCTCAATAACTTCCTTGCTCGGAACGTTAAAATCTTTCGCAACCTCATGAACTCTATATTTTATTATCATATATTGGCACCCTCCTGCACGTAAATGTTATCAGTATTCAAAAGAGATCGAATCTTCTTTGCAAACCCGGCGTTATTAACAGAAATTACCCCGCACGATTTTCCAACGTATTTGCCAATGTCATCCATAGATAAATCAGTCAAAACAATCAAATCCGCAGCAGCCCGAGCTAATTGGCTGTATAATTTCTGCCTCGTATTTGCCGATAAATCTTGCGTAGTCAAGATAAGACAAGATTTTCCAAGTGTAGCCGATTCAATACAAGCGTCAAACCCCAAAGCCAAGTTTCCAGACTTTTTGCAAAGCCCCAAAACAGATAAAACCTCACTGTTGCTCAACCAAAATCTCCTCCTCAATCTGCAGGTAAGCTTCATCCGGAACCTTACAAGAAAAAATTCTGTCTATCCGCCTAGACTTGCGAACTCTCTTCAAACAATCAAAGTTTTTGCACAAATAAGCCCCTCTGCCAGGCGCCTTAAAAGTTTTATCCACAAAAATATTGCAGCGGCCATCGTCACTCTTGGCCTTAACAACCCGCAAAAGCTCTGACTTAGGTTTCATCTCGTTGCAGGCCATGCACATGCGCAGCGGAATATGTTTATTTGGCATAAATTAAACCTCTCTTTTAAACTAAATTAAAGGCATAATCGCGCTAATTTACCTCATGTTTAGGCTTTATATCTATCTTAAAACCCGTCAATTTAGCGGCCAGCCTAGCGTTTTGCCCCTTGTTTCCAATAGCCAAAGAAAGCTGATTATTTGGCACAGTAACAGTGCAAGAATTCTCGATTTCCGGGTCAATGTCAACATTCAAAACCTCCGCCGGAGCAAGCGCCGCAGCAATAAACTTAACAGGATCCTCGTCATACTCTATAATATCGATTTTTTCGCCACCTAATTCCTCCACAATAGCGTTAACCCGGGCGCCCTTCGGACCAATGCAAGCCCCAATAGCGTCCACGTTTTTATCCTTACTCAAAACGGCAAGCTTAGTTCTGGCGCCAGCTTCGCGTGCAACCTGTTTTATCTCTACCGTTCCGTCGTAAATTTCCGGCACTTCCTTTTCAAACATCCGACGAACCATATCCGGATGCGTGCGAGAAATAAACGCCCAGGGCCCCTTGTCGCCCTCCTTAACGTCCGCTATGTAGACTTTAATATGATCTCCTTCTTTCAGATCATCGCTACTTAGCTGTTCGTTTTTAGGCAAAAAAGCCTCAGATTTGCCAATCTTCAAAGTTGCCGAACCCGACCGCGGGTCAACCTTTTCAACAATAGCCGTCACAAGCTCCTGACATTTACTTTCAAACTCCTGCAACATAAGTCCACGCTCGCCATCGCGAATCCCCTGACGAATAATGTTTCTAGCCGTCTGAGCCGCAATTCGGCCAAACTCCTTAGTGTCCAACTTAATAGAGACCTGCTCGCCGATGTCTGTACCGGGGTCAATGGCCCTAGCGTCGGCAAGAGAAATCTCCTGTCCAAAGTCAGAAACAGTCTCTACAACAGTCTTGCGCAAATAAACTTCAAACTTTCCCTTATCCTCGTCAATGTCGATCAAAACGTTATCGTTACCATTGTAACTATTTTTGCACGCCGTCACAATAGCCTTTTTTATTTTATCGAACATAAAGTCAGCCGAAATACCTCTTTCAATCTCAAGCAGCGAGAGCGCTTCAAATAATTCCTTATTGTTTTTCATTTTATAATTACCTCCAATTTAAATTTTAAAATTAATAATATGCTCGATTTAATCGTCAAAGTCGTCGAGTTTAATAAACGCAATATTTTTTCTCAAAATGCAAATTTCCTTAGAATAATCGCAAGAGTCATCACAACTGCCGCAACAAGAGGTATTAATTTCGTCTTTATTAAAGGCGGCAAGAGTGCAATTTAACTCTTTAACGCCATTCTCAAGCGGCCGAATCAACCTCACAATAATTTTATGACCAACAAACTTTTCAAGATGCTCATCCCGAGTTAATTCTCGGTTAACACCAGGTGAGCAAACCTCCAAACAATAGTTTTGCACAATAGGGTCAAGTTCGTCAAGCGGCTTATCCACAGCGCGGCTCATTTCTTCGCAGTCGTCAATAGTTACTCCGCTGTCGCTATCAATAAAAATTCTAAGATAATACTCGGGGCCCTCTTTTACAAATTTAACGTCCCAAAGCTCTAGTCCCAAACTTTTAGCAATAGGTTGAGTCAAGCCCCAAACAGCCGACACAACGTTGTTGCCGTGAGTTTTTTTAATCAAAACGCAATTCACCTCAATACAAACAAAAGAGCGGGCGACCCCACTCTTACAAAAGCAAACGAATAAAACTTTAAGTTAAGTATACCATAACATTATGCTTATTTCAAGAGGAAAAATCAAATTTATTTTTTGGGCTATATTTTCGGCAAAAATCGCTAATTGGCGCGCTGCGAGCAGGGCGCGAAAGTGAATATATGTCACAGAAAAAAGTAACTATCTGTGTTTTTTTGTAAAATAAACTTGATTTATACTAGGTTTGGATCTTTAATTGTAAAAAGGTGAAGAAATGCTATCACAAAAACTAAAAAAACTACGGGAGAATAGTGGCTACACCCAACTCCAAATCGCAAACGCCCTTAGTATAGAGCGCTCTACTTACACTTATTACGAAACTGGCAAAACGACTCCAGACATTAATACCATTATAAAGCTTGCAAAAATCTTTAATGTCTCGTATACCGACTTGTTTGAAACTGAAAAAAGCGAAGATAAAAAGACTTTAAAAGATTCGGGTGACGATCTTTATTGTTGCTACGATTCTAAACGGTTTAATCATATTTATGAGTTGTCTAAAAAAGAAAAAACTTTAATAAGCTTATATCGGGTGCTCCCGGCCAAGGCCCAAGAGGATATCGTCAGCTCTTTAAAAAAAATCGTTGACGAGGGGTCTAAAAAGAAAAAGAAAGACAGTGGCAAAGAAAAAGAAAACAAAAAATAGGTTTTGCAAGTGCAAATTTGGGAGGCTTTTGAGGAAGCCTCTTTTGTTTTGTTGACAACAGCGCGCTGCGGTGAGATAATATTTAAAGTGAAACGAAAGTTGTGAGAAAAAATAAAAAGGAGTTGCAAAATTTGAGTAAAGAACTTTCGAAATCTTACGACCCCAAAGAGGTTGAAGACAAGATATACAAATTTTGGCAAGATGGCGGATATTTTGGCGCTAAAATCGAAAAAGATAAGAAGCCGTATACAATTGTGATGCCGCCGCCAAATATAACGGGCCAGCTGCACATGGGGCACGCTCTGGATGAGACTTTGCAGGACATTTTGATTCGCTTTAAGAGAATGCAGGGCTATGAGGCTCTTTGGGTGCCGGGCAAGGATCACGCCTCGATTGCTACGGAGGCGAAGATTGTGGAGGCCATGCAGAAGGAAGGCATCAAGAAGGAGGACATCACCCGCGAGGACTTTTTGGAGCGTGCTTACGCGTGGAAAGAGAAATACGGCAACAAAATAAGCGAGCAAATAAAGAAAATGGGGGCTTCTTGCGACTGGTCGCGCGAGCGCTTTACTATGGATGACGGCATGAAGGCCGCTGTTAACGAGGTTTTTGTGCAGCTTTACGAAAAAGGGCTTATTTATCGAGGCGAGAAGATAATTAATTGGTGCCCGGGGTGCAAGACGTCCATTTCTGACGCCGAGGTCGAATTTGCCGAGCACGACGGGAATTTTTATCACTTAAACTACAAATTGTCCGACGGAACGGGCTGCGTTGAGATCGCCACCACTAGGCCAGAGACGCTCTTGGGCGACACCGCCGTTGCGGTTAATCCGGACGACGACAGATATAAGCACTTGATTGGAAAGACCGTCGTTTTGCCGCTTGTTGGGCGAGAAATCCCGATGATTGCGGACTCGTATGTGGATGTGGACTTTGGAACCGGTGTTGTTAAGATAACTCCAGCGCACGACCCGAACGACTTTGAAGTTGGACTGCGCCACAACTTGCAGGTGATCAATGTTATGGACGAAAACGCCGTCATAAATGAAAATGGCGGGGCGTATTGTGGTCTTAGCCGCTTTGCGGCGCGAAAAAAGATCGTGGAGGATCTAAAGCAAGCCGGTGCGTTGGTGAAAATTAAGCCTATTAAGCATAATGTGGGCGCCTGTTACCGCTGCCACGAGGTTATTGAGCCACGGGTTTCCACTCAGTGGTTTGTGAAGATGCAGCCGCTGGCGGGTCCTGCTATTGACTGCGTTAAAAATGGCGACACACGGTTTGTTCCGGCTCGGTTTGACAAGATATACTTCAATTGGCTCAACAATATTAAGGATTGGTGTGTCTCGCGCCAGCTGTGGTGGGGCCACCGGATTCCGGCCTATTACTGTCGGGCTTGTGGCAATATAATGGTTTCTAGAACCGCCGTGAAAACTTGTGATAAATGCGGATCTAGCGACGTTTATCAGGATAGCGATATTCTTGACACCTGGTTTTCTGCTGCTTTGTGGCCTTTTGCCGCGCTGGGATGGCCGAACAAAACTGCAGAGTACGAATATTTTTACCCGACGGATACCTTGGTTACGGGCTATGATATCATCTTTTTTTGGATTGTGCGGATGATTTTTTCTGCGCTTGAGTACACCGGCGAGGCTCCTTTTAAAAACGTGCTGATTCACGGTTTGGCGCGGGATTCCCAAGGTCGAAAGATGTCAAAGTCGCTTGGTAACGGCGTGGATCCGCTTGAAATTATTGAAAACTACGGTGCCGACGCTTTGAGATTTTCTTTGGTGATTGGCAATAGTCCGGGTAATGACATGCGCTTTTCGGAGGAAAAAGTCAGTGCCAGCCGGAATTTTGCCAACAAGCTGTGGAACGCCGCCAGGTTTATTCACATGAATATTGACGGTTTTGACGCCAAAAATGAGCTCCCAAGCGATTTAAATCTGGAAGACAACTGGATTTTGAGCTTACTGAATTCTCTAACCCTTAGTGTGACGGAGAACCTGGGAAAATTTGAGCTGGGAATTGCAGCGCAGAAGGTCTATGACTTTGTTTGGGACTATTTTTGCGACTGGTACATCGAGTTTGCGAAGATACGTATTCAGGAGGACGCCCAGTTGGCCGGGCATACCCGCTGTGTGCTAGTTTATGTTATGGACAAAATTTTAAAGCTGATGCACCCGTTTATGCCTTTCGTTACGGAGGAGATCTGGCAAACGCTGCCTTGCAACGGCGAATCCATCATGATTTCGGAGTATCCTAAATTTGCAAAAGAGCTTTGCAATGAGAAGTCTGAGCGTGACATGTGTGCCATAATGGACGTGATAAAGGCTGTTCGGGCGCAGAGAGCCGAGATGAACGTGGTGCCGTCTAAAAGGACGAACTTGTTTATTGAGGCCAAAAACGTAGATTTGTTCAGGAAATGCGAGCTCTTCTTAAAAAAGATGGCCTATACAAAGGAAGTTGAGATATCGGAAAATATCGAGATAGGCGAAGATGCGGTAACAATCGTGACGGCAGATGCTAGGATCTTTATTTTGATGGACGAACTTGTGGACAGGCAAGCAGAGCTCTCCAGGCTAAAGAAGGAGCTCGAGGCAACGCAAAAAAGGCTTGACCAAGACGCAGCCAAGCTGAATAATGAGGCGTTTTTAGCAAAAGCACCGGCGGCTGTAATTGATGGTGTTAAAAAGAATGTTTTGGCGCTGCGCGAAAAGGTCGCCTCTTTAGAAAGCTCTATTGACAAATTGAATTTGAGCTAGGCTGGGCCTATTGTAGAAAAGGAGCTTTTGCTATGAAGGTGCTTGGGGTGGATTTGGGCTTGGCTCGGACGGGGATTGCTATATCGGATTGCAACCAGGTTTTGGCGTCGCCGTTTTGTGTAATTAAAGAGAAAGACAGCGAGGTTTTGGCTCAAAGGGTCGGCCAAATCTGTGCGGATGAAGGTATTCAAAGGATTGTTGTAGGTTTGCCTAAAAATATGGACGGTTCCGAGGGTGCAAGCGCTCAAAATGCAAGAACATTTGCTGACTTGTTGAGTAAAATTACAAATCTGCCAATTTTTATGGCCGATGAGCGCGGTACGACTATCACCGCGACTAATTTTCTTAATGACGTCAATGTTCGTGGGAAAAAGAGGAAAAACGTTGTGGACGCTGTTGCGGCAACGGTTATCTTGCAAAATTATCTGGATTTTAACGAAAAATAATTTTTGCGAGGCTCTAAATATATTATCCATAATAATTTGTGCTTGATTTTTATTTTTAGATATTTTATAATTATTATCGACTTTAGTTTTTTTATTTTTTGTTGACGTTGGAGGTTTTGCTTTTTGCATGTGGAGGTTGCTTCTGGTGCGGGGTTTTGCTTTGGTGTGAGTAGAGCCATATCTGCTGTGGAGGGGCTTTTGGCCGAGGGTAAGCTGGTTTGCACTTTGGGGCCGATTATACATAATGCTTATATGGTCAAAAAGCTTGCGCAAAAAGGCGTTCGCGTGGTTGATTGCCCGGAGGATGTTCGACCCGAGAAAGGCGAGGTTTTGGTTATACGCTCCCATGGTGTGGCCCGCGATGTCATTGAAAAAATAAAGAAGCTAAACATAATGTATCTTGACGCGACGTGCCCGTTTGTAAAAAAAATTCACAATATTGTGTCTGATACCTCAAGAAATGCCGATGTAATCTTGATTGCTGGGGATAAAAGTCACCCGGAAGTCTTTGGAATCGCTGGTCATTGTGCGGACTTCTATATTTTTAGTGATTACGAGGAATTATTGGATATAATAAAGAAGAATGGCGAGGTTTTGGCTCGGGCGAATGTTTTGGCCGTTGCGCAGACTACTTTTAGCGTATCTCAGTGGCGGCGTTGTGCGGACTTTTTACGCTCGAAGTTTGAAGGCGTTAAAATTTTTCACACAATATGTGGGGCTACCGCTAGCCGGCAGGATGAGGCTTGCAAATTATCTAAAAAGGCCGATGTTATGCTTGTTATCGGGGGGCGAGAGAGCTCTAACACCGCGAAGCTATTTGATATTTGCCAAAAAAATTGTAAATCTTTTTTTATAGAAACTGCTGATGATTTGCGATTTGATGATATAAAAAAGGCGAAATTAATTGGAATTACCGCCGGGGCATCGACACCGGTTGATATTATAGAGGAGGTTAAACGGAAGATGGAAGATTTTTTAGAGAATAACGATGATGTTGGGCAGAATGAAGGGGAAGAGGCAAGTTTTGAGCAAATGCTGGAGGAGTCTTTAAAGAGCTTGACTACGGACGATAAGGTGGTTGGAACGGTTGTTGGAATCGCTCCGAATGAGGTTTATGTGGACGTTGGTCGCAAGCAAGCTGGGTTTATTCCGGCTGATGAGCTCTCTAACGACCCTAACGCTAAGCCTGAGGACGTTGTTAAGATCGGCGATGAGCTGAATCTTTTGATTATGCGCACGAATGATCAGGATGGAACTATTATGCTCTCTAAGAAGAGAATTGACGCTTTGGAGGGCTTTAAGGAGATTATTGAGGCCAAGGAGAACGGTGCTGTCTTGTCTGGCAAGGTTACCAACGTCATAAATGGCGGTATTATCGTGGTTACCAACGGCATTAAGGTTTTTATTCCGGCTTCGCTTGCCACGGTTTCTCGCGGCGAAAGCTTGGAAGACTTGAAGGGCAAAGAGGTTAAGCTTCGGATTATAGACGTTAACGAGCGGCGCCGCAGGGCTGTGGGCTCGATTCGTTCGGTTTTGATGGATGCTAAGAAAGCGGACATTGAGAGCTTTTTTGATACTCTTGAAGTGGGCAAAACTCTTCGTGGCAAGGTTAAGTCGTTTACTAATTATGGCGCTTTTATTGATTTGGGGCCGATTGACGGGATGGTTCATATTTCGGAACTCTCTTGGGACCGGGTTAAGCACCCTTCTGACGTTTTGAATTTGGGCGACGAAGTTGAGGTTTGGGTTAAGAGCTTTGATAAGGACGCTGGGAAGATCTCTTTGACTTATAAGGATAACGGCGAGAACCCCTGGGAGACGCTTAAGAATGACTATCCGGTGGGGAGCGTTGTTGATGCTAAGATTGTTGGCTTGACGGATTACGGCGCTTTTGCTAACTTTTTGCCGGGCATTGATGGCTTGATTCATGTTTCTCAAATCTCTAACCGTCGGGTTGATAAACCGCGCGATGTTTTGTCGATTGGCGACGTAGTTAAGGCCGCAATTATTGATATCGACTTTGACCGCCATAGAATCAGTTTGTCGATTAAGTCTTTGCTTGAGGATAAAGGCGATGAGGCCGGCTCAGACGAAGAGGAAATGAATTCGGCCTATGATGTTCAACCTGAAGTAGATAATAATGGAGAAGACGCCGTTGCTAGTGGTGAGGCGGAGTCTGAAAAATTTGAAGACACCGACACCTCTGCGGATGAATAGTGTAAAAAAATGTGTTGCAAAAATTCGCTTTGTGTGGTATAATATTAAAACTGATGGCCGCTAATGAAAATTTTGTCGGTGGGGTTTAATTTGTAGCTTTTGCGCTACTTATTAAGGCGAGCAGTCCACTGCTTTTTGTATGACTGCTTTATGTTTTGGAGGATGGATTATGGATGCATTGAAAATTATTTCGCAGGATTCTGTGAAAAGCGAAGTGCCGGAGTTTAATATTGGCGACACTGTTAAGGTTAGCGTTAATATTAAAGAGGGCGAGAGGGAAAGGATTCAGATGTTTGAAGGCACCGTTATTGCTCGCAAGGGCAGCGGTGTTGCAGAGACTTTTACTGTTCGTCGAGTTTCTTATGGTGTTGGCGTGGAGAGGGTTTTTCCACTTCATTCGCCTAATGTAAAGGATATTAAGGTTACTCGGCATGGTAAGGTTTGCAGAAGTAAACTTTATTATCTGCGCGACAGGCTTGGCAAGGCTGCTAAGGTTAAAGAGAAAATTCGCTAAAGCTTAATTTGGGGGCCTTGTGTCCCTACTTTTATATTTTTGTTGCAGTAAAAATATGGAGGTGCTTTTATGGATGGCAAAACACGCGGAGTTGTTATTAATGGGTCTTTAGATAACGAGAATGTTTCTAGGGTTATTAAAGAGGTCTTTGAGTGGGGAAGCTCATTGCTTTTTGCTTTTTCTACATGCTTTTTTATTACTATTTTTGTCATGTTCTTTACGGTTTCTGGCGACTCGATGCTGCCGACTTTGCATGATGGCGACAGGTTGCTGGTGTATAAGTTTATGTATACCCCGAAAAGAGGCGACATTGTTACTATTGACACTAACGAACAGCTAGGCAAAAATATTATAAAGCGCGTTATTGGCCTTCCGGGGGACGCCGTTAAAATTGATTACGATAAGCATGAAGTTTACGTGAACGGCCAGCTTTTAAAGGAAGATTATATTAACGCCCCTACTGCACGGCGTGGTGACGGATCTATCCTTAATAATACTGTATATTTGCTGCATGATGGTCGTATTTGCGTTTTGGGCGATAATCGAAATCGTTCAATGGACAGTAGAGACAAGCCAATTGGTTTTGTATATGTAAACAAACTTTATGGCTGTGCGATTTTGAGGTATTGGCCTATGGGAGACTTTCGAATTTTTTAAAATTGTTTTTTTATAATGACGCTCTTCATTTCGGTTTAACCTGATTTGAAGAGTGCTATTTTTTTGCTTTTAAAATAAAAGTTAAATTATGCTCATCAAAAAGCTAACTAGTGGGACTGTCACGAGGCTGCAAGCGCTGGTGATTAACAATGTTGATATGGCGTACTCTGCGTTGTTGTTATACTTTTTTGCTAAAATGGCTATTGCGGACATTGACGGCAGCGCGCAGAGCAACACGACTGTTTTGGAGATGTTTTCTGCAATTGGAGTAAACTTTAGGACTGACCAGACTGCTACTGGGAACAAAACCATTTTGAAGAGGATCAAGATGTATATTTCGCAATTTATCAGGTATTTTTTGATATTGAAAAAGCAGAAAAGTCCGCCGATGTATATCATGGAAAGCGCCGGAGTCATGTTCCCAAGCGGAGCTAAGGCTAAGAATATCACTTCGGGCAGCTTTAAACCTATTGCAATAGAAGCTAGTGAGAAAATTATTGCTAACAAGGCTGGATTTATGAAGCTTTTTAAGCATTTAAAGTTATATGTGTTTAGGTTTGAGGCCAGTTTTACACCTAAAGTCCAAAGCATAAATTGGTCTACAACTATGCACAGGGACATAAAAATTCCGCCCTCTTTGCCATACAGCGCTAAAATCAGTGGAATTCCGATGAAACCTGCATTTGAGAAGGTCGCCATGGCTTTGTAAATGTTAGTTTTTTGAGGATCAAAATTGAAGAACCGCACTATAACGCAGTTTGAAAGATATAAAAGCACGAAAGAAGCCAGATATACTATAAATATCGGCGATGCGGCGATTAAATCGCCAAAAGACGGGCCTGCCAAGAGGTTGCAGATCATCATGATGGGCATTGAGACGTTTATTATGAATTTTGATATTGAATTGAGTGAGGATTCATCGAAGATTTTGCATTTGACGCATAAAATTCCGATGGCCACAAAAAAGGCGAAGACAAACAGTTGCTGTAAAATGATAAAAAATTGTGCCATGATTAAAGCCTCCTTAATTTGGCGTGGTGTGCATAAAAAGCCCCCTTCTTGCTAAAATTCTGCCGCAAATTTAAAAACATTGCGTGCATTATAAGTCAAGAAGGGGAGAGACGAGATTTCTTTGTTTTATCTAGATTTTCTAAATATTGCAAGTTTTGCGGCCTTTTTCTTGCAGATTATAATAGTACGCGAGGATTTCGCCGATGTCGTAGTCGTTGTCGATGGCGGCAGCGTCTCTGTTTAGAATGAAATTTTTGTCCTCTAAAACCTTTTTCGCGTCGTTATAGACATAGTCTATGGTCTCTTTCCAAAATAAGATGTTCTCGGCGCGAAGGTCCACCCAACCCACCTGAATCCACTTTTCTAGACGCTCCCGTGTGATTGTCAGATTGCTATCTTTGCCCGGAAACAAGCTGTAATCGCCTATGTACACGTTCTCGTTTTCTGTAACTATCGGCAGGCCTAGCGACAGCATTTCTATTATTAAATCTTTGTCGGACTCCAAATTTTGAACAATCAAGTCATACAGCTCTTTGATGTCTATTTTTTTCAGGTCGTCCACGGTTTTGCAGACCTTCTTGATCATATACAGCTCATACAACCGCTTTGCGACGGTAACGCCTAGATTTCCCGTTGCGATGCTTGTTGCGCGGTTTTCCTGCATCAAATTTAAAAGCTCTGTTTTTATCTTCTCTACCATGGTTTTGCCGGCAAAAGTCGAGCTCAGCATGCCAGAGTCCATGTAGTTTAGCATGTTTTTCTTGGTTTGGCCGCAGATGTCCTCGATGGCGGCGTTGGCGACTTCCTCCTTGGTTATAGCCTCCATTTGGCCGACGGCCGTGAGTGCAGAGAGCTCGTACAAAGAGTAAACGTGATTTTCTCCCGCGCGAACAACCGGAAATTTAAGATATTCTTCGCTGACTCCCCTAGAATATTCAAGCGTGTCGCCTTCATTGAGCCTCAGCTTTTTAGGATTATTAATTTTTTTGACTAATCCCACATCAGTTTCAATCGGCTCAAACTTTGTGCTATCGTAGCCCACAAACGTTGCCGGAATCAAGAGGCTGATGTTAAGGTTTGTAGTGTGAGATAGGTTCCACAGGAGCTGATGCAAAACCCCAGCGGCAGAAATCTTGCCCATCAAGGCAAAAGAGAGCGAGGATTTTGGTGTATCCCCGTGAGTGTACGGCATGTTCATGCCCATTCCGCCAAGGCCTGTTGTGGAGATTTTTAAATATTTTTTTACCTTAAAGTCCTCCATGGCGAGCTTCAAAGAGTACACAAAGTTTATGGCCTTAGGCACAAAGTCGTTAAGAAGGATGCTCACAGAAGTGTTGACGTCAATTTGCGCACTTTTGCTGACTTTGCTTAATATCAACTCTGGCTTATAATGATTGCCAAGGACCGTTCCGGAGTTTATCGCATCCACGATTAAATCTGGGCGCCATTTTTGAACCAACTCATATAAAGTGGATTTTTTCAAAATATCGGGCCCCAAGTCAGAATAGTAAAATTGCAAAAGCTCGTCCTTGCATTTTAGCTTTTCCTGCATATTTGTTAGCTTGTTAAATTCATACGGCATGAAAATGTTGCCATACGACGAGATCAATTCAATATTTTTGCAGTATTTAGAAAAATATTTGCAGCAGTTATCAGATTCGTTTTTGGTTAAATTATGTAAGATAATCTTTTCGGGCTTCTGTTCAATAATTCTTCTTGTTATTGCTTTGCCGATCTGGCCAACGCCAAGAACTAAAATTGTTTTCATAATTGTGATTCCTCCAACTTTTAA